>NZ_AKWX02000004.1:0-300000 GCF_000306115.2 Leptospira wolffii serovar Khorat str. Khorat-H2
CAGACTACTAAGGTGAAACTCGTGAAGGGGGTGAAGTCGTAACAAGGTAGCCGTATCGGAAGGTAGCGGCTGGATCACCTCCTTTTTAAGGAGATCAAAATTCCCGAGTGCGCTTAGCGCGTATCGAGGGAAGCGACAAAAACTCGGGGCTTTCGAAAGAAAGTCCCGAGGGTGTAACAAATCGGGAGTCACGCTACTCTATATGTTTTCGAGGATTCTTTCCTCTTACCAATCATTCAAAAACAATCAAAGTTCTCATAAGAATCATTTGGTAACTATGCTTACCGGATCTGTTTTTCTTCATGTAGGAACTGTTGATTTCCGGATCGAGTAATCTCAAGGACCCCAATGCGATTACTATATTTTATTCTTCTTTAACTGTTTTCTCTCCAAACAAAGGGCGGGATTGCATCCGATCTATTTTCGGAAAATAGATCGACTTCGGCTTGTTTGCTATAAAACTTCTGCCGAACTAATCATGAAGCCCCTGAAATTATTAATAGCAAATCGGGGAGAAGTTTCTATCCGAATCGCAAGAGCCGCAGCCGATTTAGGAATTCGAACTCTTTCCGTCTTTTCTCAAGACGATTCTTCTTCCAAGCATAGATATTTTACGGACGAAGCCTTTTCGCTTTCCGGTTCCGGACCCAAGGCCTATTTAAATTCGGAAGAGATCGTAAAGATCGCGGTAGAAAACGCCTGCGACCTGATCCATCCCGGTTACGGTTTTCTAAGCGAAAGTTCTATCTTCTCCTCCCTTTGCCGGGATGCAGGAATCCGATTTGTCGGTCCGAGTTCCGAAACTCTGGAAATTCTAGGGGATAAGGCCAAGGCTCTTTCTATGGCCGAAAGTATAGGAGTTCCTACACTCCCCGGGATCCGTAGGTCTGTTTCCCTGGATGATGCAAAGGGTTTTTTCGTATCCGAAGGGCCGATGATGATTAAGGCCTTGGCCGGCGGAGGCGGGAGGGGAATTCGAATAGTCCTGAAGTCCGAGGAGATCGATGGAGCTTATTCTTCATGTTCGAACGAGGCCCTTTCTTCTTTCGGAAATTCTAATTTATACGTGGAGAAATTCCTTTCTAAGGCCAGGCATCTCGAGATCCAGATTTTAGGGGACGGCACCGGAGACGTCGTTCATCTTTGGGAAAGGGATTGTACTCTCCAAAGAAGAAACCAAAAGATCCTGGAAATCGCTCCTTCTCCTTTCTTGCCGGATAAAATTCGAAATCGCATTCTGGATTCGGCAATCCAAATCGCCAAAGCCTGCAATTATAAGAATCTAGGAACTTTCGAATTCCTATTGGATGCGGATTCACTCGATTCCTTTTATTTCATGGAATGCAATCCGCGTCTACAAGTGGAACACACAGTTACGGAGGAGATTACCGGTCTGGATCTAGTGCAACTCCAATTGCAGATCGAGATGGGATCTTCCTTAAAGGATTTGGGGGTTTCGCAATCCAGCATTTCCCTACCTAACGGGTTCGCTCTTCAAGTTCGATTGAATTCGGAGATTATAGGAGAAAACGGGGAACCGAAGGCCTCTTCCGGAGAGATTTCAGTGTTCGAGTCGTCTTCCGGACCCGGAATCCGAGTGGATAGCGCCGCTTATTCCGGATATAGCGTGACTCCTAATTTCGATTCGCTACTTGCAAAACTGATCGTAAGGTCCAAATCGGAAAGCCTGAAGAGCCTATTTCATTCTGCCTTTCGCGCATTGGACGAATTTAGAGTGGAGGGAGTTCCTACCAACAAGGACTTTCTATTAACTCTCCTGCAAAGGAAGGAACTGGAGGATTACTCGGTCTATACCAGATTCGTGGACGAGCATTCTTCCGAACTCCTAAAATCCCAGGCAAAATCCAGGATCCCTTGGCAGGATCTATCCGGAGTAAAAAAGGATATTTCCAAAAACGCTTCGAAGATAGAAGTTCCCGAGGGTGCCGTAGTTTTTCATTCTCCCATGGCGGGGAGGCTCTTGGATCTTTTCGTTTCCGACGGCGATCCTATCCGTAAGGGCCAGAAAGTGGCTCTTCTTTCCTCTATGAAAATGGAGCATATTTTGAATTCCGAATATTCGGGATATGTTGAAAGAATCTTTAGCGCGTCCGGTCAGGATTTGGGAGAAGGAGAGCCTATTCTTCTTATTCACCCCGAAGAAGGAGTAGGAGAAGAAGAGACCGAAAATGCGGAGTCAGATTCGGATGCGATTCGATCCGATTTGTCGGAGGTACTACATCGCCTTTCCTTAAACGAGGATGAGGCTCGGGTCCAGGCAAGGGCGAAGCGCCATAAAAGGGGACAGAGAACGATCCGGGAAAATATATCGGATCTTTGCGATTCCGGCAGTTTTACGGAATACGGAGCGCTTGCAATCGCCGCGCAACGCAGACGCCGTTCCTTGGAGGAACTCATTAAGATGAGTCCTGCGGACGGTCTCGTGGCCGGACTAGGCACGATCAACGGACGCTTCTTCCCTCCTCAATATTCCCGTGCTGCCGTCTTGGGTTACGATTACACCGTTTTTATGGGGACGCAAGGAGCCATGAATCACAAGAAGACGGATCGATTTCTTAGGGTCGTGGAAAAGGAAAAACTTCCTCTCGTTTTCTTTACAGAGGGTGGGGGTGGTAGACCCGGGGAAGTGGATGTGCCTGCGGTTGCGGGTTTGGATCTGGATACGTTTCGACAATATGCAGGATTGAAAGGAGGTTCCCCCCGCATTGCCATCGCCTCCGGTAGATGTTTTGCCGGAAACGCAGCACTTTTCGGTGCTAGCGACATACGCATCGCCACCTTGGATTCCAATATCGGGATGGGCGGTCCGGTCATGGTAAAAGGCGGTGGGATCGGAAATTTCTCCGCCGAAGAGATCGGACCTTCTTCCGATCAGGCAAAGAACGGAGTCATAGATATTCTAACCAAGGACGAGAGGAAGCGGTTCATCTCGCCAAAAAGTCTCTCTCTTATTTTCAGGGAAGAATCTCCGAATTCCTGTCCTCGGATCAGAATCTTTTGCGTAAATCGATTCCGGAGAACCGTTTACGTTCCTACGATATCCGTTCTTTGATCGATATTCTCTCGGATATGGATTCCGTTTTGGAATTACAGAAAGAATACGCCAAAGGAATGCTTACGGCCTTCGTTAGGATAGAAGGACGTCCCTTAGGATTGATTGCGAACGATTCCAGGTATTTAGGCGGAGCCATCGACGCGAACGCCGCCGATAAAGCGTCTAAATTCCTGAGATTATGCGATTCGTTCGACCTTCCTATATTATTTTTATGTGATACTCCCGGATTTATGGTGGGGCCCGAAGCGGAGAAGAAGGGGCTCGTAAGAAAAGCCGCGGAATTCTTCGAAGCGGGCGCCTCTCTAAAAGTTCCGTTTTTCACGATCGTACTTAGAAAAGGATACGGGTTGGGAGCCATGGCAATGGCCGCGGGTAGCTTTCACGCGCCGGTATTTACGGTGTCTTGGCCCAGCGGAGAATTCGGTGCCATGGGAATCGAAGGAGAAATACGCACAGGTTACCAAAAGGAACTCTCGGAAATTAAGGATTGGAACGAGAGGCAAAAGCTCTTCGAAAGTCTTGTGAAGGAGGCTTACGAAAGGGGTAAAGCCATCAATATGGCTTCCTATCTGGAAATAGACGCGGTGATTGATCCGTCCGAATCCAGAAAATGGGTCCTAAGAGGTCTCGATTCGGTCCAACGGAATCGTGTAGGATAAATTCTCCCGTTTAGAGGCATTCTATTCGTGCAAGAAACGTTTCCATGTTTTAGGAAATATCTTGATTCCGTTTTCCTCTATGATAGAAATTTTTTCCTGCAAATGGAGGTATTCATGATCAGAAATACAAGGGTGGGTTTTACTGCTCTCATTACGGTTCTATTCCTTCTCGTTTCCTTTGTCAATTTGGAGGCTCAGTCTTTAAACGTTTACGGAACTTATAAGGTAGCCGGAACGAACCCCGACGGATCCAGATACAAAGGATCCGTTACGATCACTTTAAACGATGACGGCTCTTACGCTTTTGATTGGAGTGTGGGAAATTCTTTCTCTGGAACGGGAACTTTAAGTGGAAACACTTTGACGGTGGATTGGGGCGATACTTATCCGGTGATCTATACCGTTAAGAACGGCGGAAATCGTTTGGAAGGAACTTGGGGAAACGGCACCGGCACGGAGATTCTCTCTAAGTAGACTACTCGTATAGATCGGAGATCCGGAGTCACCTTCCTCTCGACGACGGGTGTTATCCGTGGTCTCCGGACAAGATCGGAAAAACTTTCCGATCTAAATTCTCAATTTTCTTTGGTGGTGATATTCATCTCCGCCACGTTCCAGTCTCCTTCGGAGACGCTCGTCTGAATGATCTTAATTCCTCTGTTTACCGATTCCACGGGTTCAAGAATTCTTCCGAAAGGAGAATCTCCGTACGGTTTCGTGCGGAACAGATCCAGCTGGGATTTGGAAGCGATCACTTTCAAAGTATCCGTTCCGAACGGCTCTCCCGCGGCGAGAATATAACCGGATTTTCCATCCGGAATCTGGATCGGATTATTTCCGCGCACGAAATTCTCCGGAGTAAACGTATTCGGGAAAAGCAAAATAGTTTCCCCGTCGCTTTGGAGAAGAATAAGATAGATATAACAATCCTCCGAAGCGCTAACGGTGAAACCCACCGATTCATTCTCCTTATATACGTTCTTTGTAGAATTTAATGAAACTTTAATATTCGGATTTTTGGGTTTGAGTATGCTCAGATTCCTTACCAGGAGATTTTGTGTGAGAAATCCGGCCAATTCCTGAAAAGTCCGTTCGGAATTCCCTTTTTTGATATTACGCACGAATTCCAATTTGGACGTTTCCACATCGGCGAGTTCCAGACTCCAGCGATCCGGAGTCGAGGACTTCAAGTATACGAGCTTCTGGGCCGAGAGGATTTTACCCAATTTAGGCGCGTTTTTAGGGTCGGTAATTCCGGTTTGGTTTAAGGAAAGTTCGTTTAAGGCGTCCGCGGTTTTTTGTCTGTCTATTAGGTTGACTCTTTCGGATTTTAGGAGAGCGGTTTTCAGTTCGTCTTCCAATTCGGAAGAATTCTGGCCTGAGAAAATCAGAGCAATATTGAACTTGTCCAAAAATTTGAGGGAGATCTCGCTTCTTTTCGAGATTTTAGGCGAGGAAGTTTCCGCAACAGGAGGAGGCGATGCGCAAAAGAATAGAATCGAAGCGTATGAAAAAAAGACGATTTTCTTTAGAAATCTCGAGTCCGGTGGGAACACCTTCCCGGGACTTTTTCCATCTTGGGTCGAGTTCGAGAAAACTCCTTTCATTCTAATCCTCCGAACGAATTTGGATAGGAAACCTATCTTGGATTAGAACCTTTTCGAAAGAAGATTTTATCCCTATAAGGGAAAAAAATGCCGCAGGCCGCAAGCCTTAGATGGAGAAATCCTCCACATATACTTTTGCCTTACGAATCCTAAGATATACGGTTTCGCCCGGCAAAAGATTCAATTCCTTGTAAGTCGTCTGGTCGAGTAGGGATTCGATGAGAGAACCGGAATCCAATCTTTTTAACTCCACTCGTACGTTCCTACCGGTGGAATGAATGTACTGCACCTCCGCAGGAATTCCTTGGCCTTCCGTTTTTAGGATTTCCACGTCGTAAGGACGAACGTAAGCAACCGCTTTGGTATCCTTCACGTCCGAGTGTTCCGGAGTTTCCACATCAATGTCTCCGATTTTTGCGGTACCCTCGTGGATCCTGCCGTGAAATAGATTCACATCTCCCAAGAAATGGAATACGAAAGGAGTCTTCGGTTTATTATACACTTCGTCAGGAGTTCCTATCTGTTCGATCTTGCCGGATCTAAGAATCACGATGGAATCGCTCACTTCCAGAGCTTCTTCTTGGTCGTGGGTGACAAATACGCTCGTGATATGAATCTCGTCATGTAGTCTTCTTAGCCAGGTACGAAGTTCTTTCCTTACTTTAGCGTCCAGTGCTCCGAATGGTTCGTCCAAAAGAAGAAACTTAGGTTCGATAGCGAGCGCTCTTGCTAAAGCCACGCGCTGTCTTTGCCCTCCGGAAAGTTCGAAAGGATAGCGATCGTGAAAATTCTCCAGTTGTACTAGTTTCAATAATTTAAATACTCTCTCCCTGATCTCCTCCTTGGAAGGGCGTGTGGCGCGAGGGCGGACTTTGAGTCCGAAGGCGATATTTTCGAAAATCGTCATATGACGGAAGAGAGCGTAATGTTGGAATACGAATCCGACTCCTCTATCCTTGGAGGATTTTTTCCGGGAAGTCTCCCCGTCGAATAGAATCTCTCCTTCGTCGGGAACGTCTAGTCCAGCGATGATACGGAGTAACGTGGTTTTTCCGCTCCCCGAAGGACCCAAGAGAGCCACCAAATTCCCTTCGGGAATCGTGAGATTCACATGGTCCAAGGCCTGGAACTCGCCGAATCTTCTGCTGATATTACGAATTTCTATGGACATCTGATTCTCCTAAATTTGGAAATCGGGAACGTTCGAACCCTGGGATGCGGATCCTTTTGCGGGGGAAGTAGCACTCGGTTCTTCCGGAATTTCTTCCTTCTTTCTGGAGAGAAGGTTCCTTTCCAAAAGACTTTTCGCGATTAGAGTGAGTAAGGAAAGAAATACCAGAATAGAAGCGGCTGAAAAGGCTCCTACCGAATTGTATTCGTTGTATAACATTTCTATCTGCAGGGGAAGAGTGTTTGTTTTTCCCCGGATATGGCCCGACAATACGGATACCGCTCCGAATTCTCCCATTGCCCTTGCGTTAGAAAGAATCAATCCGTAGAGTAATCCCCATTTGATATTCGGTAGAATGATCTTTATGAAGGTCTGGTAAAGCGATGCCCCGAGTAGAATTCCGGCTTCCTCTTCTTCCTTTCCTTGGCTTTGCATGAGCGGGATGAGTTCCCGGGCTACGAAAGGCAGGGTGATGAAGATGGTCGCGAGCACTAATCCGGGAGTATTAAATACGATCTTAATATTCCATTCTTCTAAAGTATCTCCAAGCCAACCCTGTCTTCCGAAAAGCAATAGGAAGATCAGACCGGAAATCACCGGAGATACGGCGAATGGGGAATCTATGACGGTGAGAATCGCATTCTTGCCGGGAAATTCGAAACGAGTCAGTAGGAACGCCGCAAGTAGTCCGAAGCCTGCATTCAAAGGAACGGCAATCGCGGCCACCTGCAAGGTCATGATTGCTGCGGATATCGTATCCGGATCTTGTAAGCCCTTGAAATACCCTTCGAGGCCTTGGGCAAACGCTTCCATGAATACGGTGGCAATGGGTAGGAGTAGAATTAGACCGGCAAAAAACAACACGAGCCCGATGAGAACGATACGTATCCAGACAGGTTCCGAATGTCTCATCCTAATTTCCTCGAAGCCCTATTTTGCAGATAATTGATGGTGAACATGATGGCGAATGAGAGCGCGAGCATAAGCATCGCTATCCCCGTCGCTTTGGCGTATTCGTATTGCTCCAATTTAGTCACGATCAAAAGAGGAAGGATCTCCGTCTTGCCCGGAAGGTTTCCGGAGATAAAGACTACGGATCCGTATTCTCCGATTCCTCTTGCAAACGCCATGCTAGTTCCCGCAAGCAAAGAGGGAACTAGTTCGGGAAGAATGACCCGAGTGAATGTTTGGAATCGCGTTGCCCCTAGGCAATAGGCGCCTTCTTCCAATTCCTTAGGCAGGTCTTCCAGAATGGGTTGCACAGTTCGAACTACGAAAGGAAATCCGATGAATACGAGCGCCACTACGATCCCTGCGGGAGCATACGCGATCTTGATTCCCAAAGGATCCAGGTATTTGCCCACCCAGCCGTTAGGAGCATAGATTGCGGTAAGAGCGATCCCTGCAACCGCTGTGGGAAGAGTGAAGGGAAGGTCTACTAGAGAATCCAGGATTCTTTTTCCAGGAAATTCGTATCTTACAAGAACCCAGGCGAATAGAAATCCGACGAATAAATTGATGATGGCGGCCACCCCGCCGGCGCTGAAGCTCAATATGAGAGCTTTTTGGATTCGGTCTTCCGAGAAGACTTCTAGTAAGCCGGAAAATCCCAGTCCCGCCGACTTAAAGACGAGTGTGGATAGAGGAATGATGACGAAGCAGCTAAGGTAAAAGACGGTTAAGCCTAAGGAAAGACTGAAGCTTGTTTTAGAATAGGGACGGATGACGAGTTTCAAATCGAAAACTTTCCTGAGGTCGATTCTCAAACCGGGCTCTATTTCGTCAAACCAAGAGCCGACGAAGGCCAGCTCTCGATTTTGTAGGAAAATGAGTCGGAAAGAAGAATCCTACTTCTTTGCCTCTCCATAGATACTATCGAAAAGTCCTCCGTCGGCGAAATGCTTCTTATGAGCCGCCGCCCAAGAACCTTCCAATGTTCTCACGTCGAATAGTTGCACTTTAGGAAATTTGGAAGCGTTCGCTTTCAATACCGCTGCGTCGTTCGGACGGAAGAAATGCTTAGCGATGATTTCTTGTCCTTGTTTGGTATACAGGAAGTCTATATAAGCTTTTGCCAATGCAGTGTTTCCTTTTTTCTCGGCCACTTTTTCCACGATTGCGACGGGAGTTTCGGCGAGGATGCTTGCGCTAGGATACACCACTTCGAATTGAGCGGTTCCTCCGTTGGCTTTTCTGGATTCGTCAAGAGCGAGCTCCGCCTCGTTTTCCCAAGCCAAAAGAACGTCGCCGATTCCTCTTTGGACGAAGGTGGTAGTGGAACCTCTGGCACCGGTATCCAATACGGAAGTGTTTTTATAAAGAGCCTTAACGAATTCTACCGCTTTCTCTTCGGTTCCGTATTTCTTTTTCGCAAATCCCCAAGCAGCTAGATAATTCCAACGAGCTCCTCCGGAAGTTTTAGGATTGGGCGTGATGACTCCGATTCCGGGCTTCACGACATCGTCCCAATCTTTGATCGCCTTAGGATTTCCTTTACGAACCAAAAATACGATGGTGGAGTAATAAGGCACCGAATGGTTCGGGAAAGCCTTTTCCCAATCTTTGGATATGGATCCGGAATTGGAAACGATGCTATCGATATCGTAAGCCAAAGCCAGGGTCACTACGTCCGCTTCCAGTCCATCGATCACCGCACGGGCCTGCTTGCCGGAACCGCCGTGGGATTGTTGGATCTTTACATCCTTACCGCTTTTCTGCTTCCAGACGCTTGCGAAGTTCTTATTGATCTCTTCGTAAAGTTCTCGGGTAGGGTCGAAGGATACGTTGAGAAGTACATCCTCCGCAAAAAGGGAGAAGGAAGTCATGCTGATTACAAATAGAATTCCAAGCGCCTTTAGGGTGCTTCGGAACGGCCGGGGTTGAGATTGGGTCTTCATAGGTTTCACTTTTACGTCCCTTCTGCCAATAACTCGGAAGATAAATCCAATTTATTGGATATTTTTCTGTTATATTTGGATACTGCTCTTTTTCTGTCAAGAAGGGTTTTATATCTTAGAAGTTTTTTTTCCTATTTTAAACAGTTTTTGGTCGCAGGTTTCGCAAAGCGATTTTAGAATCCAAAATCCCCGGAGAGACATTGTATTTTGCGTTTTCTTTTCCAAAAGAACCTGTTATTGCAAGAAATGGATTCTCCCGAATCTTCGGGGCCTTTCCAGTTTTAGAGAAAAGAAGAATGATGCGAAAATTTCCGATCTATTTCCTCCTACTCTGCATACTTTTCCCTATTTTTTCCTGCGATAGTCCCGAAGAAAGTCCGGATAGCCGACATCCCTACGCGGTCCAGGGAATCATGGATTTGCAATCTTACGATTTGAAGGAGAAGGGCCCCATTCTTCTTTCCGGGATCTGGAAATTCAGATGGTTGTATTGGAAGAGTCTTGGGACCCAGGATCCCGAATCCTACGAGATGGTGAGCGTACCTTCTTCTTGGAACGGAAAGAACGGGACTCGACTGGGAGAAGGATACGGAACTTATGAACTTGTCGTTCAATTAGGAAGGGATTACGGAGAATTGGCCGTCCTAGTCCCGGAGCAAAGTTCCTCCTATTTTTTATATGTGGACGGAAAACTTCTGACTTCCTGCGGCGAGGTGGAATTTCCTTCCAAGACGGATATCACGATCTTCGAAGTCAAACCCGCTTGGTGCAATCGTCTCGCGAAATTCTTCCCGGAAAGCGAAGACGTAAAAATAGAATTACAAATTGCGAATAAAGACCATAGGCTGGGGGGATTCTGGGCTCCCATTCGTATAGGAACCGCAAATTCCATGGAGAAGGTTTGGAATGGGGAACGGCTCATGGATTTCTTCTTTGCCGGAGGTCTTTTCTGTATCGGACTTTTGCATCTGATTTACGCCTTCGTAAGAAGAGGAGAACCCGCTTCCCTTTATTTCGGGCTTTATTGTTTGGTGATGTCTTCGAGGGGAGCATTTTCCGGAACCAGAGTCGTTTCCGAATATTTGGAATTTCTAAAATACGATCATTTCGTTCGTATAGAATATATCACATTCTATCTTGCGATCCCTATTTTCCTAAGCTATATCCTCTCCGTGTTTCCTAGGGAACTGAAGAGAATACTGGTGGATCTCGTCTGGTGGATCGCAATCGGCGCCTGTCTTGTGGTCCTGGTCTTTCCGGTCCGTATCTTCACTTTTACGATCACAGTATACTATCTGGTGGCGTTTCTCGCGGGAACTCTCGGTCTATTCTCCCTGACTAAGGCAGCGCTCAGAAAAAGAAAAGGGGCGCTCATCATATTGGGCGGTTTCATATTCATATACGCCGCTCTCATTCACGATATTCTATATGCGAATTTTTATCTGGACACGGGCTATTTTACGAATGTGGGGGCCTTCGTATTCTTAGTAGCCCAATCCGTTTTTCTTTCCGTTCGTAGTTCGGACAGTTTGGATCGTCTCTTGGATCTTTCCCGGAATTTGGAAAAGAGAGTGGAGGAGCGCACGAAGCAACTTAGAAACGCGCTTCGTCTCATCCAAAACGATTTGAATGTAGCGAGAGAAATCCAGAAAGGCCTTTTGGGTTTGGAGGATAGGGGAGAGAAGATCATACAGGACCTTAGGATTCGGATTTTGCATAAACCTCTCGCGGAAGTGGGAGGGGATCTTTACGATATCACCGAATTGCCGGACGGTAGGATTCGTATCTTCGTCGCGGACGCTACGGGGCACGGGATCCAGGCGGCTCTCATAACGATTCTTATCCGGAAAGTATTCGAGGATCTTAGATTCAGGGAGAATTCTCCGGGAGAATTATTATCCGAAATCAGCAATCAATTCCACGGAAAATACGGGAATGTTGCCACATTCTTCTCCGCTTCTCTTTTGGAAATTTCACATGACCGTAAAAGGCTGGGGCTCTCCATGGCGGGTTCCCCTCCCATCCTCATCCAAAACAAGGGGGAAGAGCATGTGATAGAATGTGAGAATCCTCTTGCGGGCCTAATCGGAAATTTCAGATTCTCGGACCGAGAGATCACGCTTGAGCCCGGATTTCGGATCCTATGTTTCACGGACGGTTTGACCGAGTCCGCAAGACTTCCCGGAGATTTTTACGGGATAGAGAGAGTTCTTGCATACATGCGACTCGGAGCAAAGGAAGAAATGAAAGATTTTCTGGAGGGAATTCATTCGGACCTTCTGAAATTTTTAGGAAGCTCCGGACCGAAGGACGATATACTTCTTTTGGGAATCGAAGACAAATGAATCCCATTCGCAAAATACATCCTCCTAAGTAGGAACTCCGTCCTCTTTTTTTCTATATCGAATCGAGTCTCCTCCGCAAATCGAAACACTGTTCGTTTTCTGGTTTAATTGTATCGACCTTCCAAAAGTATGGTTAGAGAGATGGTAAACAGGGCCCGCCTTTCCGGATGGGATTCCTGAAATCGTTACCAACAGAGGACCCTCTATGGCATTCAAGCTCGACGGGGCAAAATTCCCCACTTTGGAAGAGCTCATTACGGCTCTTTATCCCTTGTATGCGGACAAAATGAGCGAAGCTGAATTCAGAAAGTACGTTCAAGAGAATGTAAAGGAAGAATAGTCGCTTCTTCCTTGCCGATCTTCGATTCGGCGAATCCACGGGGGCCCGCTCTCTTTTGCTTGTCAATTCGGGCGGTTTTCCTTACCCTCTCGGCATGCCTTTTTTTCAGAAGAAATGGAGACTCGCTCCTGCCTGGCGCAGGCCCCTTCTACTCCTCGCCTCTTTTTTAGTTCTTATCATTAAATTCAGATTCTTGCTCACTCCGGAGCCTCTCTCCGGTTGGAGCTTGCATGCTCAGACCCATTTGGCCGAGATCTACGACTTCCTGTTGGGAGGAGGGCAATCCCTGGGCTACGACACTCGTTGGTTTTCCGGGATGCCGGTTTTCTACTACGAGCCTCCTTTCTTTTATTTCACCACCGCGATATTGCATCGCACGATTTTCTTTTGGCTTCCTCTTTCTTTCTCTTTCAATATAGGCATCCTTCTTTCCATACTATTATTCACCTATGCCTTCGTAAAATTCAGTCTGCTACTGTTAAGTGAAACGAATCACAGGGCGAATACGGTCATGCTCGCGATGTCCGGCCTGGTTTTTTTCTTTCTTTGCGCAGGAGAGGAACCGTTCGGTCTTTCCCTCGTGGGCCTATTCAGCGGTTCCGTAACCGGATTCTTCGGTCTGGGCTGGAGTCTATTAGGTTTTTATTATTTAGAAAAGTATAGGACGACCGGGAAACTTTCCTCCCTCGCGAAATATCTGGTGGTAAGCGCCTGCGTTTATTATTCGGATTTTCCCTCTTCCATGTTCTATATCGTATCCTTGTTCATCTATTTCCTATTCTTAGGAGAAGAATTGGGCAAGCGCGCCTTTTCCTTGGTCTTTCTCATTCCTCTCATACTCGCCGCTCCGATCTGGTGGAATTTCCTACATTATTCCTCCTATCGTGCGGAAACCTTTCCCATGGAGTCCACTCCGGGACTCATTTCCATTCTGGGCTCAGGCGCTCTCAAGCCGATCTGGGAAGGGAGCGGGCTTTTCGCCTTTTTATGGAATTTCCTTATTGGATTGCATTGGGTCCAGGCGGTGTTCCCGATTCTATTCCTGCTCGGGATCCGATCCATTCTGAAACGAAAGATATTTCCTCCGGCTTCCCGCTTCGTATTCTTTGCGAGCCTTATCTTCTATTGGATAGGCGTCGATACATCTCTCTCCAAATTCTTTCCGGGGATTGGGTTCCCTTGGTTCCGAGCATTGGATCTTTCCCTTCTTTTTCTCACTCTGTCCGGACTCGAGACGGCGGTACATCTACTCAAGAAAGAGACTTCCGCATGGGTGACTCAGTATTCGGTAGGAGCTCTTCTATTCTTCGCGTTAGTCAGATTCTTTTTATGGCATCCGGAATTGGAATGGAAGGAACATTCGACTTTTCTAAAGGATAGTCTTTCCTCTCTGGAGATGCAGGAAGTGGAGGCGACTCTTTCCGAACTACCCAAGGATTCTAAGATATTCCCCGAGATAGATTCCCGCAGAAAATGGGGAGATAGTCCGTTTACACTCGGACTACTCATACGCAGGGCAGGGCATAGGAACCTACTCGGAATGGAAGCGGACGCTTCTCTGAGTTCTCTCGCTTTGCAGCCTTATTTAGGCCGTTATCTGCCTTGGACTGCCTGGAAAAAAGACATATCCTATGAGGACGAACTCTCTTTGGAGGAGACTAGCGCAGGACTACATAGATTCCTCCAATCTACGGGGACTTCTTATATTCTAGGTTCCACGGAGAAATTTTATAGAATTTTAAAGTCTGATCCGAATCGCTTCGAACTTCTGAAAGGTTGGGTCAATCGCGAAAGTCTGCAAGCCTCCGAAGAAGGCGAAGCTCCTAATAGAAAATATGAGAAGGAGTTGGAGAATAAGGCTTTTATCTTTCTGTTTAAAGTGAAGAATGCGGGCTCCGATCTTTCCGTCCTAAAGGAAAAACCTTGGGCTGTCGCCGATTATAGGGAACTGACCGGAGGAAAGACTCTCAGGCCTAAACGCTTTTTATACAATACCAACGAAGCGATTCTACACGAAGGATTGGATAGCGGAATCGTTCTCGCAAGAGTGGGAAGAAGGGAAATCGCCGATGCGGGAACCAAATTATCCGATTGGTTCCAAGGAATCGTGGTGCTAAATGTTCCCACAACTAGAGGATTCTGGAAGGAAGAATTGAAAGCGGAATACGGAGACTTCAACTTTTTGGATAGGGACGAATTCATAGGGCGATTTTTTCCTGTGAAGGATCGGATCCGATCGGAAGAAGATCCCCTTTCCTTAGCGGAGACACCGATCCTACCTCGTATTCTTTCCGACGAAGCGGTCGTTTCCGATGGGGAAGATAAGCCTTCTGTCTCCGAGAAGGGCGCGAATTTCTGTAAGCTCGTACGTAGATCCTTCTTTCCTCAATGGGAGGATAAGAACGGGGGAATCCTTTTCCAAACCCAAAGAAACGAAATACTGGTTTGTTCCGAGAAGGAAGCTCTGAATCTGCATTTCGGCAAGGGAAATTCGGTATATCTGACTATATTCATGTTCCTATTGCCGGTATTCTTTCTACTCTCTTCCCTAGTGAAAGGAAGGTGGTTTTTCCGTTGAAGTTACCGTACGGAAACAAACCGTACTCTAAATTACAGTTCGTATCGAATTCTCTTTTCGTAATATTCGGAGGCCTCCTCGTATGGGGGCTTGTCGGAAAATGGGACAGATTCCTTTGGGGAAACGTTCTTTTACACGGAGTGGAAGGCGGACTCGTAGGCGCGATTTGCGATTGGTTTGCGGTATGGAAAACCTATAGAGCAGTGGAATTGCAGAGCGAGGGAATCGCGGAAGAGATCGGAAAATGGGTCTCCACGGATTTAATCAGCGAACATAAATTGAAATCCTATCTGGACGAGATCTTGGACGATCCGGAGAATATGGATACTCTTCGTTCTTTGTTGGAAAAACATCTCTCCGGAGAAAAAGAAATCAGGGAAATTTTGGATCTGGTCTGGAGCAAGGTGGAGGAGGATATCGTCCGCTACGTCACGAATTTCAAATTTTCCGGTGCGGATAAGGAGATCCTACACGAATTGAACCGGAGGAAGGAAATCCTAGGAACGGTGCGCTTCTTAGTGGGAGAATCCTTGGTCAAGGCGACGAACGAGGAGGATTTCTCGGAAAGAATCCAGAAAATCACCAAAGGATTTTCCTTTTTAGCCAAACCTCTCATTTGGCTCATCGATCCTAGAAAAAGAATCCGAGAATTCGGAGAGGGACTAAAAGAAGGACGGGATTTTCAAACGGAAGAAGAAGGGGTTCTATTCGAAGTCTTTTCCCTATTCTCCGATTGCGCCGAATTATACGTGGGCTCTTGGAACGAATTGCCTTCTGAGGCAAGAGAAGAAGCGGTAAGAGCCCTTGCCGATTTCGGTAAGGAACAACTGAATCGTTTGGCTACGGACTTGGTGCTTTCCCATAAGGAAGATTTAAGCCGTATGGAAAACCTCAGGGAATATGCGCCTATTCGCATATTGTTGGAGTTCCTACGATCCAAGACGAATGAGTCGGTCTCCCAATACGTGGGAGAACAAGTCGCCAAGGGGCTTAAGGTTTTGGAGCCCAGGAAATTCAGAGAAAATTTGGAAACGAAGACCCGTAATGTCTTGGAGAAAATACGGATCAATGGAAGCCTTTTGGGCTTTTTTGCGGGCACAGTGATCGGAGTGCTGATCTCCTTACTCTGATTCTTTCTCGGAAATTATTCACTTGCGCGAATTTCCGGGTTTAGTAAAAAATTACGTATGTATTTTCGGATCCTAATGGGTTGCATTCTAATTCTTCCTTTTTACTTAGGATGTTACTCTAGTACAGTATTCTATTTTCAGAATCTTAGAATGAGACCCCTGCCTCCTTCCGTGAAGCAAGGCTTGTACAAGCAGGACGAGATCGGATGCGGAAA
This sequence comes from Leptospira wolffii serovar Khorat str. Khorat-H2, assembly GCF_000306115.2. Taxonomy (NCBI): domain Bacteria; kingdom Pseudomonadati; phylum Spirochaetota; class Leptospiria; order Leptospirales; family Leptospiraceae; genus Leptospira; species Leptospira wolffii. Next base: position 16,019 of record NZ_AKWX02000004.1, read on the forward strand.
AAAAATTAGGGAGGTATTGAACGCGATTCCCGAAAAAAATCCTTCCGCCACCCATATCCGGGATCTGGAGATATATAAGAAAGACGACGGTCTTTTTAGTAGTTGCTATCGTTTGAATTACGGCTTGGAGATTTCCCAATGAAATCCATTCGAAGGATTTCCGTTTTCCTAATATTCTTCGGCCTTCTGGTAAGCTGCGGAGAATCCCTGATGTACAAGGTCGAAAGGGTGGTTCCAGCAAAAGATCGGCCTGTATTTTCCTCTAACCGTGTGGAAGGAGAGGATTGCGTAGGTTTAGTCATCCCTTTTATGTTCGGTAGATTCGTGCCTGAAATCGAAAGAGCCTATGCTAACGCCCTGGAAAAGGCTCCGCCAGGAACACAGTCCTTGTCGGACGGAGAGGTGTTTACCCGCGGGTTCATACTACCTCCTTTGGTATTTTTCCGTTGCATAGTGGTGACGGGAACTCCCAGCATGGACTAAGTCTTGCCACAAATTAGGGCATTCTTATTTCAAATTTCATAAAATTCTTATCGATCTGCCTTCTGGGCTTTGTTCAAATTTTTTTTTGACCGACACCTTCGGTTGAAGGTATAAGATTATGAATTCTTCTACTCGTTTAGGAGAATGGATGGGTCTACGGAACCGGTTCGAGGAATTAATCGACTCGTTATTCGGATCCTGATGAGTACCGGACTAATTTTTCAAACGGCGAATTATGAGTAAGAGAATCGAAAAGATAAAGGAAAGCCGGGTCATAGTCGGAAAAGAAACGGCTAACTTTGAGACCGACGGACTCGTGTTCGAAGAATTCTACCAACAGAATCATACGATCGCTTTCTACTTTTTCGGGATCGTATTCTTCCTACTTCTTTCCGGGCTATACATGGAGTATCTTCGCTCCAATTGGGTTCTATTCTACCTAGATCTGGCTTCACTGGTATTTTGCGTTTCCGCCCTGGCGGTATTACGTTTCTTTTCCGGAACGGGAATATTTAAAAGGATTACGGTTACATTTTTACTTTTGGCCATGGTTCTCTTGGAAGTGGAGACACAATTCTACGATAACAACGCTAAGTTCTTCGAGATAGAAATGTGGATCATCAATCCGATCCTTTTATTACTCATCGCTTTCTTCTTTAGCGGAAGACCTAAATACTATTTCGTTTTTTCCTCCGTAGTTTTTTTCTATTTTGTATTCCGTACGTCTTGGGAGGGAATGCAGTATTTCGAAACCAGAGAGACTTGGATATCCATAGCGGATATGGCTGCCCTTCAGTTATTCTGCTGTTTTTTGAACGTATGGTGGTTCGGATACCGTACGGAAACCATTCGCAAGACTGAAAAATTGACCAGGCAACTCCGCTTGGAAAGGGAATCAATTTCCAGAAATCTGCACGATTATCTGGGAGCCAAGGCCACGGATCTGAGCCTACTCGTGAAATCCATCCAAAACCGTCATCTAGGCGATATGGAGTCCGTAATCAAGTTAAGAAGGCTTTCCGAAGAAATCTTTCAAGGGGTTCGTGAGATAACGGCTAATGTGGAAGACGCTAAACTCATCTCGGAGGACGTATGGAGTGGAATCAGGGTACTCCTATTGAGAAGATACGGAGACGGAGGAAGAAAGGTAAAATTCTCCCGAATCGGGGAGGCGGACTATTATTCGGATTCGGATCCAGCCGCCCAATTATTGGGAATAGTGACCGAGATTTGTTCCAACGATTTAAAATACGGCTCCGGGATATCGCATTGGAGTTTTAAACCCGGCAAGGAAAGTGTAAAGATCCTAGTTCGAAGCCGTTCCCTATACACGGAGTCTCGTTTGGGATCCTTAGGTCATAAAACCATTCGGGACCGTGCATCCATTTTGGGCGGAGACTGGAATGAGAATCTGATCCAAGGACGTTTCCAGGGAGAATTGGAAATTCCCGTGGAGAGATTAAGGAGAATCGAATTTACGTGAAGCTCTTCCGGATCGCAGTCATCGAGGACGACCCGACCTTTGCCGCGCATTGTTGGGAAGGCTTGAAGAAGATGCAAAGAGTGACCAAAGTGGATGTGTATTCCGCGGCGGAGGATTTTCCGGTAAAGCTCGTTCTTCCCTACGATCTGGTCTTCGTTGATATCCATCTTCCAGGAAAAAGCGGGTTGGATTTTATACAGGAAATGAAGGCCTCAAATACCAAAACTATCTTTGCGATTTTATCCGCCTTCGAGTCGGAGGAGGCCTTATTCAAGGCCTTGAAGATCGGGGCTTTAGGGTATATTCTTAAAAAGGACGTGAAGAATATAGAGGAGACCGCTTCCATACTATTGAACGGTGGGGGGATACTATCGCCTGGACTTGCTGCGAGAGTGATTTCAAGTTTTCGTCGCCCTGTCAAAGAGGATCTGGAAGTACTTTCCTTTCGAGAAAAGAAGATTTTGGATCTAATCGTGGATGGGAGAAAAACGAAGGAAATCGCGGCCCATTTCGGAACCAAGGAAGGTACGGTTCGCCTTCAGATTAAAAGTATATTTAGAAAATTGCATGTAAATTCCCGTATTGAGCTTGTCCGTAGGTTTTCTTAAAAAGTCGTCTTTAGACGGCGATTCTTCCGTTTCGGTTAAAAGAATCCCAAAAATAGACGAAGAAGCGCTTTCCGAAGCGGTTCTAAAAGAAACGCTTGTCTCCTTTATATATACTTTAAACGTGAACTATTGACGGGATTCAATGTCTAAAAGATAATCGGCCCCAGAGGACCGAAAGGAGATTAAAAATGGAAGCGGTAGTTCATAAGGCAAGTACGAGAGGAAAAGTGGATTTCGGTTGGTTAAAATCCAATCATACTTTTTCCTTCGGGAGCTATATGAATCCGGATCGCATACGTTTCGGCTCTTTAAGAGTTCTGAACGACGATATGGTGGCACCCGGTGGAGGGTTCGATCCGCATCCGCACCAAAATATGGAAATCATCTCCATCCCTATGGAAGGAGCCTTGGAGCATAAGGACAGTATTGGTACTTCGGGTGTGATTCGATCCGGAGAAGTCCAGGTCATGTCGGCCGGAACGGGTATCGTTCACTCCGAATACAATCATTCCGAAACCGAACCGGTGAAGTTCCTGCAAATTTGGGTCTTCCCTGATCGGAACGGTCATAAACCTAGATACGATCAGAAAAAATATCCGATCGAAGAAAGGAAGAATCGGTTCCAGGTAGTGGTTTCTCCCAGAGGCTCTCAAGAAGGACTCTGGATCAACCAGAACGCTTGGTTCTCACTGGCCGATCTGGATTCGGGAGTCGAATTGGAATACGTCACCCGAAATAAGGAAGGCGGAGTGTATGCGTTCCTTCTCTCCGGAAAGGTGAATGTCGGAGGTCAGGAATTGGACGCAAGAGACGGGGCCGGTTTTTACAAGGTGGATAGCCTAAAAGTAAAAGCCCTGGAAAATTCGGAAATTCTTCTCATGGACGTTCCCGAATTAAATTAAAAAAATAGAATATAATAGAATCTCTCGCGAATTGCCGCCGGATCCTCCGGCGGTCTTCTTTTGTAATCTTTCTATTTCATTTCTCCGGGTTCCACGAAAAAGGTGCGGATCGATCCGTCTCTTAGCAATCGGATTCCGATTTTTCTTCCGATGGATGTCTCGTCCAAAATCTTGTGTAGATCGTCCACACTTTGGACGGTTTTTTCTCCGAGCTCCAGGACCAGGTCCCCGTTTCGGATTCCGGAAAGCTCGGCAGGGGAACCCGCTTCCACCGAGAGCACTAGTACTCCTGAATCTTGTTGGAGTCGATTGAATTGTTTGGATACGGAGGGGATCTTTTGATTTTGTCCCGCGATTCCCAGATATCCTCTTCGCACAAAGCCGGATGTGATAAGCCTAGTGATAACGTATTCCGCGGTGTTAGAGGCGACCGCGAAACAAATCCCTTGGGCCGGAAGAATGATGGCCGTATTGATTCCCACGATTCTTCCTTTGGAGTCCGCCAAAGGACCTCCCGAGTTTCCCGGATTTAAGGCGGCATCCGTCTGGATCACGTTATCTATCAGTCGACCATTACGAGAACGTAAACTTCTTCCCAGAGCGCTGACGACTCCCGCAGTAACGGTGGATTCGAATCCGTAAGGGTTCCCTATGGCTACCACCAATTGCCCCACCTTTAGATATTTGGAATCCGCAAAATTAGAATGGGAAAAATTCCCTCCGTGAATTTTCAAAACGGCCAGATCCGTATGAGGATCGTCTCCGATGAGTTCCGCTTCTTTTGTGCTTCCGTCCGAAAGCTTGGCCTTGATTTTAGTGGAGCCGTTGACCACATGGCTATTGGTCGCGAGATATCCGTCCGGGGTGAAAAAGAATCCGGATCCACTACCGGCTTCCTTTCCGTTTTGAGAAACCTGTAGATGCACTACGCTCGGTCCTACGGATTCGACCGTATGGGTTACGGATCGGGAATATGCGTCTAAAATCTCCTCTTCTTCCGGAGGAAAATATTCGGAACTTTCCTTGGAAGATTCTTCCCGACCGAGATCGGGAACGGATACGAATCCAGTATGAGGGTGAGAGATAAGGACCATGGTATTTCCTTGGACCTAGGGTCCGATTAAAACGTCCCAAAAATGTGGAGAAGGATTAAACGAAAAAATCGCGTTCGGAAAGTATTGCGGTCGGTCCTCTAGGCTATAAAAAGGATCCGACGGGGTCTTTTAGAATCGGAAGGAAGGGGTAATGTCCCGGAAGAGAAAGTATTTTATAGAAAAATAATATATATTTCCCGTAGATTCCGCTTATTTTTTCCAATCTTCCGGTTTCGGGGATACGGGTTTATAATGAACGGTGGTTGTTCCTTGAGAAAACATTTCCGGGACCGTCCTTCTCCAGTTAACGAAATGAGGCGTATCCAAATGTGCCTTTCGGATGGCTTCGCTTTCATAAGCCTCTATGATTAGAAACCTTCCGTCATCTCCGTCGTTTTGTAAAAGATCGAATCTTAGGACTCCTTTTTCCTTTAGGGATTCTCTGGATAGTTCGGAACTGATTTCCAGAAACTCACGTATTTTTTCGGAGAGAATTTTGTAGGAAGAAACGGTAACGATCATGCTTCCCAGTTTCCGGATCCGATTTTCTTTCGCCAGAAAAAAAAGATGGATAGAATGGACAGTTAGTGAAAGTTTTTCCTTTATGAAAATACAAACTCCCGTTACGGAGATGCTTGGAATCGACCTGCCCATCATCGGGGCTCCTATGTTTCTCGTCTCTTATCCCGATCTAGTCGTCGCCGTGTCCGAAGCAGGAGGCCTCGGAACCTTCCCTTCTCAAAACTATCGCAGTTTGGAGGAGTTGCGCAGAGGATTGGAAGAAATACGTTCCCGTACCAAGAAACCGATCGGTGTTAACTTAATCCTGCATAAATCCCATAACCCGAACTGGGCCAAGCACTTCGAAATCCTATTGGAGTTCAAAGTGGAGTTGATCATAACTAGTTTGGGTAGCCCACGATCCATTATAGGCGAGGCGAAATCAGTAGGAACAAAAGTCTTCTGCGATGTGACTACGTTAAAGCATGCCAATATCGTCGCCAAATCCGGAGCCGACGCATTGATCGCCGTGGCCCAAGGGGCAGGGGGACATGCGGGGGCCATTACTCCTTTCAGTCTTTTTCCCTATCTCAAAAAGGAGATCGGACTTCCCGTGATCGCGGCGGGAGCGATCAGCGGCGGGGCTCAAATGGCGGCGGCATTATCGTTAGGTGCGGATGCGGTATACATAGGAACCAGACTTATTGCTTCACAGGAAGCTTCGGCTTCCAAGGAATACAAGGAGATGGTTGTGGCTTCCGCTCCGGAAGAAATCGTTTATACGGAAAAAATTTCAGGGATTCCGGCCAACTGGTTGAAGAGATCGGTAGAAAAAGCCGGGGATAATTTTCACACCGAAGGAACGGGCGATATAGACCAGGAATTCAAACGCTGGAGGGATATCTGGTCCGCCGGTCACGGTGTGGCTCAGATCGATTCCGTACTGCCTGCGGGGGATATCGTCCGCAATATGGCCAAGGAATATTCGGAAATCATAAATCGATTACCGAAACCCCAGGCCTAAGACGCGAATATCAATCCTTCGAGCCCGAAATCGATTTTCGGGCTCGAAGAAAACCCTTACTTCTTATCCGAAAAGCTGACAGGGATCAGGTGAAATACTCCGAATACAAACACCTGGGCCGCATCGGCGATCTTAAATCCGCCCCTGTCTTTCGCCCGAACGGAATAGATTCCCGTTTCTAAGATATGTAATCCCAAAATAATCCAACCTAGTAGGGTGATCCAAGGATCCAATGCCTCGATCGTACGGACAAGTCCCGTAACCACAAGCAACCAAAGAATCCAAAAAGAAGCGGTCACGATTTTGGACACAGTATTGATAAGATTCATACATTCTCCCGTTCGGTTCTAAACCGTTTCGGGTAGAACATAGGAAAGATAGAATCGGTCAAGAAGAAGTTAGGCGTCGCGATAATCGAAACGATGTTCGTTACCGGAGGAATCAGCCTCCGGCTTCCACTTCGATTTTCTCGTCCTGTTCGGCTTCGGTGAGTACAGGGCTATCGATCTTGTCTAAAAGAGATTTTAGAATATGATAATACGGTATCGCCTTCTTGCCTGCGGCTTTTCCGAATTTGGATTCGTATACTTTACTCAAGGATTGTTCTTCGTCGTTGTCCAAGGAGTAAGAGGAGGATGCGGATCCTTCCCAAAGAGTTTCCTTGGTGTCGCATTTTTGGAGACTCGCAAGAACTTTCAGTTTGATTCCGTTCTCGGGAGGACCGAATAAGGCGGGAGCGATCCAAAAATACAGATAAGGTACGGTCCCCGTGGTGGATTCTTCCACTTTCAAACGGAGTACCCCCTGGGATTTGCCGATCTTAACTTCGCATTTCACGTTCTTATTTTCCGGATCCGGATAAACGATAAATTCCTTATGGTGGGAAAGTTCCTGCTCCGCCATGCTTTTGATCATCGCGGCTTCCGTGGAACCCGTCCCGGAACTAGGATCGATCGCAACGGTGAGCCTTTTGAAGTTCTTCAGACTGGATTCGAACTGGGGAGAATTTTTCACGTATTTCACCGTGCAATTCGCCAGGAAAAGTACGCAGACTAAACAGATAAACGAGTAAGATCTCATTTCTTTTTCACCGATTTCTTTTTGGCCGCGGACTTCTTCTTAGGGGCCGCTTTTTTGGTGGATTTCAAAGTCTTAGGCTCCGGCTGGGAGAATGCGACCGTACCGGGCATCTCGTCATCCTCTTCCTCTGGGCCGAGCCCGAATGGTATGACTTCGGATTCTTCTTCTCTTCTGTTTCGGTAAGCTAATTCCAGGATCGCAGGGAGTAGAGTCAGAGCGATCAGTAGGCAAGCGGCGATTCCTATGGTCGCCACTTTTCCAATGGAATGCAACCCTCTTTGGTCGGCCAGTAATAATGCGCTCCAACCTACTAAGGTGGTTAAAGTGGAGGCGATTACGGCCGGACCCACCATCGCAATCGCTTTCACGATATCGTGATCTTCTCTGAATCTATAATAGATATAGATCCCGTTTTGAATTCCGTAGCCTATGACGACGGGGAAGACCAAAACATTCATAAAATTTAATTTAAGATCTATGAGAGCCATGAGACCGATTGTCACAACGATTCCTAAAAGCAAGGGAATTAAGGATAGAACGGCCGGCAAGAAGGCGCGGTAGAATAGGATAAGGACGAGAACCACCAAGGCCAAGGTGATGAAGAAAGCGGCAAATCCCTCCCGTTTTACGATCAGTATGAGATTGGCGAAAAGCATCAAACTTCCCGCTGTATCCGTTTGGAAGGTATAGGATTTTGCCTGGGCGATATCCTTATAAGGCCTATGTTCCAGGATCGTATCCACCGTTCCCGGTAGGATTTTTAGGGAGAGTAACTTCTCCTTGGAATAGGAATTGAGAGCGCCCAAGAGAACCTTGGTCTCCGAGTCGGAATATTTTTCCCGGACAGGATCTATGAATCCCTTACCCGCTATTCCCGTGGAATATAGGATCGTATTCAGGGTCCTACGGGATATTTTAGGAACTTCTAATCTTCCCACTGCGGCGAAGAATTCCAGGAGTTTTCCTCCGTGCCAGAGCGCGACCTTGGGATATAGGAAGAGAAGATGACCTTTCTCCTTGGAGGTTGCCACTTCGGTGAATTGACTAGTGAAGTAATCCGGAACGGCCTTGTAATCGTAGGGTTGGACCGAAAGATAAAGCTTTGCCTTAGGAAGGTATTTTCTTTGCTCCGGTTTTAGAAAGGCGGCCTTAACAGGCTTCATGTCTTTGGCAATCTGGTCCAATACCTTGCGATTCGCCATTTGCTGGGTATAAGGAGGAACGAAATTCCAAAGAGAGACTACCTGATCCACGGAACCTGCAATGGATTCCGGCACAGGGCTCAAATAATCGAAAACCGCTTCCGATTCCTCCAGAGTCTTGACTACGATCGCTTGTGGATCGGAGGAAATATCGAAACGATCCGCGATCTCGTCGTATAGGTTCACTGATTCCAGATTTTCCACGAGAAGATTTCGACCGTTTACGTCGAACTGCGCCTTAGGAGCGAATACCCCGAAAGCCAGGACCAGAATCATGACGGTAACCGCTAAGATTCCGGGACGAGAATAAAATTTTCTTAATAAACCGGAAGGGGTCTGCTGGGCCTCGTTCAATAGGAAGTATTTGGAAAGCCCAGGGAACCATTTCAAGAGCAGGGCGATCTGTAGCGCGGTCACTCCGTACATCGCCAAGGCGATTATAATTGTACCGTATGTGGCGATGATTCCGAATTCGCTGAAACCTCTGAAATCGGAAAAGGAAAGAACGACGAAAGCGGAAGTGGTGGTCAGAGCCGAGCTGAACGACGCGATACCTGTATGATAGATCGTATCCTTGATCGCTCTTACGATATCCTGCTTCTTGGTGAATTCTTCTCGGAACCTATACAAAAATTGGATTCCGTAGTCGATTCCGAGACCCATTAGAATCGAGCCTATGATGCTCGTGATACTGTTCAATTGTCCGATCGCGAGACCGGTCAATCCGAACGTCATCAATAGCCCGCTTGCAAGGGAGAATAATAGTATGACGATAAATAAAGGATTTCTAAAGAATAGAAGTAGGAGCAGTGCGATTCCCAGCAAGGAGGCGATTCCGATCGGCTTTAACGCTCGTAGAAGGGTCTCGTAGTCGTCCTGGTTGAGTTTGTATGCGCCGGTGTAACCCGCGTAGACTCCGTCCTTTCCTAAATCCAGAGATTCAACGATCCCTTGGACCCTCTTATCCAATTTCTCCAGAAATTGGATGTCCACGAAGGAACCGGTAGGCTTGGCGAGAAGAATGAGCATCCCTTTGTCCGGAGATATATTATATTCGTCGAATATATCCCGTTTTGCCAATTTTTGGTATTTGGAGACTATATCCGTGAAATCCGGATTGTATTCCTCGTCCGACAATTTGATAAAGAAAGGATTCGCTTTTTCGATTTCCTCGTCGATCTTCCTTTTGACCCTCTTACGGACTTCCACTAGGTCTTCCGTCTTTAGGAACAAGGGAAGTCTATCCTGCAAAAAGGTTACATTATATCTATAGGAAACGAAGCGAATCAGATCCGTTTCCTTTTTCAAAGCTTCGGCGAGTCTTTCGGAAGCGTTCTTAAGCGCAATTTCCTTGGATTTATAATATGCTGCGTTCTTTTTCTTTTCCTGGTCGGCCAGTTCCAATTCTTTTTTTTGCAGCTCGGCGTTTCCATCCCGCTTGGCTTGGAAGGCTTTGACAAGATGTTCCGTCATTCCCTTCTCGTCTTTGAACTTGAGGGCAACGGTATAGAATCCGCTTCCTCCCACCATCTCGATCACCCTTTTTGTTTGGATGACGGAAGGATTATCGGAAGGGAGAAGTTGAAGGTTATCGCTATTAATGGATAATCGAGAGGCGAATAGGACCGAAAGGCCCAAAATAATCAGGAGTAATAGGGAAGAAGGGACCGGCTTGGTAAGCACCAATTCGGTCGCTTTGGATAGGATTTTTCTCATTAGTTCTTAGCAACTTTTTGGACAAGTTGGATCGTCCCTTTGACGCCGTTTTTCTTTATGGAAGGCTCTATATTCTTGGTTCTATTGATTTCTGTGGCCAGCTTTCCCTCGGTTTCAAAATCCGTAATATACCAGGCGCCGTCTATGGAACTCAGGATCCAAGCAAATCGGATCTGGTCGGAGCCCTTGTAGAGAATCGAGGATCCAATTCTGGCTTGCTCGCCTTTCAGGGAAGGTTTGTCATAGGTGATATCGATTTTATCGAAATATTTCAGGGCGATCGGAAAGGCTTTGTTTACGATATATTCCGAAATCGCCTCCTCGAATTCCTTTCTTTCGGAGGCGGTAAATTTGGAGTCTCCGATGAGTTTATCGGAGAAGCGTCCAACATGAACGAGCGCCAGGGCCTTATCGTTCTTTTTATACCTAATAAAACCCACCAATTTTTTGACTGCGGCTAACGCTTGGTCTTCGGGAGAAACGGTCTCGGTCGCAGTAGGCTCCGGAGTCTTGGTCTCTTCTTGGGAGAATAACGGAAAGGAAAGTAGAAGAAATAAACAGAAAAGCAGAATGTTAAAACGTTTCACAAGTAAATCAGACGAGCCGAAGGGGAAATTTACAATCGTGTGAAAACGAATGCGAAACCGACCCGTGTAAATTTACAGTAGCGTGCGAGGAATTCCGGAGTCAACGGAAATAAGGGTCAATCCGGACGGCCGATATCGTATATTGTGATTTCGCAATCGAATTGCGGGCACTAGTGAGGAGAGAATAGGGGGATGTTTGGCCTTGTATTGGTCGATCAGAATTTTCGTGGTATAAGCCCTGGCAAGTCTTGCGGCCTATTTGCGGTAGTTAATCTAAAAAGAGTGAGTATTTTTTTGCCGCGAACACTGTCACCCGAATCCATGTTTAAGCAGGAGTGGATAGAGACGGTGCGAAATGATCCGAGTCCGGTCGCGAAACTAGGTTCCCTTTAGGATTCGTCCTTTAAGGTGCGAGGGCGATCGACGCATCCCAGAATATTATAAAATTTGAATTTTTTGGGCGACCTCGGTCGCGGACGGGGGTCGGTTTAGGTCCCGTTCTTTCTCCAGTCCAATAGTCCGTTGGATTCGAAATATTCCAAATCCTTGGAATCGTCCAGATCCGACAATACCGGCAATAATCCCACCTGTTTGCGGGCCCATTGCATTTTTTCCAGACTCCTGGAGAATACGGTGTCCGTACTCCATTCTATCCCATGAAAAAGTTCCGGAGTATCCGAACGAAGTCCGACTAGATAATAACCTCCGTCCTTGGCAGGGCCGAGTACTACGTCCTTGTGCTCGAGTATCCGAAAGGCTTCCTTAAGATGGAGAGTATCCAACTCCGGACAATCGCTTCCTATTAGAACTGCGGAACTGGCACCGCTCTGGAAGGAATATAGAAAAGAGTTTCTCATTTTTTCTCCCAGATCCTTGCCTTGTTGCAAACGAATGAATAAAGGAGAATGCCCCCAACTTCCCAACTCGGACGGATTCGGAAGGAAGGAATCGAACCATAACGTCTTAGGAAGATCGAGTCCCTTGCAGGCGGCTTGGGTTTTATCTACCAATGCCTGGTAAACCTCCAAGGCGGCTTCTTCTCCTATATCCTTGGCCAAACGTGTCTTCACATTTCCCGGAATCGGGTTCTTTAAAAAGACATGTAAATTGGGTCCGGTCATAATGGGAGAAGCCTTGTAGGAGAATCTTGGAAGAGACTATAATCCGGGAAGGCGGGAAAAGTCACTCGCAAGTCGGGCCAAAGGGAGATAAAATTTCGTCGCATAACAATATCTTTCCAGATTCTATCCAAGAAAACGGATTAAAGGGTGGTTTTGGACCGTTTTTGGATCGAAAAGGAATTCGGTAGGAATAGACTGGGCAATTAATTTAGAACGAGTTACGAAATATTGGCGTCCCCATCGAGAAGCGAAATGCATATAGATGTTAATAAAATCGTAGAGGTTATAGTATGATTTTGAACCTGAAACGAGGGCTTTTGCTCTTCACTTTAGGGCTGATCCTATCCGGATTAGTGTCCTCCGCCTGTAAATCGGACGGAGGTGGAGGAATTCCTCCATTTCTACTCTCCGGCGGCTATACATTGGAACAAAGTAAAACCGGATTTTTCATCATCGTTCCCAAAGGAATCGCGCAATGAAAAAGATCTTTACTTTAGGATTTGCTAAGAAAGCGGTCTTAGTTCTCTTCGTATTCTTCGGAGTTTCCCTGGGATTTAAATTGGATTTCGGAAAGAAGAATAGTGCGAATCCTCTTCCGATCCGTTTGAATGTTTCGCATCTCCAACCCTTGCATGCAAGTGCCGATCAATGGGGATTCGTAAGAGGATCGGCCACCTGGGCGAGAGGAAATTCCCTCTTTATGGACGATGTAATCGGGTCCATCCAGGCTAATCCTGCGCTTGTATTTTTCGCCAGCCAAGCGGGTGGAATTACTCAACATAATTTTTCCACTACGGCCGGAACGAATTTTACGATTACTCTCAGATTGAATGACAGCTTCAGCGCGAGTTCGACGGTTTATCCCAGCACCAAGACGTTCAAAAACTATCTGGAGTTGAGGACCGAAGGAACGGACGGGACCAATTCCAACGATATCGCTTTGCAGTTTTACTGGGATGATAATCCTCGCGATTCCACTCAAAACGGTGCGTTGGTGAAATACCGTTTGCAGATGTTGAATCCGGCTGTGGAGACAGGAATTGCGGATATAGAGAGTTATATTTATTCTCCGGACGTTACTCCTGGAGGTTACTATGAATCCAAGGGATATAGTAACCAAGGGTTGGTCCAGGTGTATTCCTGGGACAATAAACTTGCGAATGATACTGAGATTGCTAAGAACGCTACAAAAGGACGAGTTATCCTGGAAGAAATGGATAATAAGACAGTATTCTGTTTCAAGACAGTTGTTCGGATCTTAGGTGCGGCGAATTTGTTACCCGGGACGGTACTTGATAGCAAAGGCTTTTGCTCGGGAACGGGAGATGAGTATTATAAGTTAGCTTATAGCCAAAAGCTGACCGGAAATCTAGAAGTAACCGCTAAGTCTGGATGGGAAGAACCGGGCGGCTCGGATCTAACTACAAACAATGGGAATCTTTGTGCTCCTTGGTCCATATCTTTGAACTACGGACTTTTTAATGTGAACGGTTTCGTAAGCGATCATGTGGCTGCGGTCGATATTCCCGCTGATTATGTGCAAGCAACAAGAGTGGACAATCTTTATCTTAGAATTGGAGATTATGGTAAATCCGGCCAGCCTACGGGAACTCCAGGAGTTGATTACGATCCGGTTCAGTGGGATAACCTGAAGAAAGCTACTATCGACGCGCTCGACATACAGTTCGCTACTTCTCCTCCGATTTAAGTTCAGAGTAGAAAATCCCATATTTCTTCCTTTCTCGAAACCCCCGGATTCCCCCGGGGGTTTTTCTTTTTAGCGAGTCCTTTTACTTGACATGCAGGTAATTGCCTGCATAATAAAAACGACATGCAAGACGTATTCAAGGCCCTGGGGGATCCGCTGCGGCGGGAGCTTCTGGATAGGCTTTACAAAAAGGACGGGCAACCCTTGGCCGAACTTTGCCGTGGCCTAAAAATACGTAGGCAATCGATTTCCCAGCATCTGGAGATATTGGAGGATGCGAACCTGGTTCTGACCCTAAAGAAGGGGAGAGAAAAGATGCATTATCTGAATCCCGCTCCGATCCATGAGATTTCGGAGAGATGGCTTAGGAAATACGAGACTAGAAAATTGCAGGCGTTGAAAAAATTTAAGGAATCGTTGGAGGACAAAAAATCATGAGCGGAACTTCGGAAGTCAAATTCGTTTACAGTAATTATATAGCCGCCGAACCGGAAAAGATCTGGGAGGCTCTGACAAACGGAGAATTTACCAAGGTCTATTGGTTCGGAAGAGGAATCGAAGGGGATTGGAGAGAGGGGGGGAAATTCCGTTTTCTGGATCCGGAGGGAAGGCCGGAGGTGGAAGGAGAAATACTGAAATGCGAAAAACCTCGGTTGCTTTCTTATACCTGGGCCGTTCCCGCGGATCATCCTATGATGGAGGCTTTCAAGGAAAGAATGGAAAAATCTTCAGCGCCGACGAAAGTCACCTTCTTACTGAAGAAGATGAAAGATCTGACCAAATTGACTCTGATCCACGAGGACCTTCTTCCCGATGATATCATAGATAATCCGGATACATTTATGGGATTGAATAACGGATGGCCGGCCATTCTTTCCTCCCTTAAGAGTCTTTTGGAAACAGGAAAGGCCTTGGTATACGAATTCTAATCGGCTTGTTCGAATAGATTCGGATTTTCTAAAGCGAGTAATTCATTTTCGTTCGGAAAATGACGAAACGTCTCCGAAGAGGATTTCTTGTCCCTAAAATTCGTATAGAGTAGGTCCAGGGACCTTCTTTCTCCTCCGTAGATTCCCCTATGAATAAGATGAGCGGAGAATACGAGAAGGTCTCCCGGCTCCTGGGGAATCCTGACCGTTTCCGGAAGCGGATCGGAATTCTTTCTGCCGTTTCTCTCCAATCGTGTATCGGATTCTATTTCCCTGTCCCAACGCAAATGGGAACGGGGAATGAATTCCATCCCCGGATCTGAGAAGAATGGAATTCTAAAATGCAGTACCTTATCCCTTTTTAAAATGATTTTCTGTTCTTCTTCCGAAACTCCCAGATATTGCATATCCCTATGCCAATAGTTTTTCTTTTCTTCGGACTCCGGATTGAAGAAAAGCTGGGTGTTCAGGAAATAAACCGATTCTTCTATTAGGTTTTCTGCAAGTTTAACCAATTTCTTCTGGGAGACGAATTGAAAGAGTCGGAGTCTATTCTGAGCCTCCGGGCAGAATTTGGGGCTGGTGAGATAGGCGCTGTTCACGGAACGAGGGTCAGGATATTCTTTTCGAAACCGGGAGTCCGCCTCCAGAAAAATTTCTCTCACTTCCCTTAATTCCGAATCGGAAAAGAAACCGGGAAAAAGCTGGAATCCTAGGCTAGGATAAGTGAGTAAATCGGTCATAAAGAGAAGAGGCGGCTTCTCCGAAAAAAAGGAATGATTCGATATTTTGCAAGAAGAAGCTTAGGATCCTCCGGATTCGGAAGATCCTTTTATTCTAAGAAGATCGCTTTCCGCTATTAGGCGGCTCTACGATCCATGTCTTGGACCGGATCTATGTCCTTCCATTCCGCAAAGGCGTGTCTTTGGGAGAGAAACCATGCTAGGGAAAGAGCAGCAAATCCTGCGATCAGTAAGAGAATTGCGCCGGAGAATCCCACATAGAATCCGGCTCCTACCAAGGAGACCAGGCGGACCGGTTCCAGATAGAGAGTCCAACGCTTCAGATCCAAAATTCCTCCCACAGTGATGAGAGAGAAGATGCTTAAGAAAAAGATCAGATACTGCATATCGGTCGGGATGCTATTGATTTTAACCAACATGGAGAATGTTCCTATAAGGGTAAGGATGAACCAGACCACTCCGTAGGCCTTCAATACGGAAGGTAGGACCACATCATATTTATGGAATGTCTTCTCGTTCACTTCCGGAATAGGATATTGTCCTCCCAATTCCTTGGGTCTCCAGCCGGGTCCTGCGAAAAAGACCTTAATCTTATCCGAAAACTTGGGCGAATGCCAGGCTTGTTGGAACATTTCCACCCAATAATGCACATTGGCCCATAGAGGGTTAAAGCTTTTAAGAGGTTTTACGGTTCCGTATACGGGAGCCTCTTCTTCTTTTTGGAAGGTTCCAAACCATTTATCGAAAACGATCAGCGTTCCACCGTGATTCTTATCGATGTATTTCGGATTGATTCCGTGATGTACTCTATGATGAGAAGGAGTATTAAACACGGCTTCGAACCATTTTGGTAACTTGTCCACCGCTCTTGTATGGATCCAGAACTGGTAGATCAGATTTAGCTGCCCGTTTAAAATCATTACAATTGGAGGAAAACCTAAAAGAGCCAAAGGAATATAAAATACCCAGGAGAATAATCCGTGGAAACTTGCCTGGCGTAGAGCCACCGTTAAATTGTATTCTTCGCTCTGGTGGTGAACCACATGCCCCGCCCAGAGGAAATTGATCTCATGGCTGAGTCTATGGTTCCAATAATAGGCCAGATCGTAGAGAATGAAGCAGGCAGTCCAGACACCTAGTATGATAATCCAGGACCAGGTGTTTGCGGAAAGTCCTAACATTTCGGAACTAGGCATCCAGGAGACGGGTTCGCTCGGCCAAGAGGGGAGGTTGAAGATCCTCCAGTTTTCGTACACCCAAAGGTATGCAAAAAACGTAATCGTCTTAAATATAATGCCGAAGATCTGGCTGTAAATCCCCGCGCTCAGGTCGTTGATCGAATCGTTCAAACGATAGAGTTTCCGGTTATGATACCAGGAGAAAGCCAGCTCCATTCCTATCAATAGGAAGAAGAATGGGATTGCGATTGTGATTAGATTTATTTTTTCCATAAACAAGCCGGTACTTCTAATATCGCCGGGAATTCGGGTCGGTCAATCCAAAACTAAAGCGGACTCTAATTCCCGGGTTTTTTTACCTATCAATTGTGATAAAAAAACTAAACCCAAGGGCGTATGCCGGTTGACGGATTACTGCGAGGGAGTCATCTTCTGGTCTATGGCAAATTCGAAATGGATGATCTACGGTGCAAACGGTTATACGGGAGAATTGATCGCAAGAAGAGCGGTTTCCCGAGGACTCAAGCCGGTAATAGCGGGTAGGAACGCAGACAAGATTTCCGAACTGGCAAAAGAATTACGACTAGAGTATCTTGTATTTGATCTTTCTCATCCGGAGGAAGTAGCTCGTAATATCCGTGGCTTCCGATTGGTATTGCATTGTGCCGGACCGTTCGTTCTCACTTCCTTACCCATGGCAAAAGCCTGTATTTCCCAGAAAGTGCATTATTTGGATATCACGGGAGAGATCCCCGTTTACGAGTCCCTGTATTCCCTTGATTCTCAGGCGGTGGAGGCGGGAGTTCTCATTTTGCCGGGTGTGGGGTTCGATATCGTTCCTACGGATTGTCTCGCTTCTTCTCTCAAAAAAACTCTTCCTACCTCCCGGTCTTTGGAACTGGCCTTTGTGGGTCTTTCCGAGGTCTCTCCCGGAACCATGAAAAGCGCTCTGGCCCAATTGCCTTACGGATCCGAGATTCGGAGGGATGGTAAAATGATCGGGGTACCCCATCTGAGCCGTTCCAGAGTTTTACAGATCGGAGGGAGATCCTACCAAGTTTACGGAATCCCTTGGGGAGACGTATTTACGGCCTATATTTCCACTGGAATTCCAAACATAGACGTGTATACGGATATACCCGCGGGGCAAGTCCGGGCGTTACGTTATATGCAACCGATTCTTTCCCTTCTGAAATTCTCCTGGATCTTGAAGGGATTGCAGGCGCTCGTAGGAAAAACGATCCAGGGTCCGGGAGAGGGAGTTAGAAACTCCGTCAAGACCCAAGTCTGGGGGGAAGTGAAAAACTCCCAAGGCAAGACGGTTACCCGTATCTTGGAATGCAAGGAAGGATACGAATTTACGGTGGAGTCCTCCTTGGCGGCGGTCTCCAAGGTGCTTTCCGGAAAAGGAGGAAAAGGATTCCAGACGCCGAGTCTTGCCTTTGGTTCCGAATTCGTTTTGGAAATTCCGGGATCCAAATGGACTACGATTTCTTCGGACGCGTCGGAACTTGCAAAAAAAAATTGATTTCGTAGGTTTATTGTCTCAGATTCTATCCATTTTCGATAGATTGATCAAATGACAGAAAGTAACTCCCCCGTAAAAGCGACACCTAGCGATTTTCTAAAAAACCTAGGGCTAATATCCCTCTGCATTTCCATTTTCTCAGGCTTGATCTTAGGACTGATGACGTTTATATTCACTCTCCTTTCCTGGGCTCAGGAAAAATCGGGCGAGGATCCTTTACAGGCTTTCTTTCAAGGATTCGGCACGGAGCAACCCGAAGGTCTTACGATAGATCGCTTGTTGCTTCTGTCCCGGCTTGGACTTGTATTCGTAGTCGTCTCCTTCGTGATTTCGATTGGGATCTACTTAAAAAAGAAATGGGCTAGGATTCCTTTCGTCTTTCTTTGCGGATATTTTATCGTATTCTCTTGGGCTTGGCTGTATTTCCTGCTCTTTTCCTTAGGCAGCGCAAACACAGCGTTCTATGAAAACGAACCGCTTGCAAAAGATCCTGGCTTCTTTAAGGATTTTTTGACTTTCATACAGAACATTTCTATCGTGAGTAATCTTTGGAACGTGGTAGTCATACTAGGTAGCGATTGGTTACTTGTGGTAGTGATACGGAAATTATTGAATCCTAATATACTTTCCGAATTCGAGAACAAGACCTGAAAGAGTCTCTTTTTCGGATCGACTTAGTTAATCGGATCGTTAGAATACAGAATGAATAAAGATATAATCCGCCTTTCCGGGCATTTTTCGTATTATGGAATCTTAATCCTTTCCCTTTTTATTTCGTTCGGATGCGTGTCTATCAAGGTTCACGTTCCCAGAACGGTTCCAGAACCGCATATGATCCAGGAGGATTGGTGGGAACTTAAATCACTGGCGATCACTTCACCTTATTTTCTGACTTCCGATATCGAAGTGGAATTTCCGGGAGAGGAACCGGCTAAATTCGTGCGTTTTGACGATGTATTTACAAGTTGGACCGGATATGGAATAGACTATTCCAATCTCTATGGTCCGGTCTCCAGGCTATTGCAAAAGGAATTTCGGGATTACCCGGACGAGTATCCGGGAAAGCACAAGGTTACGATACGCAAGTTTCGTTTGGAGTCCTTGGACCATTGCGCCTACAACGAGGTGATCGTAGAGTTCGAGGCGGAGGTTCGTTCTGAGGGAAATTTATGGGAATATAAATTTAGAGACGGAATCGAATCTCGTGCCACCGATTGCATGGCATTTGTTTCCACTCTCCCCCTTTTGGCGGGCTGGATTATCTACCTTCCATATCTGGGGCATCGAGGAAATAGAGAGGATCAACTGAACC
The DNA here is from genome assembly GCF_000306115.2 of Leptospira wolffii serovar Khorat str. Khorat-H2. Taxonomy (NCBI): domain Bacteria; kingdom Pseudomonadati; phylum Spirochaetota; class Leptospiria; order Leptospirales; family Leptospiraceae; genus Leptospira; species Leptospira wolffii. The sequence continues at coordinate 35,218 of NZ_AKWX02000004.1, forward strand.
AAATGGGAAGGGTCGCGCTTCTGGATTTTCTGGAAGCCTGGAGGAAGCATCCGGTGATAGGGACCAAGGCCAAGAGTCAGAAAGGAAAGAAAAAATGAGAAAAGCGATCCTAATTCTCACATCGATACTCTTCCTTTCTTCCTGCTATTACTCTACGGAAAAGAGATATACTGTCGCCCAACCTTACGAACCGAACGAGGAAATTTATTTCGACGATTGGCATCCCCAATTCGAAGAAGGGGAGCCGTATTCTTTTTTAGATTTCATCGGAAGTTGGGTTTGGCCTATGAGTCCGTTTTCCAAGTTGATGATCTGGGACCGTAGGATGCAAAACCATTCCTTCTCCTTCGAAACCAAAAGATATCTGAAAGAATACATCCGCGATAATAACCTGAAAGACGTCAAAGTGCGATTCAATCAATACGCACCTCTGGACGACTTCAAAAGATTGCTCGCTTCCAAGACGGTGAATCCGTTCCTAAAATGGACGATCGGTCTATACGCTTACGTGGTAAATGACGTGCTCCTTGTGGGAAGAATTTTCGGCGGAGACCATTATAATCCCTATTCTAATACCATTCATGTGTATTCGGATATTCCCGCTGTCGTAGTTCACGAGGGAGGACACGCGAAAGATTTTGCTCAAAGAGAATACAGAAGCTGGTATGCGTTGGCATATTCCGTTCCGGTTTTGGGTGCTTTTTATCCGGAGGCAAGAGCTTCCGACGATGCGATCCGATATTTCCGTTTCCGCTGCGATAAGGCCGAGGAGATGACCGCGTATCGAACCTTGTATCCCGCTTACGGCTCCTATGTGGCGGGAAGTCTGTCGGATTTGGTTCCCAGCTCTCCTTATAGTTTGCTCATCAGCACTTCCTTACTGGCCGTAGCGGCAGGCTCCGGTCATATAGTCGGATATGTAAGAGAAGGTAGAGCGGAACAAGAATGGATTCCTAAAGAATGCCAAATCGCTAATGAACTCGAAAATAAGAAATAATTTATAGATAAGAAGCTTCATTCTTTCTTCTATTTCTCGATTTTTTTGACTTTGAGATCCGGGTTTTTCGTCGTTTTTGATGGATTCCCGGTCCATTCTTCTTTCCTTTCCTCTATCTTTCTCTTTTCAAAATTGGTCAAAAACAAGGGAAAACCGGATTTCTTTGGATACACTTAGAATGTTTTTTTAATAAATTGCCTAATTATTAATCAATGATACGATTATGGTATAAAAAATAGGCGGACATTCTAATTTCTGCTTGTTTCTTGGGAGCAAAAATCGTCTCCTTCAGATAGATGGGGGGAGATTGCCATGCTCCTGACAAATTACCAAACAGATTCCTTCTACGATGAAATGTTCTCGGAAGAAGGTGGAATCCGACAAAGCTATCATACCCTGAAATCCCGGATCGAAGGGATGGACGATAAGGAACTTTTAAAACGAAAGGCCTCCGCGGAAAAGGCTCTTCTTTCTCTCGGAATCACGTTTAACGTGTACGGGGATGAAGAGGAAGAGGAAAGGATCATGCCTTTCGACATCATTCCTCGTATCGTCACCGCTTACGAATGGAAGAGAATGGAAGAAGGGCTGAAGCAGAGAATTCGCGCCTTGAATCTATTCGTCCAGGACGTATACGGGGACGAGAAGATCATCAAGGACGGAATCATTCCCAGAGAGATCGTGGAAAGTTCCACGGGTTATTTAAAAGAATGTAAAGGACTCGTTCCTCCTAAAGGTATCTGGATCCATATCACCGGAACGGATTTGGTCCGAGACGGAGACGGAAGAATGCTCGTTCTGGAAGACAATTTGCGTTGTCCTTCCGGGGTTTCTTACGTTTTGGAAAATCGAGAAGTCATGAAGAAGACTTTCCCGGAATTATTCGCAAGTCTTTCGGTTCGTCCCATTTACGATTACCCGATTCGACTCAGGGGGATGCTCGAACATGTATCCGGTAAGCCCAATCCGAATATAGCGGTACTCACACCCGGTATTTACAATTCGGCGTATTACGAGCATAGTTTCCTTGCCTCCCGTATGGGAGTTCCCTTGGTGGAAGGAACCGACTTAACGGTTCGCGACGATAAACTTTATATGAGAACTACCAGGGGCCTGAAGCAGGTCGACGTTCTCTACAGAAGAATAGACGATATCTTTATGGACCCCAAAGTATTCCGCAAGGATTCTCTTTTGGGAGTTCCGGGTCTATTCGAAGTATTCCGAAAAGGGAATGTCGCCTTGGCGAACGCTCCCGGAACCGGAGTCGCAGACGACAAAGTGATCTATTCGTACGTTCCCGATTTCATCAAATACTATCTGGGAGAAGATCCTATCATTCCTAACGTGCCTACCTATCTCTGTTCTAGGGAAAAGGATCTGAAATACGTATGCGAGAATATAGGAAGCCTAGTGGTTAAGGCGGCAAACGGTGCAGGCGGTTACGGAATGATCATCGGTCCCGTAGCTAGCGAGAAAGAGAAGGAAGAATTCGTGGCTAAGGTCAAGGCCGATCCTCGTAATTATATCGCTCAGCCTGTGCTCAGTCTTTCCAGGATTCCGACTCTCATAGAGGATAAGCTGGAAGGAAGGCATGTGGATCTTAGACCTTTCATTCTTTACGGAGAGGAAATCTACGTCATGCCCGGAGGTCTGACTAGAGTGGCTCTTCGTAGGGGATCCTTGGTCGTCAATTCCTCGCAAGGTGGAGGATCCAAGGATACTTGGGTGATGGGTTAATAATCGAAGAAGAGGCGGAGGGAAGACCTCCAAGCGGAACCGAAACATACTAAAGACTAGAGAGGTTTCCACATGCTAAGCCGAGTCGCCGAATCCGTGTATTGGATGAACCGATATATGGAGAGAGCGGAGAATTATTCCCGTTTCTTAGACGTGAATTTTCAATTGTCCCTGGATTTGAACGAGGATTCGAATCGTCAATGGATGCCCTTGGTATATACTACCGGGGATAACGAATTATTCACCAGGAAATATAATTCTCCTAGTAAGGAAAACGTAATTCATTTCATGAGTTTGGATACTGAAAATCCGAATTCTATCATGAACTGTCTCATACGAGCCAGGGAAAACGCAAGAACCATCAGGGAGAATATATCCACTCCCATGTGGGAAGTGATCAACGAGTTCTATCTTACGATCAAATCCAAGAAAAGATTCGAAGAATCGGATATGCCGGGTATCGCGGAATTCTTCAAGGCGATCCGTAACCAATGTCTTTTGTTTTACGGTTGTCAGGAGGCCACGATTTCCCACGACGAGGTCTGGCATTTCGCATTACTCGGTAGACTTTTGGAAAGAGCCGATAAGACCACACGGATCTTGGACATGAAGTATTTCATCCTTCTTCCTTCCAGAGAAGAAGTGGGTTCCACATTGGATCTGATACAATGGCTTTCCTTATTGAAATCAGCGAGCGCTCACGAGATGTTCAATCGCTTCTATACCAGAATCACCCCTAAGAATATAGCGGAGTTTTTAATCCTGGATAAGATATTTCCTAGAGCGATCCGATTCTGTTTAGCCAAGTCTTTCGATAGCTTAAAGAGCATCAGCGGAACCGATAGGGATTCCTATGCGGACGAGACGGAAAAACGGGTAGGTGTTCTTCTCTCCGAGATGAATTACGCTTCCATAGAGGAGATATTCTCCTCCGGAATGCACGAATATCTGGATCAGTTGCAAGTCCGTTTGAACGGAATCGCGTCCCAGTTGGACGAGACCTATTTTAGAAATTAATATTCAAGATTAGAAATCGCGGCCTATGTCCTTACTCGTTTCCTTAACGCATGAAACTTCCTACGAATACGATAGGCAGGTAAATCTATCTCCCCATATCATCCGTTTGAGACCGGCTCCTCATTCTAGGACCAGGATCGTTTCCTATTCTTTACTGGTCGAACCTCAGGATCAATTCCTGAATTGGCAGCAGGATCCTTTCGGAAACTACCAGGCAAGGTTGGTATTTCCTAAAAAGACGGATAAGCTAAAGATCCTTGTGGATTTGGTGGCCGAGATTCAGGTTTTGAATCCTTTCGATTTCTTTTTGGAGCCGGAAGCGGAAGAGGCTCCCTTTATCTATTCCGATTCTCTTAGGAAGGAGCTGCTTCCGTATTTGAGCGCTACGGACGGTAGTCACGCTCTCGCAAACTATATTTCTTCCCTTCGTAAAGACGGAGTATTGAAGCCCAATCGCACGGTGGACTTTCTCGTGGGTCTGAACCAAAGAGTTTACAGGGACGTTTCTTATGTGATTCGGATGGAACCGGGAGTCCAAAGCTGCACCGAGACTCTGGAAAGGAAATCTGGTTCTTGCAGAGACTCCGCTTTTCTTCTCGTTCAAATTCTCCGTCATATAGGTCTCGCGGCTCGTTTCGTTTCCGGATATCTAATTCAATTAAAACCGGACGAAGTTGCGATCAAAGGACCCTTGGGGCCTACCGAGGATTTTACGGACCTGCATGCTTGGGCAGAAGTCTTCTTGCCGGGAGCGGGCTGGGTAGGACTAGATCCTACTTCCGGACTTCTTACCGGAGAAGGTCATATTCCTCTATCCGCCGTTCCAGAACCTGCAAGCGCTTCTCCTGTGTTCGGATATTCGGACCCTGCGGAGACTAAATTCGGTTTTAGGATGGAGGTCCGACGTTTCCAGGAATCCCCAAGAGTGACCAAGCCGTATTCGGACGCCACCTGGGATCGCATTCTGCAGATGGGAAAGTCCCTGGACACTAGATTCCAAAAAAATGATATACGGCTTTCTATTGGAGGGGAGCCCACCTTCATTTCGGACACGGAAAGGCAGGATCCTCAATGGAATATTTCCGCACTAGGAAAAGAGAAACTGCAATTCGGAGAGACTCTATTAACCCGTCTACGAAAAAGATTCTCTCCGGGTTCCATAGTGATGGTTACCCAAGGAAAGTGGTATCCCGGAGAACCCCTGCCTCGTTGGTCTCTGAATACGTTCTGGAGAAGGGACGGGGAGAATCTTTGGGAAAAAGAGGAACTTCTTTCCAGCTCGGAAGCGAAGGAGAATTCGGATACGGAAACCGAGCTTCATGACGCGGAAAAACTGGGAGAATCCTTGAGTAAGAATCTGGGAATTTCTCCCAAACATTTAGTCCCTCTCTACGAGGACGGATTCTATTATCTTTGGAAAGAGGGACAACTTCCCGAATGGAAGAATCCTAAAGAAGCGAAGCCCGCGTCGGATGATTTCTCCTTCGAGGCTTTGGAAAGAAGAAGGTTACTCTCCCTTTTGGACAGGGATTTTAAGCTTAAAAAAGCGTTCGCTCTTCCATTACAGTACGATTATATACATTCGAGATGGGAAAGCTCCGAATGGAAATTTAAGAGAGAAAGACTCTATCTGATTCCGGGGGATAGCCCCGCAGGATTTAGATTGCCTTTTTCCTCCATTTCGGAGGAGTTCCGACCTACCGCGACCCTTACGGATATTTCCCGTAGTAAATCTTTTCCGAGCCGCAAGGATCTAATCTCTCGGACACTCAAGAGAAGAAAATCGGAGCCTAAATTCTTCGGCGAAAAATCGGGACTTCCTATACGGACCACCTTGGTAATCGAGCCTAGGCAGGGCGTAGTTCGGATTTTTCTTCCTCCTTTGGAGGCGATAGAACCTTGGTTGGATTTGGTTTCCGCACTCGAAGCGGCTTGCGAAGAATCCGGAGTCTCGGTGGTTCTGGAAGGTTACGAGCCTCCCCAGGATGCGAGACTGAGCTTATTTCGCATAACGCCTGATCCTGGGGTTCTGGAAGTGAATTTACATCCTTCTGCGAATTTCCGTGAATTGGAGGAAAAAACCCGTATTCTTTACGAAGAGGCCAAAGAGATCGGATTGAGCGCCGAGAAATTCATGGTCGACGGTCGCCATACCGGAACCGGGGGCGGAAATCATATCACGGTCGGAGCAATGAGTCCGGAGGATAGTCCTTTCTTGCGCAGACCGGACCTTCTTCGTAGTATCGTAACGTATTGGCAGCACCATCCTTCTTTATCTTATCTATTTTCCGGATTATTCATAGGGCCCACTTCTCAGGCGCCTCGTATGGACGAAGGTAGAGACGAGATTCTACACGAGTTCGAACTGGCAGCGGCTCAATTGGATCTTTCCAAACCCCATCCTCCTTGGCTCGTGGATCGTCTCTTCCGAAATTTACTCGTGGATCTTACCGGAAATACTCATAGAGCGGAGATATCCATAGACAAGTTGTATCCTCCTTCCGGACCTAGACTCGGACTCGTAGAACTAAGAGGATTCGAGATGCCTCCTCAGGCAAGGATGAGCACGGTCCAACAACTGTTAGTTCTTTCCTTACTAGGCAGATTCTGGGAGAAACCATACTCCAAACCTCCCGTCCATTGGGGGACCGAACTCCACGATCGATTCCTATTGCCACATTACGTATGGTCCGATTTTAAGGACGTGCTCCGGGATCTGAACGAGCACGGCTTTCATTTCAGGGAAGAGGAGTTCCTACCGTTCTTCGAATTCCGTTTTCCCGTCTACGGAAAGACCCAAAGAGAAGAAGTCTTTCTAGAATTGAGAATGGCGTTGGAGCCCTGGAACGTTTTGGGAGAGGAAGCCTCCTCCTTTGGAACGTCTCGCTCCGTGGATTCCGCATTAGAAAGATTGCAAGTGAAAGTGGAAGGTTGGAGCGATCGGTATCTACTGGGTTGCAATGGTTATGAGATTCCTCTTAAATCCACCGGCAGAAAAGGGGAGGCCGTTGCAGGGGTGAGATTCAAGGCCTGGAGTCCGGTTTTTACTCTTCATCCCAATTTGCCGATTCATAATCCTCTAATATTCGATATTTGGGATACTTGGTCCTCTCGTCCTTTGGGAGGCTGTCGCTATTACGTTTCCCATCCGGGAGGGCGTTCCTACGACACTTATCCGGTGAATTCTTTCGAGGCGGAAAGCCGAAGGATATCCCGATTTTTGGCGGACGGACATTCTCCCCATGCAGGCTCCGCTCCTAAAAGGATCGAAAATACGGACGGATACACTATGGATTTGCGCTGGGCAGAAGCCTAAGTTCCGAATCGATTCGGACTTCCTGCCCGAATCGATTTCGATTAGAAATAGAATCATTCCAATTCGATTGCTCCGATTGCATTTGCGGAATCCCTTGACTTTTCTCAGTATAAAGAATGAGACGCTCTCTCAAAAACAGTTGCAATGGGCTCACTGAAAATAATTCTGATTCTGAATTACAGAGCCTAATTCTTTCGGGGCAATTATGCGACAAAATCATCCAAAATGGCAGGGAAGTGCCGACTCTTCTTCCCTAAAGAAGCGATTTTTGGTTTCCATTCTTTCATTCTTATTACTGTTCTTCGGGACGGTTCTTTTTCTATCCTGTTCTCCTAAAAACGAAGCCTCCTCGTCTTCCGCGATCAACGGCTTTCTCTATCGAATGTTCAACTCCTTCGATCCTCGCAGTTTTTTGGAAAATATGGGAAAAAATGTGATTCCTCCTCTGTACCAGGATCTGGCTACGAAGGCGGACTCCTTGAAATCGGATGCGGATAATCTCTGCGGCTCCGTTACTGTCTCCCAATTCCAAAACACCTGGAAGCAGAATATCGCCGCCTTGAAAAAGGTGGAGATGTTTCAGTTCGGACCGGCTGTGGGGCCGTATGCTAAGGTGGATTCTTTTCCATTCTCTTATATCTCCGAGACTCCTCCCGTGGCAGACGATATGGACCTGATCGATCAGTTCGTCGGAAATGCGGGGCAGGCGGCATTGTATGTGGATCCGGTTTCGGGTCCTCTACCCAAGGACTCCAAAGGAATCGTAGGAATCGAATATCTCGCTTTCAGCCAAGCGGATCCTTCTCGAGGAACCGATCCGGATTGCACGTCCTTGCAGCAAAATTCCAGCTCTCGTCTTCTTCTACTTCGCGCCATGGTGAACCAATACAAAGTGAATGTGCACGCCATGACGGATCTTTGGGATAGCGGAGCCGCTTCTCCCTACGGAGACCAATTGGCTGCGGGAACCGCATTCTCATCTTCCACGGCGGCTTTGGATGCTATATATGGCGGGACCATCCAGTTACTCACCGCGATGAAGGACGGAAGGCTGGAGATTCCTGCGGGGCTCGCTGCCGGTGGAAACGGATCCGTGCAGGATTTGGAACGAGCCGAGTCTCGATTCTCCGCGAATTCCTTCCAGAATTTGTCGGATAATTTGTCCGCGTTCAAGGCGGTCTATACCGGAAACGGAACCGGCGCCGGACTTTCCGATTATGTGAAATTCTATAGCCCCGCTTTGGATACCGAGATTTTGCAAAAGATCACCGCAGTGGAAACGGATTTAACCGCTTTGAATTCCACAGGCTGGACGAACGTACCGAATCTAAAAACGACCGTGGCGGATCTCGGAGAAATATTAAATATTTTGAATGTTGAATTGGCTGCATTGATCGGAACGAGTCCTGTTTCCGGCGGCCCGGGAGGAGACGGGGACTGATGTTCGTGCGAAAAAATATCCGGTTCCTAGTCTTCTTATTCTTACTCTTCACTCCGATCTTCCTTCTATCTCCCCAACCGAACGGGGGAGAGGAGAAAGACGCATCTAAAACGGATTCCGAAAAAAAAGAGGGCGAGAAGTCCGAGGATCCTTTGGTGGAAAAGCGAAGGAGATTTCTGGAAAGCGGTCAGATCAACGTGATCGGAGCCAAAGAAGACGATCTAAAAAAGATTCCCGGCTCCGCGAATGTGATCGGCAAAAAGATCCTGAAAGAAACGAATCCCATAGATTCCATGGAGGCCTTGCGTAGGGTTCCCGGAGCGACGATTCGTTATCAGGATGCCGTGGGACTTACTCCGAATATCGCCTTTCGAGGAGTAAGTAACGAGGAATCCAGAAAAACTCTCATCTTAGAGGACGGGGTCTTCACTTCCTTAAGCGCTTACGGACAACCGGAGTCCTATTTTATCCCTCATATAGATCGAATGGAAAGAGTGGAGGTCGTAAAGGGGTCGGGTTCCATTCTTTTCGGACCCACCACTTTGGGTGGTATCGTGAATTATGTGACTCGTAAACCTCCGGAAAAACCCACCCTGAATATGAAGGTCATAGGTGGGATGAACGGTTATGCGTCCAGTCTACTCCAATACGGAGGAACCGTTAAGAACACGAATACCGCCTACGATATCTCCTACCTGCACAACCAAGGGAACGGTTTTAGGGATTACCAAGGTTTCCAAGTGAACGATCTGAATCTGAAATTAATGCAGAAGATCGGCGATAAAGATTCCGTTTTTCTAAAATACCAGAGTTACCAACAGGATTCCCAGGCTACTTATTTGGGATTAACCCAAGGATTGTATTGGAAGAATCCTAGAATCAATCCTGCACGCTACGACCATAAATCCATAGAAAGACAGGCAGCGGTAATCGGACACGATCATACCTTCAACGATAATTGGAAAATGATCACTCGGGCCTATTGGACCAATGTGGGCTTCCGGTTTAAGCAAGAGTCCTATTCTTATAATAACGCCACCGAGTTCGGATTCGCTTCCCGTCCTCCTGCAAACGCTTTCGGAGTCTATGCTCCCGAGCTCTTCGGGAACCAGCCGGGAGACGTGATCTATATGTTGAATTCCACTCCGAACCGGCATTCTTTCTTTAGAACGGGGGGCTTGGAAACCAAACTGGAAGGTAAGTTCAATACCTTCGGTCTGGAGCATGAGATCGCGGTGGGTATGAGGGCGCATTACGAAACGGTAAATGCGGCGAATAACGTATTTCCTTATCCTACGATGAGCGACGGGCTTACCACCCAACAACAGAATCGTAACGCTCGGGCCTACGCCACCTATATCCAGGACGCAATCAAACTCACCGAAAAGTTTAAGGTGATTCCGGGAGTGCGTTACGAGCATATCTTCCAGGGAGTATACACTCATAGGAGGCTTGCGACCGCAAGCGATGTCGCGAAGGGAAACGCATCCGTAGTAGGAGATTCCATTTTAGTAAACGAAGCGAGCGAATCCTATACCAAGGTGCTTCTTCCCGGATTAGGGATGACCTTCGATATTACCGAAAAATTCATGTGGTTCGCAGGGGCGCATACCGCATTCTCTCCTCCTACATTCTCCACGGTCCAGAATCCAGCTTTGGGACTGGGATATAAATTAAGCGCGGAGAGATCCAATAATTACGAGACCGGATTCAGGGGAAACATCACCCGTTATTTCTATACCCAGGTGAGTACTTATGCATTATTTTTCTCCAATCAAATCGTGAATACGAACGAAGCCGGCTCGGGGATAGGTGCGGTTCCGATCAACGCGGGAAGATCCGTGAACCGAGGAGTGGAAAGTAGCTTCGTGTTCGATTTCGGAAAATTCGCCGAATCCAGATGGGAAATTCCTTTGGAGCTGACGTATTCTTATACAAAGGCGATCTCCACTACCTATGTTCCCGTGGGAACCGTGCAGAATCCGGATGGTACAGTATCCGTCACAAACCAGGCTCAGTTTGCTGTGAATTCCACGGGGAATCTCATCAAAGTGAACACGAACGGAAATTATTTACCCTATGTTCCTATGCATACTTTCATAGGTGCGATCGGAGTGAAGAGTCCACAAGGATTCTACGCAAGAATAGAATACCAATACTTCGATAAACAATACTCCGACTTGCAAAACACAAAAAACCAAAGCACCGATGGAAGCCAAGGGATGGTTCCCGCTTACGGAATTTGGAACGCGGACTTCGGGTACGAATTGCCTGGAGGAAAATGGTCCATTTTCGTGAACGGAAAGAACTTAGAAGATCGGGTCTATATTTCGGGAAGATTACCTGTCGGAATCCAGCAAGGACCGTATCGTCAGATCAATATCGGAGCGACTCTAAAAATAGATTGAGTCATGGGAGAATCGCACGCTTCTCCTTTCTAAAAAATTTCTAGTTTCTAGGCAAAATGTCGAAGCTCTCGGAAAAAATTTCCGGGAGCTTAAAGCCCAAGGTTTAAGCGAGGGGCGATTTTCTTGTTTGAATTTTGAGCAAAAACTCCGTAGAATCTTTCGAAAGGATGGAAAAAATCCACCCGCAAGAGAGAATGACTCCCGGAAGATGAACCAGAGAGCTTCCCAAACCGCCAATTTACTTTCCGGATACCGTCCTTCTACCGGGATTTACGATGAAGTTTGCCTTCCCGAAGGCCAAGCTCGTGAAAAATACGAATTTCTTTTGCGCTCTTTGAATCATTTGGGTTCCGCGGAACTAAGACGCAGAAAGGAAGATAGTCTCCGCATTCTACAAGAGACCGGTGTAACCTATAACGTTTACGGAGACGAGAGAGAACGTGTCTGGGGATTGGATCTATTTCCCTTACTCATGGATAGTAAGGAATGGGACGGGGTAGAAAGGGGACTCTCCCAAAGAGCGGAACTACTTAATGAAATCTTAAAGGATGTGTACGGAGCGCGTCGACTCCTATACGAGAGAAAAATTCCTCACGAGATACTATTCCAATCCGGAGGTTTTTTACGAGCCTGCGCTCCAGTTTACGATTTCACAAGCTTTCGATTGGCGTTCCTTGCCACGGATATCAGTCGGGACCAGTCCGGAAATTTTTATGTGATCGGAGATCGGGTTCAGGCTCCTTCCGGTTCCGGATATGCGTTGGAGAATCGGATCGTTCTCTCTAGAATTTTTCCCTCTCTTTATCGAGATTCTCAAGTTCATAGAGTGGCACTGTATTTCAGGGCGCTTCGTAAGACTCTATACTCGTTCTCTTCGAATCGGGACAGAGAACCTCTCATCATTCTTCTTACCCCCGGACCTAGTAACGAGACCTATTTCGAGCATGCGTATTTAGCGGGGTATCTTGGATTCACTTTGGCGCAGTCGGAGGATCTTACCGTACGGGACAATAAGGTCTTTATCAAGACAGTGGAAGGTCTGCAACAAGTGGATGTGATCTTCCGAAGAGTCGACGATTGGTACATGGATCCCCTGGAATTAAAGGGAGATTCGCTTCTAGGTGTTCCCGGAATTTTAGGAGCGGTCCGAGCGGGCACCGTGGCGGTAGCGAATCCTATCGGATCGGGGTTTCTGGAAAACAGGGCCATACACGCGTTTCTTCCTTCTTTGTCCAAATTCTATTTGGGAGAGGATTTGATTCTTCCGAATGTTCCCACTCATTGGCTGGGTAGCGAGGCTTCCAGGGAGGAAGTGTTTTCCAATCCGAACAAGTACGTTCTCAAACCCGCGATTCGCTCTCCAATGGATCCTTCCGTATTCCTTTCCCAGTTGAGCCAATCGGAGAGGGAAGAATGGAGAGCCAAGGTTCGGGCAAGACCGGAGCGTTATGTGGCACAAGAAATTCTAACCGGCTCCACTTGTCCTCTTTTCTCCGGAGATTCCGAGGAACTTCTGGTCGGTAAGTCCGTGCTTCGTACTTTCGTTTGTCTTTCCGAAAACGGTTATACCACTATGCCCGGAGGACTCGTTCGAGTTTCTCCCAAGCCGGACGAACTCATCGTTACCAACCAGAGGGGAGCCATCTCCAAGGATCTTTGGATTCTCGCTTCGGAGGAGAAGAAAGAATTCTCTCTCCTACCCGGACAGGTCGGTCGGATTCCGATCAAACGGAAAGGCTCCGGTATTCCGAGCCGCGTCGCAGACAATATGTTCTGGATGGGACGTTATGCGGAACGCGCGGAGAATATGGCACGACTCTTACGCGAAACGGTGAATAAGATACTGGAAGCGGAGGAAACCTACGAGAAGGAACAATATTCTTCTCTACTTTCCATAGTGGACCAGCTTTCCGGATTGAACCTGAATTATTTGGAACAAAACGGCCAGGAGAGCCTGGACTCAGTAAGGGAGAAGGTATTTTTGATGGCGACTTCTCCTCACGCTTCCGGTAGTATCCGCCACGATCTGAATTTCTTTGCCGGATCCACGAAGGCTGTGAGGGATAGAATTTCGGACGATACAAGATATCTGATTTCCAGATTGGAATCGGAATCTCCTATGAATTCCACCTACGACGAGGTTCTGGAGTATCTCCAAAAATTGGTGAATCTCTTCGCTTCGTTATCGGGTCTTGCCAACGAGAGTATGAGCCGTGAAACCGGCTATTTCTTCTTGGATATGGGAAAACGTTTGGAGAGGGCGCAATTTTTGGCTCGCCTCATACTTTCCGCGATGGAAAGAACGACACTTTATAATAAGAGCATGTTCGAAAGTCTATTGAACGTGAACGATATTCGCATAACCTACCGTAGGCGATATAAATATAGAATCGAAGCGGAATCCGTGTTGGATATCCTACTCTTTGACGAGAGTAACCCTCGCTCTCTTGCCTTCCAGTTGGAGAGACTCAGCGAAAATACGTTATTCTCCTCCGCAGGCCAGGAAGAGATTTCTGAGGAGATCGCGCTTCTCTCGGATCTATTGGTTCGATTCCGGGAAGAAGACGCCAAACGCATTTTTGAATACGCGGATCCTGCGGGAGGACTTCGCAGATGGCTTACGGATATCCTGGATCGACTGAAGGGAGTTTCCGACGCGGTGGCACGCAAATATTTCCGCTATGTGGAAAATCAGGTTCGCCTGGGAGGCCCTTATGGCTGAGTATTCCATCCGACATCTCACTCATTATACCTACGAGAAGCAGGTTTCGCATTGCCTGAATCTGGCTCATCTCTGTCCGGATTCCAACGATAGACAGATCTGCAGAGAATTGAAGATCAGTATTTTGCCTAAGCCGAAGCTTACGGAATTTAGAAAGGATTATTTCGGAAATACGGTTTATTCTTTCGCGGTCGAGACGCCTCATACCGTGCTTTCCGTGACCGCGGAAGCCAAGGTGACCACTTTCGAACCGGAAAAAAAATCCGGAGACAGATCGGTAACCGCTTCTCAAATATTAGAGAAATTGAAATCTCCTACGGAAAAGGAAACCCTGGAAGCGTTGGAATTCGTGGGGGATTCTCCCTTTGTGGGGCGCTCCAGCGTTTACCGAAATTTCCTGATCCAATATCTACCCATGGATATCCCTTACGAGGAAGCAGTTCTGCGATACGTGAGGCGATTCCGGGAGGACTTCAAATTCAAGGCGGGTAGTACGAATATATACACTCCCTTGGACGAGGTTTTGGAAAAGAAGGAGGGAGTCTGCCAGGACTTTACCCATCTATCCATAGCCGCATTTCGTTCTCTCGGACTCCCTTGCAGATATGTTTCGGGTTATATCGAGACCTATCCTCCTCCCGGTAAGCCGAAACTGAGGGGGAGCGATGCGACCCATGCCTGGATTTCAGTATATGCGCCTGGACTTGGTTGGTTGGATTTCGATCCTACGAACGGAAAGGCGATCACAGAAGAATACGTGAATACCTCCCTGGGGAGGGATTTCTCCGACGTTTCCCCTTTGAAAGGAATTCTTTTCGGAGGAGGAAAGCATAAACTGAAAGTGGAAGTGGATGTTTCCCAGATGGGGGACGATCCACACGCCATCGCGGGTCATATTTAAAATTTTTCGATTTCTTATTCTTACCTTCCTAAAATAAAAAAGCCCTCCTTTCGGAGGGCGAGTAATGGGTTCAGGTTTTATGACTGCGAGTTAAGCCGCTTGAGTCAGGTCTCCGGAGACGAAGCGTTTCCAAGTGCGTAACGCAACCTTGTAATCCGACTCGGCTTCTTTCACCGCTTTCTTTCCTTCTTGTGAAGCCTTGAGATCGAGGAATCTTTGTTGGCTTTCCTGGACGGATTGACGAAGCGATTCCAATCTTTCCTCGAATCCTTTGCTTACGACGGCGGATTTGGATTCCAATTTGTCACGAAGGCGCTTTTCATCCATGACCATTTTCTTTCTAAGAATCTGCTCTTCGGAAATAGTCTTACGATCGCTTGCGAGTCCTAAGAAGGCGAATGTATTGATCAACCATTTGGTAGGATCGTAATCGAACCAACGGATTCCGTTTCTGTAATCCGCTTGGAACTCGTGATGGAAATTATGGTATCCTTCTCCGAAAGTGAAAAGGGCGATAATCCAATTGTCTTTCGCGGTATGTTTGTCCGAGAAAGGTTGTGCTCCTTTGTAATGAGCCAAGGAGTTAATGAAAAAGGTCATATGGTGGTTGACTGCGATCCTTAGAGATCCCACGAGCAGCAGTCCTCCCAAAGCGTCGCCCCAAAGGGAGCAAAGAAGAATCGGGAAAATAAAGCCCATGAAGATTGCAATCGGATAATAATAGTCGTCCTGGAATTTGACCAGTTTATCTTCGTAAAGATCGTTTACGTTGACCGGAGTCCTGTGGTCTCTGTTTTCGAAGAGCCAAAGAATATGCGCATACCAGAATCCTTTCGTAATCGCATAGGGATCCTCTTCCTTATCCACATAACGGTGGTGGATTCTATGATCGGAACTCCATTCGATGATGGATTGTTGGAAAGCTGCCGCTCCGAACAGAACGTAGAAAAGGCGGACCGGAAAGGAGGCCTTGTATGCTCTATGGGAGAATAAACGGTGGTATCCCCCTGTGATCGCTAATCCGGTCGCCGCCGTCATAAATAGGTAGGCGAGCCAGGTATTTAAAGGAATTCCTCGGGTGAGGATGAGCCATCCCGTGCCAATCACTCCAATGATGGGAGTGGCAAATAGGAAGATGGTCGTCTTCAATGCTAATTTCTTTTTCGTTTGTTCCATATCGGTAATCCCGGTGGTGGTCTTTTGCTGAATAAGAGCGAAACCCGCAGTTCTGGTTGCAAAAAAAACCGTTTTCTCGTTCGGTTCTTCGGGGAAAATGGGATTGGAAGACGAAAAGTTTCGTTTTTGGGAGCCATAATCTTGCGAACCGAATTATTCAAACTCGTTCAAAACCACGCGTATCGTTATCGGGAAGAGCCGTTTACTCTCGCGAGCGGTAAGAAATCCAGGCATTATTTCAATTGTAAGGAAATCACACTGCATCCGGAGAGATTGGAATTACTCTGCAAATATATCGTAGAAAAGCATCTTCCTGCCGCCGGATTGGAAGGGGCCGAAGCTTTCGGAGGGCTTACGATGGGAGCCGATCCGATTTGCTATGGAGTGGCTTTGGAATCCAGAAGGCAAAATAAGAACGTGTTTCCTTTGATCGTGAGAAAACAGGCAAAGGATCACGGGACCAAAAACCTGGTGGAAGGCGGTGTGAACGCGGTCAAATCCTGTGTGGTTGTGGACGACGTGGTTACCACAGGTGCCTCCACTCTTCAGGCGATTAAAAGTTTACGCGACGCCGGACTGGAAGTGAACGCCTGCGTCTGTATTCTGGATCGGGAGGAAGGAGGAAGGGAAGCCATAGAAGCCGAAGGGATTCGGGTTTTCCCTATCTTCAAGAAATCCGAATTCGGCAACTTGGAATAAGATCATGTCCGTATTCAAATACGATTCCCCCGTTTTTAAGAAAAAGCTATTGATCCGAACAGGATTGGTAGTTCTCGTTTTTCTCATTTTTATAGGAGTGAGTCTCGTTCAGGTCGAGGCGGATAAGAGAGAATCCTTTCTTACCACCTATCTTTTCTTAGGAGGGGTTCTTCTACTTCTTCTCGTGAAAAATTATACGAGACAATTGAAGATCCTGGACGGAGCCAAGGTAGAGATAGACGGAAGGCTACTGAAACAATGGAACGCCAAGGGCCAATGTATGGAAGTGGACCTGAAGGATCTGGAGGGGATCGAGAAGGATAGTTTCCGTGGATACGATCGGATCCTTCTTCTTACCAAGCAAGGAACCTATATACCACTTTTGAATCTGGAGAATATGGACGAATTCGTTTCCCAATTGGAGAAAAATTCGGGAAAGCAAGTGAAGGTATTTCAGGAAGATACTAGGATTCTTACCTGGAAATCCCTTCTGGCCTTTCTTCCTTCCATCGGTGCGGCCATCGCTTATACCACCGGTTTTTGGAAGGAAAAGCAGGATGCGGTATTTATTGTATTTGTCGCGAACGCTTTGCTCTTTCTATTGTATTTTCCAAAGGACAGAATGGATACCGGCTATTCCGCCAGAAAAAGATATATCTTTATCCTAGTCGTGCTTCTCGTCGCTTTGGTAGTGCACTATATGGGTTGGATTTAGAATCAACCGATAGAACCGGAGTTTGTGATTCCTTTCAGTATATTCATTTTCTTTTGAGCGAGTCTTCGCAATTCCGTCATATCCATAGTGTAGCCGGAGAGAAGCGGATCTAGATGAATATGGGATTCCATTTTCTGGATGCTATCACGTATGAATTTTAAATCTTCGAAGTTGGTAAGCTTCCCGCTCAGAATCAGTTTTCGAACCGTATCGAATTCGTATTTCCTAAGATGGATCCTCACCAGGAACTCCACCGAGAATTTGGACGTGAGCCTAGACCAGGGACTTTTGGGATTTAAGGCGACTTCGCTGGAAGAAACCACATCCGCGGCTCTTTTCATGGAAGAAGCGCTGCCCCCACCTAGCGGACCTAATTCATAATCGGGAATATCTCTTGCGACTGCGACGGGAGTCCCAGCTTTCTCCAATAATTCGGACAGAAGGTTCCGCTTGCGGTTTTCCTCATATTCGTTGGGCGCCGCGGTAAGAACCCTTTGGTATTCCTCGAGCATCACCGCGATATTGATGAATCTACCTAGAGGGGTATTATTATGCTCTTTGATTTTAGGAAATAATTCTCTAGTGATTTGAAAGGGGGACTTTCTCTTGTAATAGGTGGCCTCGTAGGCCTTTTCTAATTTCTTTTCCGCGAATCCTTTCAGATCGTTCACGATTTTCAGATCCGCGTAAACGTACGCGTCCACTCCTTGGTCCTGGTCCCTGGAATTTTTGGACGATTCCGGCAAAACGATTTTGATGATGAAAATATATCTCGCCTCACGTAGAAGTTCTAGGGATTGACGGATATCACTGGCCTCCCTGGAGTAGAAGGCCATCATATCCTTTAGAAAAGTGTCGGAAGAAGGGATCCGATTGTCTTCCTGTTGGTTGATTTTCTTGATTTCCTCGGCGAGTTCCAAGGCGATTTCAAGGGGTGTGGCCATCGAAGAATAGGTTATGCTCCCCCCGACTGGGAATCAAGATAGTTTTCTTTACTCGGGACTGAGCTGAAAGCTCATTTTTCTCAAGATAAACAGAGGATAGACGGAGGAAATCCAACCGATGATCGGCGCCGAGACTAGGATGAGGCTTGGAATTTCCGGTTGAAAGGAGAATGTCAGGGTCCAACCGAACGCGTTCTTATTTACCACGTATAAAATGATCGGAGATAGTATCAGGGAGGATACGATGCCTAATAAGGCGCCGAGGCTCGTTAGAAAAATCGCTTCGGATTTCAGAATGGTTCCTAACTGTCCAGTCGATGCGCCTAAATATTTCAATAAGCCGAGGATCCTGCGCTTATCATAGAGGGTGTGAATGAGAGAGGAAAGAAGGGAAATGAGAGAGATAAAAATCGCAGTGGCCTTTAGGGAATCCAAAACTTGGAAAACCTTATTGATCTCGTAGAGATAGATCTGTCTCAATTCGTAGGAATCCAGAAGATTCAGGTCGGCTAATTCCGGATCGGATCCCAAGAAGGAATCGAGTATTTCCTTTGCCCTGGCAATTCCCTCCTTTCCCGAATATTCCTTATTTAGAAAGAGTTTGATGGAGTTCAAAGTATCGATATCGAAAAATTTTCCGTAAGAGCGAATATCCATCATTACGGTTCCCCTTTCCGAGAAAAAATGCTCCTTGATTCCGCGGATTCTGAACTCGATTCTTCCCTTAGGAGTTTGGGAGGCTAACAAGTCTCCGACTTTCAGATTCTGTAGATAGGCCATATTCGAAGAAATTAATATGTCGGTAGGTCCTTGGACGGAGTTCTCGATTCTTTCCGGCTTATTTGCATAAACGGAAAAATCGTAGGCGTGTACCGTAAATTCGCCTCTGTCCGTCTCGAATTGGGTATTTACCAAAAAGCCGTCCAGGTAGGAACTGATGCCTAATTTTCGTATCCGATTCGGCAGATCGGTAGGAACTCCTCCATGGATACCGGAATGAAAATAACGATCGTTTATGATCGTAAAGTCGGAAGGATATTCGGAATCCACCCAATCGTTCAGGGATTTCTTATAACTATCCGTTAGGACGGTCAGGCATAGCACCAAAGAAACCGCGAGCATTACCGTCGCAGCGGTCAGAGTGTTTCTGCCCGGATTTTCCTTCAATTCCTCCATGCCTATCTTCAGGAAGGGAAGGCCCTTGTCCGTTCCGTCCAGAATCCGGACTATGAACCCGCTTAAGACGGAAAGAATATAAGGAAAAGCGAATGTAATTCCGATTACGATACCTCCTACTCCCGCCAAACCGAAAAGAGGCAGTTTCCAGGGAGAAGGTAGGTTCGCTATACACAAGGAGACCAGAAATAAGACGAATCCCCAGACGGCCATTTTCCCGTTCGAGGTTTTACTTTTCTCTTTTTGGATTTCTCTCAGAATGGAGAGTGGGGGAACTTTACCTGCTCTTACTGCCGGATAGACCGCGGATAGAATAGAGCCTAAAATTCCCAATGCTGCGGCGAGTCCCAGGTCCAGTGGAGAGATGGAATTATAGGTGGAGAGTAGATTCTTATCCACGAGCCCCGATTCCGGGCGAAAGAAATCCAATCCGGAAAAATACACTCCTAGGAATAAACCCAAAACGGTCCCTAAGATTCCCAATACAACGGATTGGCTTAAGAAAAGAAGAATGGAACCTTTTACGCTCAAACCTAAAGTTCTGAGGATCCCCAATTCTTTTTCTCTGCTTAGGAACAAACCGGACATTGTATTCGATACCATGAAGAACGCTATGAGTAGGGAAATAAAAGAGATAATGAGAAGATTCAACTGGAAAGAACGAAGAGCGTTCGCCGATCTTTCCCGGATCTCGTCTGCGGTTTCTATCTTAAGATTGGATCCGAATTCCGAAACAAATTCGTTCTTAACTTCCTTTAGATCCGATTTCTCGCTTCGGATTAGAAAATAATCGGGTCCGGTAATCCCGGGGATTCTTTCGCTAGCAAGGGAGATATCCTCGAATACGAGGTATCCTCCTTCCACATCCACGGGCTCGTAATCTCTGAATTCGATTCTTTTCTTTCCGAATAGAAGAGTGAAGGAGGCTCCGCCGAATCTGTCCGCCAGGGATTTAGAAACGAACGTTTTCTCTAAAGGGGAGCGCTTGTCCGCTGTAGGAACTTTTTCTTTGGATGCAAATCCGTCTTTCGTCAGATCCAATCCAAAGTATAAAACTCTTAGATTGTCGGAGGAAATTCCCTCCCTTTGGATTCTGGGACGAGCGATTTTAATATGTCTGAACTTAGGCTCCGAGTAGAATTTGGAGAGAATATTCCAGTCCAAGCCCTGTCCCGGTTGGGGTGAGGAAATCTTCAGATTAAAATCCCCTTTCAGATATCCCATAGAGAAATCCACGAGTGATTTTTCCGCTTTATGCGCATTTGTGGTCGTGGATAAGAATAAACCGACGCCCAGCGCGATTCCTAGGAGCGCGAATACGAATCGGGGAAGATGGGTCTTAAAATATTCGTAAAGAAAAAGAACGTACAGATTCATGATACGCTGAAAGCCGGATTTCCTTCGGGAAGAATAAGACCGTCTTTCATTTTCAGACGAATCTTTCCTTTTTCTCCGATTCCACCGTCGTGGGTCACGACGAATAGGGAGAATTTTTCCTTTTCCTGCAGGCTAAGTAGGAGTTCCAAAATTTTCGCCGCATGATACGTATCCAGATTTCCAGTAGGCTCGTCCGCTAGGATGATTCGAGGGGATTTAGCGATCGCTCTTGCGATTGCGACCCTTTGCTGTTCTCCTCCGGACAACTCGTCGGGTTTATGCCGGAGCCTATGAGAAAGATCCACTTTTTCTAATGCGTTTTGGGCTAGCTCCCTCGCCGCCTTTTTTCCCATCCCGGAAATATAAAGGGGGAGGGCCACGTTTTCCATCGCGCTGAGATAGGGAAGAAGATGAAAAAATTGGAATATGATTCCCGTATCCCTTCTCCTGTATTCGGTAAGTTCCTCTTCGGAGAACTCCGCGATGTTTCTGCCTCCCACCCAGACCTCTCCCGAGTCCGCTTGGTCGATTCCGGATAGAATATTCAGAAAGGTGGATTTGCCGGACCCGGAAGGTCCCATTAGAGTGAGAAACGTATCCGCCACATCCAGATCGATTCCTTTCAAAACGGAAACGGATTGTTTTCCGGTTTTGTAGGTTTTTGTCAAATTACGGATAATGATTCTGCTGGCCGGATGCGACATGCATCCATTTTCGAAATGAGGGGAGAATGGCAAGGAAAAGAAGGAATTCTCACCTAGACCTTAGTGCTTCGTTTAGTTTGTGGGAAAACCTTTCCTCCTACAAGGAGGAAAGGATATCAGAGAAATCTAGGTAGGATCTTAGGGATTGGAATTTTCTATCTGGTAATTCTTGCGAATTCGATTCCTTGGTAATAGTGACGGATAATATCCGCGTAGTTATAATTCTGTTTTGCCATTCCGAAACTTCCCCACTGGCTTAAGCCCACTCCGTGTCCGGAACCCATTCCCTTGATCAAGAATCCGTCTTGGTCTCTTTTGATTCCGAAGCGAAGGGATTTCACCGTGGCTCCGAATAGGCTTCTGAATTCTTTTCCTTTGATTTTGCTTGTGCCTTGTTTTCCGATCACTTCCAACAAATCCACTCTACCGGAAGGAGTTCTGGAAAGAACCTGAACCGATTGCACCGAGCCTACTCCTAAAGAGGAGAGAACGGAGTCCATTCTATCCTGAGTGAGACTCTCTTTCCAAACGAAATTGTCTCCCGCTTCGTCGAACTTGGAAGGCACGGATTCCAGATAAGGTAGACGCTTTCCTCCCCATACTTGGTCGGGAGTTTCGGTTCTTCCTCCGCTATTCGAATGAAAGAACATATGGATGGGATCCTCGTCGTAAACTGCGAGTACTCCTTCGGTATCCCGAACCGCTGCGGTGGTTCTCGGATTTTCCTTGTCCATCCCTGCATACGCTTGGGAATTCACGGTCGCTTCCACGTCGTAGGCTGCGTCTTTCTTATTCAACATTTCACGAACCGCATACGTACGGGAACAGATGGATTGCGCTTTTAAGGCTTCCGTCGGCCAAGAAGAAGGAACTTCGGAAGGTACCACGGCGAATAGATATTCTTCCAGAGGAACTCGATTGATGATAAGAACAGATCCGTTTTTATCCGGTTGGAGTAGAATTTCTCCTCTCATTTTTCTTCCCTTATACTCTAAGCCCGGGTTTTCGGAAACGAAACGGATCGGAGCCTTCAGACGTTTTGCGTCCAGGGAAACGGAATCGTAAGCTCTCTTGATCAGAAGATCGTTCACATCATAAACGTATATGACTCCGTCCGCTTTCAATAGGAGGTCCGATTCCGCCTTTCCTAAAAATACCCGGATTTTCTCGGTAGCTTTTACTGCATGAGCCGGATTCCAAGGTTTGATGATGACCGTATTGCAACCCCAGGTTGCGAGAATCAGAAAGAAAAAGAGTAATAGTTTGGTTCGTTTCATGGCGCCTACGCGGAGTTTTCCCCTTTGGATACTAGTATCGAGGGTTTCGAAAATTCGCTTCAGCGTTTTTTGGGAGAAAAATAGGCCACTGCTTCCATATGAGGGGTCTGGGGAAACGGATCGCAAAGAAGAAAGTCCTCCAGAACGTAGGATTCTTCCAGTAATTTGGTATCTCGGATCAGATTATACGGATTGCAAGATACGTAGAATAATTGCCGGACAGGGTTCCGATTCAGAAATTCGCATAGCTCCGGAGATAAGCCGCTTCTGGGCGGATCCGCGATCAATACGGAATCCTTCCAAGGAAGAGAGGCGGATTCCATTTTAAGGATCCCTTTTTTATGAAATAGATCGAATGCGGAATATTCTATTTTCTTGTCCGGAAACTCGCGAGCCAATGTTTCCTCTCCGGCAGAGACGGAGGAGGGAACGATATCGATTCCTAAAATATGAGGAAAGTCCTTGCCGAAGAGCAAAGAGAAGAATCCGCTCCCGCAGAAAAGATCCACCAAAGTTTCCGAAGGCTCCAGTCGTTTTCGAATGAAGTCCAGTATCGTTAAGAATTCCCTTGGATTGGGTTGAAAGAAACCGTCGAAAGGAATCTTAAAAGTCCTAGTTTCTATTTTCTCTTCCAGAAACAAATTTCCTTTGGCAGCGAAAGCTTCTCCGGAGGCGGAGATCTCCCCTTTTCTGCGGTTGAAGCAAAGAACGATATTTTTTGCGGTAGATATTTTCGGAATTTCTTCCGTGAATCTGGAAAGTTCAGGGCTATTTCTAAAATCTTCGGTAAAAGTGAAGATCGTCATGGAATCTTCCGTAAAGACGGATTTTCTGAGAGTGACGTATTTGAGATAACCAGTTTCCTTCTTTCGATCGTATTCCAATTCGGGAAAGGTCTTTAGAACCGATGGCAAAATTCGCATTTCCTCGTTGGCCCAGTCCGATTGTATGGAGCAGGATTCCAGGTCTACGATCCTTCGGAAGTTTCCGGCCATGCGCAATCCGACGATTCGGTTCGGAAACACCACAAAATCCATTCTGTTTCGATAGCCGTAAGATCCGGAAGCGGGGGAGGATCCTCCCGTTTTACTTAAGAGACTCAGTTCGCTAAGTACCGGATCCGATTTTAAACGGAATTGTTCGGAATAGGGAAGGTGTTGCCCTGAACAACCTCCGCATTCTCCGAATTTGGGGCATGAAGGAATAGCGCTTCTTTCTTTAAGGTCGACGGGATTCCATTTATAGAAGAATTTTCTTTTTCCGAATTTATAGACGTCGTAAACGTCTCCCGGCAAGGCATAAGGGATCTCTAATTTCTTTTTTCCTAATATTCCGACCCCTCTCAGGTTGGGAAGAAGGGTCTCAACGGTTACTCGACCGTCTGGCTCTCTATCGAACATGGGTAAGGATCTGCTTAGGAGCGGATCTCAATATTTTCCAGGCCCTGATTGGTGAAGATTTCTTCGTATTTACTGATATAAGGGGCTTCTTTCTCGATTCTTTCCTCGATCGCCATGCCCGCCACTCCTGTTTCCCCGTATTCCTGTAGGAAATCCCGTCTTGCCATGCGGTGTATTAGCTCGTCCCAGAAAAGTTCGTTATCGTAATCGGAGATAATATCGAATATATCCGTCTGGTCTTCGAATTTGCGAGTCGGATAGAAGATATCGTCGGCCGCATCGTAGTCCACGAATTCCTGCTTCCCAAAATCCTTGGCGAAGGAAAGAATGTATTGCTCGAGTTCCGCATAGCTGTTCAATTCCTCGTCTCCCTCGTTGAATGCGTTGATCATCCAACTGGAGATCGCGATGGATTTTAACAAGGTTTCGTACTGCTCGGGGGTGAACTCAATATTCATGGAAAATCCTCGATCTAAGGACAATTTTACCCGGAGTCGTCAAGGGGCTACTAGATTTTTTGTCCCATACATGCGGGCGTTCCTGGCTCTTTTTTTGTTCGGGACCTTTTCATTCTGCACTACCACTTCGAAATTCGATCGATTGAGAGAAGCCAAGGAAAAGGGGAGCCTTCTATACGTTTTGCGTCCCATCGAACCCGCCCAGTCCGTATTCTCTTTCCGAGTCAGTCTGGATAAATTCGAAGGATCGTTTCGGGAGGGAAAAAGAATCCGATTAAAAGAATGGGACCTGGATTCCGGAGAATTCAGTGTGCTTGAACTGACTCCCGGATTCTATTCTTTGAAATGCAGGGATATGGATAAGATTTTCCTGCTCAAAGATGGCCAGAGGAGTTTCTTGAGCATAAGACTTTACGATAACGGTCCTTTGAGTCTCCCTGAATTATTCATAAGCGAGTTGGATACGGAAGCGGCTCTTAGATTTCTACTCGCAGAAAGTAGAATGTATAGTATCACTGAGAAATAGGATTCGCGGCGACTAGGGAGTCCAGATATCTCAGAAAATTCTTGGCTCCTTCGCTACGACCTAGGCCCAGCCAATCCATATGTCCGGCTCCTTTGATCTCCCAAAATATCTTGGGATCCTTAGCCTTCTCGAACAACTCCATTCCGTTCGGAAAAGATACCACCTTATCGTTCGTTCCATGAACCAGGAATAGACGGATGGGAGGAAGTTCCGATACCGTTTCCTGAGGACTTAGGCCGTTCGGAAAGAACGCCCAAACCAAATAACCGATCGGAAAGAAAAACAGTCGATCTGCGATGGATTTCGCGACGCCGGAGTAGGATGCAAAGGTCCCGTCTCCTACTACGAGTAATAATCCCTCCTTGTCTTTCATGTCTCCTAGGGCACGGATTGATATCGCTCCCCCCAGGCTTTGTCCGTATACGATCCAAGGGATTTTGTTTTTAGAGGCCCTATTTTTTGCGAATTCCAATATCTCGAGGGAATCATTATGAATATCTAATTTGTCCGGTTCTCCTTCCGATTCTCCGTAGCCTCTATAGTCCCAGGTGATCAGTTCGTATCCTTTTTCCACCAGCCAAACCAGGCTCACGTAATGGCTCGACATATTCTCCCCGTTTCCGTGAAATTGCAGGATGCTCGCCTTAGGTGGAGAGGATTTGGGTCGGAAGATCCATACGTTCACCGAGACCCCGTCCTTCATTTTGAGTCGGATCTTTTCTGGATTATAACCCAATTTTTCCGGTGGAAAGAAAATCTGAGGGCTAGGCTGATACAGCATGCTGGAACAGCCTATCAGAAATACCGATATGAGTATGCTAAAACTGAAGAACGTAAGAGAGTGTTGCCTCATTATAATTCCTTTGCGATTTTGCTTCGAATCTGATTTCATGGTCCCGTCCGAACGCGTATCTTAGCCCGAATTGAGCCTTATAATCGTCCCGAACGCCATATATTGAAAAAACATAATAAT
This sequence comes from Leptospira wolffii serovar Khorat str. Khorat-H2, assembly GCF_000306115.2. Lineage (NCBI taxonomy): Bacteria > Pseudomonadati > Spirochaetota > Leptospiria > Leptospirales > Leptospiraceae > Leptospira > Leptospira wolffii. Next base: position 61,182 of record NZ_AKWX02000004.1, read on the forward strand.
GTAATGAGAATACCGCTTTCCAGGAATCGAAATTCGCTATCCAATATGTCGCCGCTTGGGGAGCGACGTTCGCGAAAGTGTCGTATTTGCCGTTGTATCTGGCCTTGAAGCCGGCCTGGGCGGAGAATAGAAACCGTTTAGCTCCTCCCGTAAATTCGTCCTGGAAACTATAACCTCCCGTGGCTTCCAGATTCGCATTCGTGATTCTTTCGAAGCGATCGTTTCTGGCATTCTCCTCGAAACGAAAAAGGGAATAGGACCAATCCCCAGGTTGCAGGAACGCAGCGCTTCTGAGAGCGTCCCTCTCCCTGTCCCGATTCTTTTCGTAGACGGAGGAATCCGCACCAGAATCCACGAAATAAGAGAGGGACTTTCCCAGGGAATTATAGGGAGTCAGAGACAAGAGCTGGATTAGATGGAATTCCTCCAAATGTAATTTCTTATTGTCTTGGTAATATCTTGCCTTAAAGGAAAAATAATTCACGGAAGAATTGGGAACGTAACCCGCATCCGTATTCAATAGATCGTGGATGGCCGCCCTATATCCGAAACCCAAAAAGTTTCCTAAACTGGAAGTTCCCACTTCGTTGTAAACGGCCGAGCTACCGTGGCCTATATGAGGACTCTGGGTGGTCCTTTCCGTAGGTTCGGAGTAATCGGAACCCAAGGCGCTTCTGAGCAGTAGTAATTTTCGATACGAAGCGGATTGGTTTTCGAATTCTTCTCCCTCCGCTTTTCGAAAACGAAATGTGTCCAACATCGTATCCGTGAGAAGAGTGGAGCGTATTTCGGGGTCCGGTTTCTTGTCTAAAAGGGGTGAAACGTCCCCCTTCTGAATCATGCTTTTATAAAGTTCTAATTCCGTTTCGTTCATGATCCTAGTCCTTTGCAGGATCTTGCTGCGTATGGAAGGACGATAATTGATTTCTTTGACCAGATGCGCGTCCTCCACGTATTTTTTTACCGTGTCTCCAGGAATTACGAAAGGCGCCTTGTCTCTCAGATGAAGAGAAGGTCTTGCAACCTCCAAAAGAGAAAGCAGATGGTAGGAACAATTCTCGTCTAAGAAATAATAGTCGAAACTCGCGGAGCCCAGTTCCCATAAGTGGCGTACCATTCTTTCCACTTCCGGTTTTTCCAGGTTGAGTTCGTATTCCCAGAGATCCCTGCTTTCCACGTCGTTGTATTCTCCTATCTTGATGTAATAGGGGAATATGGAAAAGGTTCCCGGATATCCGCCCAATAGTCCTAAGATGGAATACGTTATCGCGTTCGTAGAAGATGGATCCGCATTGGCCGCATAATTGACCGCGTATTCCAGGATTTCCTTTCGGTCGGGATGGTCGGAATCCAGCTTTAACAAAGTATGTCCGAAGATGGAAGCCGGAGCGTTCATAAAATAAGAAGCGAATATGATCTTGGCGGATTTGGGACGTAGAGCGGAAAACCAATTTTGAAAGCGGGTGCAATCCGCAGGAGCCAGGTCGGATTCCGAAATGGAGAGTTCCTTTTTCAACCATTCGGTTCTTTCCGGATATTTACATACCGGATGCATCCAATTCTTATCCTCCGGATTCGAAGGAGAACTAGGCGTAAGGATCCCTTCTAGGGTCGCCATTAATTCTTCCTTTCGATTCTTCTTACCTTCGGGAGAAAGAAAGAAGCTGGGGGAATCCGCTTCGCTTTCCCAATTTCCGAGGGTAGATTTGGTATAATGACCTAAGAGATTCCAATACCTTTCCTCCCAGAGCTTTTTGGATTCCGCCTTCGCTTTATAATCGGCGAGAGCTTCCGGTTCGGAGCCTAGGATTTCATTATCGAAAAAAGGGAGAATGAGCAGAATAAAGAGCGGTAAGAATCTCGTTCTCAAATGATTGCGGGGTGGTTCTTAAGAAAATTTCAAGGGGAGAATAAGACCCTCCTTCCCTTTAGGGAAGAAGGGTAAAGCCGACAATACTCGTCTAACTTCTATTAGATTTTGCAGCTGGAAGCCAGAGCCGAGTTGGAAGCAACTTCGGATCTCATTTTTTCCAGGAATGCGTCCGGACCGTTTTGGTCGAATAGGGAAGCGAACTTCTCTTTTCCGACTTTGCCGAAAGTAGCCGCGTCGGAGCAACCCATGAGAGACGCGAAAGCCTCCATTTTTTCTCCGGATCCTTTAGCAAACTCCTGCTCCAGAGACTGGTAGTTCAGGTGAACGAAGATCTGTTGTTCCACTTCTTTTTGAGCGAAACCGCTAGTCTCGCAACCCAGGGTTCCGGTAGTGATACCGAAAAGTTGGTTGTAGACGGTCGCGTTTACGGTAACGGCCACGACTTGGTGGACCTTTTTGTTTTCGGAGATCACGATGGATCCGAGTCCGCAGCCGGCTGCTCCATACTTAGCCGAAACATAAGTAGGAATCGAGAACAGGGTGACGAATAGAGATAATGCGAATATTTTTTTCATTGTGTATCTCCTTAGAATTTACAGCTGCGAGCTAAAGTCGCATCGTTCTTGATTCCGTCTTTTACCGCGCTTAAGAGCGAAGAAGGAGTCGTTTCTTCCCGGAAAAGATTTCCGTAATTGGATTTAGTCAACGCACCTAGTTGTGTCGTTCCCTCTGCGGAGCATCCCAGAAGACCGGAAAGAGCGTCTAATTTCTCTCCCTTGCCTTTAGCCATATCCTGCTCCAAAGAATCGAAGTTCAGAGATACGAAGACTTCTTGAGCCTTTTGGTTATGTACCAACCCGTCGGTAGTGCATCCGGAAGTTCCCGTGGTAATTCCGAAGGTTTGGATACCGGTTGCATTCAGAGTCAAAGCTAGAATTTGCAGACCTGCTTTGTTTTCCTTGATCAGTATGGACCCTAATCCGCAACCTGCGACACCGTAGTCGGCGGCAGAGACGGAAGTTCCCGCAGATAGGCCAATTAACGTAACTAGCGAAATTGCTAGAAGTTGTTTTTTCATAGGCGAACCTCTCCTTTTGGTTGGAAAATATAAAATTCCAAAGGAGGCACATGTCAACTAGAAATATGAGCGGGAAATGATGCGAAAAATTGCGATTTCGTAAATAATTGACCGACTCCTACCACTAAATAGGTAGTTTCTTTTAGCGGAATTCCTTGTAGAGATGACGTGAAAATGGCGTCTTCTGTCGGATTTTATCGGATTAAGAAACGAGCGAAATTTTCATTCACGCGATCACGGTTAGAAGATCGAGGAGAGCGATATTGCTCCCTTTCTTAAAAAGGGATTCCGACGATTTATTTGCAAAGGTTTATGGAATGACCAAAGTGTTTTCGAAAATCATATTATGGATTCTTGCTTTTCTGATTCTTACATTATCGTCTTGCCGAAGCCTCGGAACGAATCGAATGTTTCGTCCGGGAGTGGAAATGAACGAGAATATCACCCAGCCTCAGCCCTTGGATCCTCCGGCCGATTTTACCAATTCGCATGTAAGTTTAAGAATGGGGAACCAGGTCAAATCCCAAACGGTAAGCTTCGAGGAGGATTTTTTTCGCGGAAAGGAAACTACGAATCGCTTCAAGGCTCTGGTTAAAGAACTGAACGATTCCGGTTCCTTTAAGACCGTAATCTGGGAAGAATCGATTCCTTACGGAGGGATGCAATCGAATGTGATTTACGGAGACTTGGAGTTGGCGGAAATTCGAGCCACGAATCATGCCATTAAGCTTCCTTTCATACTACTCGCAATTGTCGGATATTTTCTTTTTCCGACTACCGTGGAGATCAATTCCACGGCGATTCTAACTCTACGTTATCCGGACGCCAAAAAGCCTCCTCTGGAAATCAGATCCATAGTATCCGGGACTTCCTACGAATATTTCGGGGAAGAGCAGTATCGAAAGCTGTTTAACGATATTAAACTAAAACACGTGGAAAATCTGACTGCCAGTCTGCGTTAAAGGAAAGAGCGCATATCCCAAGTGAGGGAGGGGAGAAAGTTACAAATCCGTCTTTTCTTGTCCGGTTTTTTTCTTTTTCCAACCCGAAAAAAAAGATTTGGTTCCCAAAAAAATGGCCGGATCAGGAGATTTCGAGAATATATCCAAAAAAGAATGGACTTCGGTACGCTCGCACGTATCTAAGAATTTTTTAAAGGAGACTTGTGAAATTGAAACGTTTAACGTCATTTCTCGTGGTAGTCGGTTTAATTGCAGCCCTCGGCTCAAATTGTTCCTCTACCCCTGATTACCGCGGACTAAATAACTCTGCGAAATATCTATTAGCTGAAGCGGAAGCTCTTCAGAAGGAAGGAAAAGGAGAGGAGGCCGCTAAATTAGTGGCAACCGTTCTGCAACTGCACCCTACTGACACGAAAGCACTTGCTATCTACAATGCCCTCTCCCCGGAACAAAAAGAAGCTGTCGAAGCTCACGGATTACTTGGATTCAATAAATCCAATCGTGCGAAAGTGGAAGCTTCTACCGGAGAAAAAATCGCTTGGTACATTCCGGATCGTATTTTCGACATCATCGATCAGGTTTCCGTTGACCTAAACGTCGGACCTCAGATCGGTGGGGGAGTTTGGGTAACTCGCGCGGTTCAGGCGGTTATTTATACCGGAACCGTGGGAGGACTCGGCTGGTTCCAAAAGAAAAATATCGGTATGAAATCCGAAGCAAGCTTTGATCTAGCAATAGGTCCGATCGGAGCGACTGCGGTTGCAGGAGCAAGAATCGGGACCGGCGGTTTGGATTATACCACCAGAGCTCTTTGGTTCCATACTCCTTCTCATAACCTGTACCAAGAATACAGAGATTATTGGGGAGTCGGTGCGAAAGTCGGATTTGTATTTGTCGGAGCCGAAGTAGAATACCATCCCGTGGAAATCGTAGACTTCCTCGCAGGTTTGGTTCTTTACGATCCAATGAACGACGACTATGCAACTACTCGTAGATTGATCTATACCGATCTTCAAAAGCAAAACCTGAAGACATTCACCGAAACTCTGAAAGATTTCGACGAAGTTTCTTTGGCGGAATATAAGAAACAATATCCTACTCTAAGCGAAGCTCCTGCAGCACCCGCTGCGACTCCCGCTAAAGGAAAAGGAAAGAAATAAGAATTTAGCCCTTGGCTAATTTCTTGAGGGCTTTAAGGTGGTTTATCCCCTTAAAGCCTTTTTTATTTCCGGCAAATTAAATGTTAAGATCCAAATTATTCTTTCTTTTAACGATTACTCAGCTCTTCCAAGCCTGTTTGTTTTCATATACCAGCGGTGGAAAATTTCCGGAGCCCTTGTCTAAGGATTCTCCTAAAGAACGGCTCATATTTTTGATCCGAGGAAAAGCCTGTGTTCAGATCTGCGGCGAAAAAGATAAGTCCGAAATCTGTCAGCCCGGACCGGAAACTTGCAAAACCTGGGCGCCGGGATGGTACCCGGTGGAATTCGCAAGAGACGAGAAATATTTCGATTTCTCAGAATTCTATCCTAGGAAGAAAAAGAAAGCCATCATGAATTTTCCGACGAATCTATTGCGTAAATATGATGTCGGATCCGAGGAGCCTTTCGAGTATAAACCCGTGGAATCCATTCCTCAGCTTTCTCAGGAGTATCCTAAGGGAGTCTTTAAGAATGTGATAATGATAAGACTATTGGAATTCGAAAAGACTTCGGATTGGCCTAGCTATCTTCCTTATTTCAGTCTACTTATCGTCCCCGGTTATGTAGAGGAAACTTTCAAGATAGAGGTCTCTCGTTATGATCCCCAAGGAAAAGAAACCAAAATGACGGATCATTCTCCTCCTAAGCTCAAGCATTGGTTCGGATGGATTTTCACTCTTTGGGGGCCGATGTTCTCTTCCAACGAAAAACATCTATTGTATAGAACCGTGGATACTCTTCCGGGGCGTTAGGATCAGTAAGACCGAATATTCTCCAAATAATAATCGAAACTGGGATCCAATACGAATGGGCCGGCGAACCGAGAGAGATCTCTTTCGAGTTCCTGGCCTTTCTGGTTTTTATAAGCTTCCTTCCATTCGTGGGAGATTGCGTCCGCATTTTCTTCCGTTTCGGATTCGGAAATCGCTTTTAGAGCGAATGCTAGTACTTCCCAATTAAAGGAAGAATGTTTGAGGAGAGCGTCCCATTCTTCTATTCCGAGCGTCTTTCTCTTTTGTATGATTTCCTCCAAGAGTTCGGTCGCCTGTATTCCCGAATCGGAACCGTTCTGGATGTAGGATCTGCGCAGAGGTAAAAGATAATCCTTATCCGGAAAGGGAGTCTTTTTTAGCGCGAGTAAAAGAGCTCTTCTTGCTAAAGCCGCAGATTCCGGAAATCTTCTTTGGTCCAAATATTCCATACTTAGAATATGATAGTAGATAGGTTCGTCTCGAAAGATGGTCGCCCTTTGTATGAGTCCTTCTTCGTAAAGGCTTCCGCCTTTGGCTTTGTAGGAAAGGATACATAGGCGGTGTAGATTTCTGTTTCTGGGAAAATAGGGGAGGAATCTTTTGCATCTTTCCAAGGACTCGTCGATCTTTCCGGATTTTTGCATCTCGGAGATTTCTTCCAATAAAGCCCGTTCTTCCGCTAGATAAGGATTGTCGGATTCCAATTCTCTCAATGCCGCACGGTAGTATTCTAAATTACCGACACGTGAAGACCAGAGCATGGCCCTGTATCGTAGGTTTCTGTCGGAAGGATCCTTGGCGAGAACGACTCTTGCCGTCTCGAGAGCCTTGTCCGGAAAGCGGAGAGAGTCGTAGAGGTCGGTCATCTCCCTAAGAAGTTTGGGTTGGTCCGGCTCTAGACGAACGCTTGTTTCGAAGCTTTTGAGAGCTTCGAGTTCTTCTCCCTTACCTAACTGGGCTCTTCCCAGAATCCAGTAGTAACGGTAGTCCCGACGCTCTCCGGTTTCATCCGCGATTTGTAACTTTTCTAAAGCTTGCTGGTATCTACCTCTTGCGGCCTCTTCGGCGGCCTGCTGGATTAGCTCTTCCCAAGAAAAGGTTGAACTCAAGGCCAGGACGGATTTTATAGTGCAAATAACTAAAAAGAACCAAACGGAAAGTGTGAGTCGCATTACAAGAGCCTTCCTTTTAAATCGGGCTTTTGGAACTCGGACCGGTCTCTGGAGACAGATCCGGAATACTCCGCGGCTTTGACGAACACAGGTCCCATCTTTTTAAACCATCGGAAATTTTATAAAAAAACAAGAGGTTTCCCTGAATGAATTCGGTAACGATTATTCTGTCCTTTGCCATCCTGGCTATTTTGACCGCAGTTGTTTACGCATTAAAGGTCACCAGGATTACCATCGGAACCGAGGGCGGAAAAGACCAAGAATCCAAGAAATTAATCGAAATTTCTTCCGCTATCTCTGAAGGCGCAATGGCCTTTCTCGTAAGGGAATATAAGACGATTTCCCTTTTCATCGCCTTTATGGCAGTTCTGATCTTCTTCCTTCTGGACAATCCGGCGACTCCGGATTTCAACGACGGGTTGTTTACCGCCATCGCATTCATTGCGGGAGCCTTGATCTCGTGTCTGTCCGGTTTCATCGGAATGAAGATCGCTACCGCAGGAAACGTTAGAACCGCTCAGGCGGCAAAAACGTCTATGGCTAAGGCATTCAGAGTCGCTTTCGATTCGGGAGCCGTTATGGGATTCGGTCTCGTAGGACTCGCTGTATTGGGAATGATCGGACTCTTCCTACTTTATACCAATCTATTCCAAACCGTGGATAAGCTTTTCTTAATGGAAGCCCTGGCCGGATTCGGTTTGGGCGGTTCCGCAGTGGCTCTCTTCGGTAGAGTGGGCGGCGGTATCTATACCAAGGCTGCGGACGTGGGTGCCGACCTGGTAGGAAAAGTGGAAAAAGGAATCCCCGAGGATGATCCTCGTAACCCTGCAACCATCGCCGACAACGTGGGCGATAACGTAGGAGACGTGGCCGGTATGGGAGCTGACTTATTCGGTTCCTGCGCGGAAGCGACTTGCGCGGCTCTCGTGATCGGAGCTACGGCTACTGCACTTACAGGAAATACGGACGCTTTATTATATCCTCTTTTGATCTCCGCTTTCGGAATCCCGGCTTCTCTTTTGACTTCCTTTATCGCTGCGGTGAAAGAGGGAGGAAATGTAGAGAAGGTTCTGAAAATCCAATTATGGGTTTCCACTCTTCTCGTGGGCGCGGCCATGTATTTCGTCACCGACTACTATATGGTGGATAGCTTCGAGATCGCAGGTAAGACGATTACAAAATGGAACGTATATATTTCCCTCATCGTCGGACTATTCTCGGGTATGTTCATCGGACTCGTGACAGAATACTATACTTCTCATTCTTATAAGCCCGTAAGAGAAGTGGTGGACGCTTCCAAAACCGGAGCCGCCACGAATATCATCTACGGACTCGCTTTGGGATACCAAAGTTCCGTGGTTCCGGTTTTACTCTTAGTAGTAACGATCGTAACCGCCAATATTCTGGCGGGAATGTACGGAATCGCGATTGCGGCTCTCGGAATGATCTCCACGATCGCGATCGGACTTACCATCGACGCTTACGGTCCAGTTTCGGATAACGCAGGTGGTATCGCGGAGATGGCGGAACTCGGAAAAGAAGTTCGTAATCGTACGGATACCCTGGACGCTGCAGGAAACACCACCGCGGCGATCGGAAAAGGTTTTGCGATCGGATCCGCTGCTCTGACTTCCTTGGCGTTGTTTGCTGCCTTTATTACCAGAACCGGAACCACCGGATTGGATATTCTGAATGCGGAAGTGTTCGGAGGACTACTTTTCGGAGCTATGCTTCCTTTCATCTTTACCGCTCTTACCATGAAATCAGTGGGTAAAGCAGCAGTGGATATGGTGGAGGAAGTGAGAAAACAGTTCCGCGAAATTCCAGGAATCATGGAAGGAAAAGCCAAGCCGGATTATAAAAGATGCGTGGATATTTCCACAACCGCCGCTCTTCGCGAGATGATTCTTCCCGGACTTTTGGTTCTGACTACTCCTATCGTAGTCGGATATCTTTTCGGAATCAAATCCTTGGCAGGAGTTCTGGCAGGTGCCTTGGTTGCAGGTGTGGTACTCGCGATTTCTTCCGCAAACTCCGGTGGCGGTTGGGACAATGCTAAGAAATATATAGAGAAGGCCGCGGGCGGAAAAGGTTCCGACCAACATAAAGCGGCGGTTGTGGGAGATACCGTGGGAGATCCTTTGAAAGATACTTCCGGTCCTTCCATCAATATTCTCATCAAGCTGATGGCGATCACAAGCTTAGTGTTTGCGGAGTTCTTCGTACAACACGGAGGCTTGATCCTTCGCATCTTCCAATAAGATTTTAGAGAATTCTAAAAGAAGAAAAAGGCCCGAAAGGGCCTTTTTTTATGTCTTCGATCGGAATATTCTTAAACTTCCACCAAATCCCGGATCTTCTTTCTCATTCTTCCCGCAGTGGGGTATCCTTTGCAGGCCCTTGCGCAATAAAGTAGCACGCTTTGGGAAAGGCGAACCGCTTCGGTCATTTCTTCTCCTCTGGAAAGAAAGAATGCCAAGATTCCTACAAGCAGATCTCCAGTACCCATGACGGCGAGCTTGGGCTCGCGAAAGTCCCAGAAATAGGATTTACCTTCCGGGGTGAATAAAACCGAAACGGAACCTTTCAATAAAAGATAGCATTGTTTGTTTTTGGACCAGGCACTTGCGTCTTCCAAAGAGCCGTAAATACTAGGATAATCCTTTCCTTGGAGGGAAGACCATTCTCCCAGATGAGGAGTGAGAATCGTATTGGGACCCAGAGTTTCGGAAGAATAGGCCGTGATCGCACCCGCATCCAAAATGATTTTTGCATTCTTAGGGAAAGCCAATTTGGGCGCATCCGTAGAAGAAAGACCCGGTCCGAGAGCGATGACTCTTGCCTTCTTAGCAAAGGATCCGGATAAAGGATCTTTTCCGGATTCCACGGGACCTACCATAAAGGAAGGATCTCTTTTAAGTATCCTTTGCAATGTATGAGGAGAAGGACTCATTATTTGGGAGATCCCTCCTCCTAATTCCTGGAAAGCGAGTGCGGAAGAAAGAATCGCCCCCGACATTCCCTCGGATCCTCCTAAAAATACCGCGGAGCCGTTCTTGTATTTGTGTGAATCTCTTTCCCGGACCAGTCGTCCTCTCAATTCCTCTTCGGAAGATTTACGGAATACGAATTTGGAAGTGGGGAATTCCTCCCTCAGAAATCCGATCGGATGGAAGGTCTTATTTTCCTCTTCCAAAGGATAAAATAGATTCTTCAGTTTGGGAGAGCCTATTTCCGCAAGGCCGTCTACGGGAAAGGGAAGCGTGGATTCCGGATTAAATCCCGAAACCGCATCTATACTCAGAACGAAACAAAGGTCTCGGAGTCTTTCTTTCGCGTCCGATATCTCCCGGACGACTGCAGCGATTTCTCCTTCGAGAGATCCTTGGAAACCGGTTCCTAGGAGCGCATCGATTAGGATATCTCCTTCCTTTACGAATCCGGATCGGAAATCGGCGAGTCTACGGTTGGGAATCCTTAAGGACTCGGTTAGTTTTTTATAATATAACGTTTCTTCGGAAAGATTTCCCGCCTTGGAGAAGATCTCTACTTTGCATCCTTCCGCTTTTAGAAATTGGGCGAGGGCGTATCCATCTCCCCCGTTATTTCCGGATCCGCATAATACGAGAATTCTTTCCGATTTAAGTAGACGCTTTTCCCATCCTTTGAATACGGATAACGCCGCAAATCCCATGAGCGTAATTCCGGAGATTCCTCTTTCCTGGATCGTGATTCGATCCAATTCCCGACTCTCGGAGTCGTTAAAGAGGGCGCTAACATTCATTAGAATGTGCCTATTTCCATTTATGAATTTCTAAATATCCGGAGCGGATCTTCATGGAATAGATCTCGTCGTTTGTATCCATCCAGGTTTCTCTCCAGAGCCCTCTGGGAGGAGGGTAATTCAATCGGATATTATTCACATGATTTCCGTCTTCGTCGTGGACTTGCAGACGGATGGAATTTCCTTCTTCGACTTCCGTTTCCCAGATAAAGAAATTATCGTTACTCAAAACCCAATACAACGTTTCCGAGGGATCTTGGATTTCCTTGATCGGCGTTACCTTCTTGTCCTTAACGTCGAATCGGAATATTCTACGATTCTTGAATCTTCCGGATTTAGAATCGTAGAAACTGAAGGATCCTAGAGCATAATCTCCGTCCGTATGTGAGAGAATGGTATCGGTATACCAGGTGATATCCGCTCCCGTTCCAAAGGCCTCTTTGAAATCGGAGGAATCAATTTTGGTCTTAAGCTTTCCCGCCTCGTCGAAAATGCTCAGCCTCATTTCTCCGTTAATCCTATGAAATACGAATAGCTGGTCGTTATTAGCGGCCTCCATTCTCTCTACGTATCCGAAAGGAGAGGAGCCCCCGCTTCCGTCCGCGTATATTGTCTGGACTAATTTTCCGGAATCGTTGATTTTTAGGATCACGGAAGGTATCGCTTCCTCCGCTTCGGTCCTGAATTCTCCCGATTTCTTTGCGAAGATATTTTCCGGGGCCTTATCGGTTTTCACGTCTTCTCTGGAAACTCTGGACTGAACGAATAGATCTTCGGAGTCGGAGACGGTAACGAGTCCGATTCTTCCCAACTTGATATTATAGGTTTTGATCTTATCTACATTCTGTTTTTCTTTCGGATATCCGATCACGAACTTCAATTCTCCGTCGGGATTGAATGCTTTGATCAAGGACTGCTCGAAATCCGGAACGTAAAGCAATCCGGACACGATCGCGAGTTGGTTGGGAACATTGGTGGGAACCCGATTCACTATGTTTACCTGGAGTTCCTTCAGGTCCTTACCTAATTTCACTCTTCCGAATAGGTAAGGATTATAATCGTCTACTCGGAACTTAGAACAGGAAAAGGAGAGAAGCCCAAGAATGGCGGCTCCCGTAATAAATTTCCATACTCGGGTCTTGTTTCTTTCCGAATTTGATGGGATTTGCATAATATCTTTTTTCTCCGTACCCTTTTTTAAAGCAAACGGGACGTTTCGTTACCATCCTTCGGTTTGGTATCAGAAAACAAGCAATTTCGTTTACAGGTGGAATCGGGTCTCGGAATCGGAGGTATTTTTTACTTTACACTAGGGCCCGGTCTAAATATTTTGAATGGATATCGGGAACCACCCCATCGTAATTGATAAGTTGCTTTAGACTTTCGGATAGATTTCGCAGTTTAAAGTATGTTTCGTCTCTCGTAGGTCGAAACGGGCGGTTTAGAGACTCTCTGTAAGGCCGGCGTGACAGTCAGTAAAGAAGTTATCGAAGCGATCTTAGATCGAATCCTTCTCGCCCCTGTCAAGCTGTACGCACTCATGGTTAGCCAAAGGCCAAACCATACGCTGATCGAGGTAGAGTTGGATCACCTCGAGCACCCGTACGGTTCCGTCAGCCTTCTGGAATGTGAGCATGTTTCCAGAAAACTGAATGAAGAGTTGGAACGGATCTCGCCGGATCTGAACTATACTCTTAAGGTTTCTTCCGCAGGTGCGGAAAGAAAGCTGGTGATTCCCGAGGATCTGGATAGATTCCGTGGGATACCGGTGCGACTCGTCTACAGAGCGGAAGGGTCGAAGGATAAAGAAGGAATCTTTAAGATTCTGGATAGGAAAGGAGATCAGGTCTTCTTGGAACCGTTTTCGAAGAGGAAAGCCGGAACCGGTAAAAAAAAGGAAGCCATCCTGGAATTGAAGGATATACTGAAAGGAAATTTGTACGTAAGTATTTGATTATGGCAGTTAAGAAGAAAGAAGCCGAAGTCAATCTGTTGGAAGCGATCCAACAGTTCTGCGCCGATAAATCTCTGGATAGAGAAGCGGTTATGGGAGTCATACGCGATTCCTTGATCACGGCATATAAGAAGAAATCCGGGCTCGAAAATCTGGACGATACAGAAAATCCGATCAAGGTTGAGTTCGCATCCGCCGGCGAAAACGTAGTCATCATCGTTCCTCGAAAAGTCGTACAAGATTCTCCTAAGGACGGATCGGAAATCGCTTTAGAAGAAGCTAATGCGTCCTATCCGGACGCTCAGGTGGGTGATATATTAGAATTTAAAGAAAAGCCTATGGAGCTTTCCCGTATTATTTCCAGCCAGGCCAAGCAGATGGTTTTCCAGCGCTTGAGAGATATGGAAAAAGAGCTTTTGTATCAGGAATACAAAGCCAAGGAAGGGGAGCTTACCCACGGTTATTTCCAACGTTGGAAAAAGGACGCAATGTCCATCGATCTTGGCAAGGTAGAAGGGATCATGCCTAAGAGAGAGCAGAATCCCGGAGAGAAATATCATAGCGGAGACCGACTCAAGGCGATCATCCAAAAAGTGGAGTTGCGTCCTAGGGAACCGATCCCTGTGATTACTCTTTCTAGAGCTTCCGCGGATTTCGTTCGTAAACTCTTCGAAATGGAAATTCCCGAAATCTATGACGGACTCGTGGAAATCGTAAACGTGGCTAGGCAGCCTTCCATTCGTACTAAAGTAGTGGTCTATGCTACCCGGGGGGACATCGATCCTGTCGGAGCATGCGTGGGGATGAAAGGGGTTCGTATCCAATCCATCGTTCGGGAACTCGGAAACGAAAGGATAGATATCGTCCAATATTCTTCCGATCCGACCGAATTCATCGCAAATGCGATTTCTCCCGCGAAGCCTTACGATGTTAAGGCGGATTCCGTGGGAAGAGAAGCCATGGTGATCGTTCCCGAGGAGCAATTATCTCTTGCAATCGGAATCAACGGATCTAATGTAAAGTTAGCGTCTCAGTTGACCGGATTCAGAATCGATATCAAAACCATAGCTCAGTACAACGAGGAATTCTCCTCTCCGGAAGCGAGAGAGAGATTGGATAAGCTCTTCAGTCCTCCTGCGGAAACCACCGAGGAAGAGGACGACGGAGCTACCGCACTCGAAGACTTACCTGGACTTTCCGCTCGTTTGATCGACTTATTGAGAAGCGCGGGTATCAACGACGTGGAAACATTGATCGAAATCAGCCAGGACGATCTGGCAAAACTCCCGGGAATCGGGCAGACTACGGCGGCGCAGATTATGCGAATTCTCGCCGAGTCCGTGGAATGGGTGGAGGAGAGCTAGTCCTCTCGATCGTAGCGGGTCGCATCGTATCAGGACAAGCCCTGTAGTAGACCAGGATATTATATGGAAGATAAGAACAAATCAATCAAGGAAAAGCTGCAGGGTTCTGCCGACGCAGGTAAGAAGAAGAAGCTGATCATTAAGAAGAAGCCGGATGAAAAAACGCCTTCCGCCGAATCTCCGAAAAAGGAAACCTCGGCATCGGAGCATTCGACTCCAGGCAAGCCGTCCGGTGCAAGCGCTTCTAATCCCGCTCCAACTGCAAAACCGACTTCGGGTCCCGCTCCAACTCCGAAAAGAGAACCCTTGTTTCCAGAGGCTCGACAGGAACCTCCCGTTCCAAGATCGGCTCCGCCGGAACCGATTTTAGGAGATAGCAATTCTCCTTTTCAGAGAGAAGACAATAATATTATCGTTTCTCGTCCGAATCAGAGACAAACTTATACCAATCAGAACCGGGGCGACGGATCTTCCGGAGAATATCGTGGCAATCGAGACGACCAAGGCGGCTATAGAGGCGGTCAGGGTGGTTATAATAGAGGCCCGAGAGACGACCAATCCGGCGGAGGATACCAAGGCGGCCAAGGTGGTGGCGGTTATCGTGGTGGTCAAGGCGGAGGATACCAAGGCGGCCAAGGTGGTGGCGGTTATCGTGGTGGTCAAGGTGGAGGATACCAAGGCGGCCAAGGTGGCGGCGGTTATCGTGGTGGTCAAGGTGGAGGATACCAAGGCGGCCAAGGTGGTGGTGGCGGTTATCGTGGAGGCCAAGGTGGAGGATACCAAGGCGGTCAAGGCGGTGGCGGTTATCGCGGAGGTCAAGGTGGCCAGGGCGGAGGATACCAAGGCGGTCAAGGCGGTGGTGGATATCGCGGAGGTCAGGGTGGCCAGGGCGGAGGATACCAAGGCGGTCAAGGCGGTGGTGGATATCGCGGAGGTCAGGGTGGCCAGGGCGGTGGCGGATATCGCGGAGGTCAGGGTGGTCCAAGCGGCGGCGGTTATCGTGGTGGTCAAGGCGGAGGATACCAAGGCGGTCAAGGCGGCGGTGGATATCGCGGAGGTCAGGGTGGCCAAGGCGGTGGGTTCCGTGGAGGCCAAGGAGGTCCAGGCGGAGGATTCCGTGGGCCTGCAGGTCCTGGAACTGGCGGTCCAGGAGGACCGGGTTTAGGAGCTCCTCCTGGAGGAGAAGGAAGAGGCGTACCTTCCGGTAAAAAACGTAATGATAAAGATAGAGGTGGGCGTCCTGAGGGCGGTTCCTTCGGAGACGAGAATTCTAAGTTTTTCCGCCAAACTTACAAGAAGCAGAAGATAAGCGGACCTACAGGGGTATCCGTACCTAAAGAAATTACGCTATTAGAGAACGTTCAAGTAGGCGAGCTGGCTAAGAAAATGAATCTTAAGCCGGGGGATGTGATTGGAAAACTCATGAAGATGGGTATGATGGTCACGATCAATAATATCATCGATGCGGAAACCGCATCCATTCTTGCCGACGAATATGGATGTAAGGTCAAAGTAGTTTCCTTGTATGAGGAAACGTTAATCGACGAGGAACAAGATAGTCCCGAAGATTATATTCACAGACCTCCGGTCGTTACAATCATGGGTCACGTCGACCACGGTAAAACGAGACTTTTGGATACTATCCGCAAATCTTCGGTTATAGATACCGAGTCGGGCGGAATCACCCAACATATCGGAGCTTATCAGGTTAAGACTTCCAAGGGAGAGATTACTTTCCTGGATACTCCCGGTCACGAGGCTTTCACTTCCATGCGTGCCCGAGGAGCGAAGGTTACGGATATCGTCATTCTGGTGGTCGCGGCGGACGACGGGGTCATGCCTCAGACTTTGGAAGCATTATCCCATGCAAAGGACGCAAAAGTTCCTATTATCGTAGCAATTAACAAGGTGGATTTGCCTACCGCGAATCCGGACAAGATCATGCAGGAATTGGCCAACCATGGCCTCCAATCGGAGGAATGGGGTGGAGATACCATGTATTGCAAGATTTCCGCCAAGGAGAATATCGGAATCGATAAACTCTTAGAAGCGGTACTTCTACAAGCGGAAGTATTGGATCTGAAGGCTAACCCGAAACGCAGAGCCAAAGGAACGATCGTGGAAGCCAAATTGGATCCGGGTCGCGGTGCCGTGGCTACGGTTCTAATCCAGAACGGAACTCTCAGAGTGGGAGATCCTTTCGTAGCGGGTGTCTTCTCCGGAAGAGTCCGCGCGATGTATGACGATTACGGACACCTAATCAAGGAAGCGGGCCCCGCTTTCCCGGTTCAGGTTACGGGTCTAGACGGAGTTCCCGATGCGGGCGCACCTTTCGATGCGGTCGAAGACGAGAAGGAAGCACGGAATATTTCCCAACACCGTATTGAATTCGAGAGAATCGGAAACGCAGGCGCTGCGGGTTCCAAGGTCACCCTGGAGAACATGAACGAGTTCATCAAACAGGGAGCTTTGAAAGAACTCAAGGTAATCATCAAGGCGGACGTTCGAGGATCTGCGGAAGCAATCAAGGAAGCTTTGGAAAAACTTTCCACTGCGGATGTGAAACTGAACGTGATCCAATCCGGAGCGGGAGCCATCGTCGATATGGACGTTATGCTTGCATCCGCTTCCAACGCAATCGTGATCGGATTCCATGTTCGTGCGAATCCTAAGACGATCGCACTCGCGGAGAAAGAAGGCGTTCAGATCAAGTATTACAGCATCATTTACCAAGTGGTCGACGAGATCAAAATGGCGATGGAAGGCCTCCTGGAGCCGGAAAGAATCGAGGAAGTCATCGGTACGGCCGAGATCCGGGAAGTATTCAAGGTATCCAAGATCGGAAACATCGCAGGTTGTATGGTTACCTCCGGAAAAATCACCAAGGCTTCCGGAATCCGCGTAATCAGCGACGGAGTCCAAGTATTCGACGGAAAGCTCAAGTCTCTCCGCAGATTCAAGGACGAGGTAAACGAGGTCGTGAACAACTTCGAGTGCGGTATCCAGTTGGATAATTTCAACGACTTTAAGGTCGGAGATACCGTGGAAGCGTATACGGTCACCGTTATCAAACGTAAGCTTGAGTAGAGGTCGTCTTACTTGAATCCGATCCGTAAAAGGAAAATCGAAGCGGAGACGGTTCGGACCGTCGCCATGATGATTCTTACCGGAAAAGTAAAGGATCCTAGGGTCCATATGGTTTCCGTACACAGATCGGAAATCTCGGACGATTCCAAATTTCTCAAAGTTTTCGTAACAGCCATCTGCACGGACAAGAAAAAGGAAAAATTACTCGCAGGACTGAATAGCGCTGCGGGTAAATTCGCCGCGACTCTCTCTACGAAATTGAATTTAAGGATTACTCCTAAGATCCATTTCGTATGGGACGAAGAATATATCCAAGGTTTAGATGAATCCCTCCGACTTACAAGAAAACCGACGAATCCGGACTGAATTCGGGTTTCTACTTCTGGATAAGCCGGTTGGGATGACTTCGTCCGATTTGGTTTTAAAGGCCAAAAAGACCTTGGGGCTCCGTAAAGTAGGTCATACCGGAACCTTGGACAAGGCCGCATCCGGGCTTATGGTACTTCCCGTAGGAACTGCGACTAGTTTTTCCCAATTCTTCTTGGGAAGAGAGAAAGAATACAAAGCAGAAGTGCAATTCGGCTTCTCTACCGATTCCGGAGACAGAGAAGGTCTCGTTATCGAGGATTGGGAGAATGCTCGCATCGAGAGATGGTATTCCGAGTCCAAGTCCAAATTCGAGAAGGTACTACAGGAAGTTCCTCTTTGGGAAGAGCAGGTGGCTCCCGAAGTTTCCGCATTGAAAGTGGGGGGACAGAGAAGGGCCAAGCTATTCCGAGAAGGAGTATCCGTTCCCCCCGCCATCCGTAAAATGAAGATATTCGAATTCGAAGCGGAAGGAATCTGTCCCCAAGGTTTCATTCTACGCACCCGAGTCTCGGGAGGCACTTATATCAGAAAATTGGTGATGGATATAGGAGAAGCTTCCGGAATTCCGATGTGTCTAAAGTCTCTCGTTCGGACCAAGGTGGGACGTTTGAGTTTGGAGCAGGCGGATACATACGAGGCTCTTCTATTGGGCAAGGCTGTCATACATCCTCCCGAGGAAATTTTGGATATTCCAGGCCTAGAGATTCCGAGTACGGAAGTAAAGGACGTATTCCACGGTAAAAAGATTAAGTTGGACTGGATTCCGGCTCAGGAATTCCTTTTGACTTCGCCCGAGGGGGAGATTTTAGCCTACTGCAAGAGAGACGGACTTCCTGGCAGTGTTTCCTATAAATATTTGAAGGTCTTTTCCAAAATTTAGCTTGGACCCTAGATACCGCATACGAAAGTTGACTCTAGGTACAATCAAACTATGATAACTACGGAATTAAAGAAGCAAATTATATCCACATTTGCAAAAGGAAAGGGAGATACCGGTTCCACGGAAGTCCAAGTCGCCCTCCTAGACGCTCGTATTAAAGGCCTAAACGAGCATTTTAAAAGCCATAATAAAGATTTTCACTCCAAAACCGGTCTTCTTAAACTAGTTAGCAAGCGTAAGAAACTATTGGAATATCTAAAACGCCAAGATCTAGAACGTTATAAAAAGCTGATCGAAACCCTCGGACTCCGTAAGTAAGGAGTCCCCTCATGGCAAAATCTATAACGGGCCAATTTGGCCGCGATTCTATTACTCTCGAAACGGGAGACTGGGCGAAACAGGCCCACGGGTCCGTAGTATATAAAACCGGAAATTTGGTTCTGCTTGCGACCGTTTGCGCCGCCGACGAACCGAAAGAAGGCCAGGACTTTTTTCCTCTCACTTGTGAATATTCCGAAAAAGCTTACTCCGTAGGAAGATTTCCCGGAGGGTATTTCAAGAGAGAAGCGAAGCCTTACGAACATGAAGTTCTAAACTCTCGTATCATAGACCGTCCTATTCGTCCTCTTTTTCCGGAAGGATATTTCTGCGAAGTGCAACTGCAGGTGCAGGTTCTTTCCGCGGACACGGAGGTTTCGACAGCCGGCCATGCTTTAAATGCAGCTTCTGCAGCGTTAGCTATTTCTAATATTCCATTCAACGGTCCGATTGCCGGAGCCAGAGTGGGAAGAATCAACGGCGAGCTGGTACTGAATCCCGGAAACAAGGAAATTCCGAATTCGGATCTGGATCTAATCGTTGCAGGAACCAAAACCCATATCGTAATGATCGAAGGCGAGGCCAAAGAACTTGCCAATGCGGAGATGTTGGAGGCTTTGAAATTCGCACAAAGCCATATCGCCAAATTCGTGGAACTTCAGGAAAGCTGGGCCAAAGAATTAGGTGTCGTCAAAAAAGAAGTTAAACTGAAAGTAAAAGACGAGACCTTACTAGCGGAGGCGCGTAAATACGCTTTCGACAAACTCTCCGCGGCTAACAAGACTTCGGACAAAACGACTCGCTCTAAGGAAATTTCCAACGTAAACAAGGAAGTCGTAGAGTATTTCAAGCAAACCGTTCCGGAAGCTGATAAGATCAAAGACATTAAAAACTTCCTACACGAACTCGAATACGAAATCGTACGCGAGCAAGTATTGAAGGAAGGAGTTCGTTTCGACGGAAGAAAATTGGACGAGATCCGAAATATTTCCGTAGAGATGAGCCCTCTACCCGGAGTTCACGGGTCCGCTGTATTTACCAGGGGCCAGACTCAATCCTTGGGAACTGTAACCTTAGGAACCGCTTCCGACAACCAACGTTATGAGACTCTGGAAGGGCAGAAGGAAAAGAACTTCATGCTCCATTATAATTTCCCCGCATTCTCCGTGGGAGAAGTGAGGAGATCATCCGGTCCGGGACGTAGAGAGATCGGTCACGGAAACCTTGCGGAAAGAGCCTTGAAATTGGTTCTTCCTAAGCAGGACGATTTTCCTTATGTGATCCGAGTGGTATCGGAAATCTTGGAATCCAACGGATCCTCTTCCATGGCTTCCGTATGTTCCGGATCCTTGGCCTTGATGGCCGCCGGTGTGCCCGTAAAATCGGCAGTTTCCGGAATCGCGATGGGGCTATTCTCCGACGATACCGGTAGATTCGCAGTCCTTTCCGATATCGCGGGACTCGAGGATCATTTCGGAGATATGGATTGCAAGATCGCCGGAACCAGAAAAGGAATCACCGCATTTCAGATGGACCTAAAGGTCACCGGTGTGGCGTTTAACGTTCTTGAGGCCGTATTCTCGCAAGCCGAGAAGGCGCGTTTCCACATCCTGGACGTGATGGAGAAACATATCTCCAAAGCTGCGGATTCCGTTTCCAGAACCGCTCCTAGGATCATAGTTAAGAATATTCCGAAAGACCGGATCGGGGAACTGATCGGACCGGGCGGAAAAAATATCCGCGGAATCATCGAAGCTTCCGGAGCGGATATCAATATCGACGACGATGGAAGAGTGACGATCGCGGGAGCCAACCAGGAACAAGCGGAGAAAGCCGCAGGAATGGTGGAAGGATTTTTCGCAGAAGTGGAAGTAGGAAAGATATACGAAGGAAAGGTGAAACGTATCACCGACTTCGGAGCTTTTGTGGAAATTCTACCCGGTAAGGAAGGGCTTTGCCATATCTCCAAACTGGATTCCAAAAGAGTGAATTCCGTAAAAGACATCGTGAAAGAAGGCGAGATCATTCGAGTCAGAGTCCTAAACGTGGACAAGACCGGAAAAATCGATCTTTCCAGAAGAGACGCTCTCGAAGTCTAAATTCCAAAAAGGCCGGCGAGCGGTGTCTCGCCGGGCCCAAGATATTGATTTTCCAAGAAGAAAAAAGCCATAAATTACAATTGCCGAACGGTTTGACCGTTCTTTTCCAAAGGGCTCCGTATACCGTCAGCGTATCCGTAGGAGTCTATGTAAAATTAGGATCCCGTTCTGAATCCGAAATTACCGCCGGATACTGCCATTTCTTGGAGCATATGCTCTTTAAGGATACGGAGCAAAGAACCGCTAAAAAGCAGGCGGAGGATTGGGAAAGAGTGGGCGCTTATTCCAATGCGGCCACTTCCAGAGAATATACCTATTTTCACGCGACGCTTGCTTCCAGGGATTTGGAACTAGGATTAGAACTTCTTTCTCAGATGATGTTCTCTCCTTTACTCCGGGAACAGGATTTACGCACGGAAGCGGAAGTCGTTCTGGAAGAGATGAAAGGATATGAGGACTCTCCGGAAGACGGGGTTCATGATTTTTATTACCAGAACTTATTTCCGGGAAACGCTCTCGGCCGGGATATCATAGGAACGGAAGCGTCCATCCGCGGAGTGACTTCCGCATCTCTTAGAAATTTTTACGAGACCTATTATCATCCCGCCAATATGATTCTTTCTCTTTCCGGCAATTTCGAACCGGAGGAGATCTTTAGTCTTGTCTCGAAATATTTCTCCGCTTCTTCTCGTTCGGGAAAAATCGCGTTATTCGAAACTCCCGAAAAACGTTTCGGATATTTTCATAAGGGTAATAAGGAGACGGAACAAGCCTATTTCATATTAGGCGGAGAGGGGAGTCCTCGTAATTTCCGGGATGCCACCCGTCTTTCGCTTCTGACTCATATTTTAGGCGGGGGAATGTCTTCCCGTCTTTTTCAAAAGGTCAGGGAAGAAAGAGGACTCTGTTACCACATCACTAGTTACCCTTCTTCCTACAAGGACACTGGAATCACGTCCATCGTATGTTCCTCTTCCAAGGATCGTTTCGCAGAGAGTCTCGAAGTTATATTAAGCGAATTGAAACTCTTTGTGGACGAAGGAGTGGGCGAAAAGGAATTGAAGGACGCTCAAACCAATCATGAAGGAAGTCTTTCCATAGGTTACGAGCATACGGAAAGTAGAATGAATAATATCGCTTTCCAGGAATTGTACTACGGTAAATATCATACTCTCTCGGAGAGAATCAGGGAAATTCACTCCGTGACCCGAGAAGAGATCAATTCCACGATCCGAAGAATTTTCGCTCTTCCCAGTCTGCACTTATCCTTTCTTGCCAAATTGAAGGCTAAGGAAGAGGAAAAAATCCGTAAGATCTTTGAATCCTATTCTTATCGTTAATATTTATGAAAATTCCAGTCAAGAAACTGAAAGAGAATGCCAGCCTTCCTGAGATCAAGACGTCCGGTTCCGCGGGTTACGATATAGCCGCCTGCTTGGATGAGAATTTGGAATTGCCGGTGGGTGAAGTGAGACTCGTTCCTACGGGGCTTTCTTTCGCTATTCCGGAAGGGTTCCATTTCGAGATCCGTCCTCGCTCCGGCTTTTCCACAAAATTCCGCATACTAATTCCGAATACTCCGGGAACGATCGATTCGGATTATAGAGGAGAACTAATGGTTCCTCTATTGAATCTAGGGAAAGAGCCTTATATTCTGGAAAACGGAACTAGGATTGCACAGCTTTTGATTCGCAGAACCTGGCATGCGGATTGGGAACTTGTGAAGGAACTCCCCGAATCGGAAAGGGGAGAAGGCGGATTCGGAAGCACAGGCTTCAAGAGTTAATCGCTTCCGTCAAGATCCGGAAAAGTCCGGAGACTTTTCCAAGGTTTCTAGTTTTGATTTTTGGAGGAATATAAGGAGATTTCTAGTTTCTTAGCGCATTCTCCCAATTTTTCGTCTAGCGTGGCTAGTCCCGCTCCTTTTCGGATGCATAATTCCAAATAAGATGCGTCGTAGGCGGACAAGTCGTTTTTATATGCTAAATCCTGAATATGCCTTAGCACCTCGAAAGAAAAGTTGCTATCGAATTCCAGGGGTAGGGACTCGAAGATGGAAACGATCTCCTTGCTCTGTGAGTCGTTCAGTCTTTTCCTTTTTCGGGAAACCAAAAGCACATTATTGAACTCATACCACCAAAGGGAAGGCACGATCGCTTGCGCCGTTTTGCCCAGGGTTCCCAGGAATCGATCCGCCTTACCGGATTGTTCATCCGGTAGAAAGGACGCCGCCGCCAGAGAACAGTCCAGGACCCAAAGGCTTACCATTTCCGTCCTTCTCGGATGAACTCGCCGATATCCACGGATCCGTTTACGCTAGCTCGGATTTCCCGGAGACTTTGGACGGCGTTCTCAGTATCTAGATCCGAGGCTTCGGAATAGGGGACCAGTTTTGCTATGGGTTTTCCTCTATGGGTGATCATAAATATTTCTCCCGATTGAACTTTCTTGAGTAATTCCGATAAATGCGTTTTCGCCTCGAAGGCGGAAACGGTTTCCATACGTAATGCCATAAATAAACCTACTAGTTTGTTAACTGGTTTGATTTTTTTTGCAAGTGTAAAATCTCTTGGGACATATCAATTTTCTCCTATAAACGTTTCCGGTTCAGAGAGAGGGGATCTTGCGTGCGAAATTCTCCGGAATCTGCGTTTTTTTTTGCGGAATTAAGTCTCTTTTCCTTTTTCCGGGCTTTGCCGATCTTTTAGGAGTATGGATAGAAAGGACGGAGTCGGGCAGAATATTCTTATTTGGGAGAGAGGAAGGGCGGCCTTACCTTATCTTCTTTTGTTTACCGGTTTTTTCTTAACCTTATCCCTGGGATCTTTCTCTCTTGCGGAGAACGGAGTTCAGACCAATCTTTTCGGGAGGTTGGGCCATTACCTTTCTTGGGGATTTCTATACCTTTTTGGAAATGCTTCCTTTGTTCCGGGAATTCTTTTGATTCTCACGGGAGGCATTCTTCTTGCGAAACCCGATCAGGATGCGACTAGCAAGCTTCTCACTATTCCTCTTTTCCTTCTCGCAGTGTCCGTAAGTCTGAACGTTTTCGGAAATCCTTCTCCGATTCCTTTTGCGGCGAACGGAGGAGTTTTAGGTCAGGCCTTGGCCGTGGCTTTGGAATATATTCTGGGCTCCACCGGAAGATTGATCATTCACTTCGTAATTTATTTTTATGCGATCTTGGTCTATTTGAACGAGTCTCCCGTGCATTTTCTGGGTCGCCTTGTCGCTCAAAGCGGAACTTCTTTCCAAGACATGAAAAAGCAATGGGTGAAAGGCTATGAAGGAGCCAGGCCGGAAGATAGAGCAGGCAATCTGGAGAATTACACGAGCGTGTTTCCTTCCTCTTCTCCTTCTTGGACGAAGAATTTGGCGACCTTAGTAGAGGCTTGGAAGGTTCCCAAAGGAGAAGTTTCCGAAGAGAGTATTCCTCCATGGTTCCGGAGAGAAACCGCGAACGGAGAAAGAGAGTTCGAGCATTCCCGTGTGGAAGGTTTTGCCTCTTCTTCTCCTAAGGATCTGCAATCTTATATCCAAAAGGCAAAATCAAAAACGGAAAACAATCCCATGGAACCGAAACCTATGTATAGAAATTCGGGGTTACTCCACGGATTCTTCGAAGAGGATAGGAAGGTATTCCAATTCCAAAGCGTTTCCACTCGGCTCTTGGAGAAAGTTTACGGAACTCCCAAAATGGAGGAAGAAGTTCCTACAACTTCTTCCGGCTGGAAAGTTCTGGATCTCAGAACCGAACCGACCCCGATTCCTGTTCCGTTACGAAACGAGGAAGAACCGAAATACTTAGAACCCGAAATAGAAGATAAGGAAGAGATCCTAGAAGAATCGACTTCCGCTTTGTCTTGGGAGCAAGTCGTAGAGGATGAGGTCGAATCCGATGAGGAATTGGAAGAATTCGACGAGGCCGAAACCTGGGAAGAGGATTCGGAGGAAGAAGAAGCCGTCCCGGAAGTAGAGGCGATGGTAGAAGAGGTGGAGACTCCTGTGATTCTCCCAGTTGCGCCGGTTCTTCCCAAGATCCAAAAGGAAATTGCGGTTGAAAAGCCGAAACAGGAAGAATTGCCATTTACTCCGGTCTCCATGGTTCCTACATTCCGTTCCAAGAGATCCGTATATCATATTCCTTTAAACCGTTTACAGACCAATCCTACGAAAGTGCAGGACGCTCTATTTAAGGTGGAGTCTGAAAAAGTCGCGTTCGAGATCCAAAGCGCTCTGAAAGTTTACGGATACGAGACCAAGGTAGTCGCCTGGGAAAGAGGCCCTATCATCACCCGTTACGAACTCACTCCTCCGCCCGGCGTGAAATTGGGTAGAATCACCTCTCTTACGGACGAGTTGAGAATGTACCTTGCCGTTAAAAACGTTAGGATCGTCGCTCCCATACCCGGTAAATCCACGATCGGAATAGAAGTACCGAACAAGCACAGAGAAGACGTTTTCCTAGGGGATATATTACGTTCTTCTCTTGCTCCTAAAAATAAGAAAGACCTGAATATCGTCATCGGTAAGGATATCTCCGGAAAACTGGTCTCCATCGATCTGAACAAATTGCCCCACTTACTAGTAGCAGGTACTACCGGTTCCGGTAAATCGGTTTGCTTGAACGCAATGATCGCTTCCTTGGTGCTGAATTTATCTCCCGAAGAAGTGAGATTCATCATGATCGATCCGAAAATGGTGGAACTCTCCTTGTTCGAGGATATTCCTCATCTTCTCATGCCGGTGATCAAGGACGCTCGTAAAGCGACTAAGTCCCTTTCTTGGGTGATCCAAGAAATGGAAGCCAGATACGAAGCGGTTTCCCAACTCAAATGCAGGGATTTCCGTTCTTATAACGAGAAGGTGGAGGAATACTACCATAAGGAAGGCTACGCTAAGATGCCTTATTTGGTGGTTTTCATAGACGAGTTAGCCGATCTTATGATGGTTTCCGGAAAGGATTTGGAGGATGCGATCACTCGTATCAGCCAGAAATCCAGGGCGGTAGGGATCCATTTGGTGATGGCGACCCAGAGACCTTCCGTGGATGTGATCACCGGACTCATCAAGGCGAACTGTCCCGCTAGAATCGCTTTCCATGTGGCCCAAAAAACGGACTCCAAAATCATTTTGGATATGAACGGTGCCGAATCCCTTTTGGGAAAAGGAGACATGCTATACAAGTCTCCCACCTCCGCTGATTTGGCCAGGATCCAGGCTCCCTATATTTCCGAAGAAGAAATCGAGAAGATCGTGGAGGAGGCCAAGAAATATGGGGCTCCTACCTACGTTGAATTGGATTTCGAGGAAGAATCCGAATCTGAATCCGCCGAGGAAATGGACGAAGAATTATTCGATAAGGCCTGGGAGATCGTCAGAACGGATCGGAAAGCGAGCGCAAGTTACCTGCAGAGAAGATTGAAGATCGGCTATAATCGCGCCGCCCGAATCATGGAACTCATGGAAGAGAGGGGATACGTATCTCCCATTTTAGGCTCCAAGGGTCGGGAAATTCTCCGCTCGGCCTAAACGGCCTCATGGGGGGAATTTTCCTGCTTAGAAAAGAAACCAAGTGACAGGGGGGCCGATACTCTCCATCCTGGAAAAAAAATCCCGGCATTTTCTCTAAATGAAAGATCGCAAAAACGCTTTTTCCCGAATTTCAACGCTGATATTGGGGCTCATCTTATTCTTATCCTTTTCTAGCCTTGGGGCCCAATCTTCCGCAAAGCATAATTGGAATTCTCCCTCCGAGGTGGTAAAGAAAGTCCGAAAGACTTTTACCGAACTGAATTCCTATAAGGCCGACTTCGTAATCCAGACCGAGGCCAATAAGAAAGTCACCACTAAAAAAGGCGTATGCTTCTATAAGAAGGGCGGAAAAATCAAATACGAATTCTCGGATCCTTCCGGAGACGAGATCGTATCCGACGGCAAGATTCTTTGGATTTTCATCAAGCGCTTGAACGCTGCGGGAAAGCAGGATCTTACATTAAATAAATCGAATAAATCCGGCCCGATATTCTCCGCAATGACCGAAGAAGGTCTATCGCGCATTTTTAGAAAATACCATTATAAATTCGATTCCATCGAGCAACCCCAGGTTTCTCCCAAAGATAATCGAAAATATTTTGTATTGGCCTTGGAACAAAGGGAGAAAATAGGCGGCTACGAGACTATGACTCTCTATGTGGACGAGGAGACCTACTTCATCAAGAAAGCGGTCGCAAGCGACGGCAGAGGAAAAACCACTACCGTCGAATTTTCCAGTATAGATAAGAATGCGGACATAGAGGACGGAGTTTTTAATTTCCGCCCGGATGGAAATTCGAAAATCGTAAATAATCCCTTGGTATCGGAAGAGTAGTAGGGGCTTTCTTGGATAGGAGTGCGAAATTGAACCAGAAGCGAGTAGGGCAAATCCTTAGAGAGGCTAGGGAAGAAAAAAAGCTCACTGTGAAAGACGTGTCCAAAGACACGAATATCTCCGTTAAATATATCCTGGCCTTAGAAACCGAGGATTACGCACAGTTTCCCGGAGAAACGTTCACCGTAGGATTCCTAAAAAATTACGGAAGCTATCTCAAACTGGATACCGGACTGCTCATCAATCTGTATAGAGGAGAGAAGATCGAAGAATCCCAGGCTCCTCTGGAGGAATTGACTCGTCCTACTTCCAATTTCTATTACGATTTCAATTTCGATAAGAATAAGATCATCACCGCGGTTTCGGTGGCAATGCTCGTGATTGCAAGTATTCTAATTTATACGTTCGTGGACGGAGGTTCTTCCGACGACGAGGTGACCGAAGAGAGCGGTCGTAAACTGGAAATTCCGGAGAGCATCGATTTCATCAATCGTTCCGTTCCGGAAACGAGACCCGAGAGCTTTATTCTCACCTCTAATCAGGGAGTCAGCTTCAGCGTTTCTAACCAACAATGCAAATTGTTCATTTCATCCGTGGAGCAAGGTTCCGATGTGAACACCGCGGTTCTTGCCTTCAACGTTTATCCCGAACTGACGGTTTATAAATTCCGTTTGGCGGAAGGTCAGGAAAAAGTGCTTAGCTATTCCATTCCTGAAATTTCCTCTTTGCGTAGGAGTATCCGGATCACCGCTCAGAGCGTGACCGGTAGCTCAGCAAAAGTCCTAGTTTCCTTAAGCGAAGAGGAACAAAAACCGGGCGCTACGATCCAGAATAATCCTCAAGGGGAGGATTCCACCAAGACTCTGGGTGACGTTCCGATTCAGGTCACCTTATTCTTCTCTAAACCCAGTTACGCCGAATTCATCATAGACGGACAGATGGGATTTAGGGGTCTCGTGCAAAGCGGAGAGACCAAATCCTTGGAAGCGAAAGATCGTCTTGAATTGAAAGTCGGAGACGGATCCGCGGTGGAAATGATCCAAAACGGAAAACCAAAGGTCGTACTGGGACGTCCCGGCAAGTTGGTGAAGAAGGTCTACGTAAAGACTCCGAACCCTTACGATAGCACTCAGTTCATCATCAAGGAGCTCGGCGAGTAGAGGCTTCTTCTTTGGATAAGAAATTCTACATAACCACTCTGGGGTGCCCCAAAAATACCGTGGACTCCATGAGTATGCACCATTCTCTTTTGGAGGAAGGGTTCAGCCCGGCGCAAACCCCGGAAGAATCTGACTTTCATCTGATCAATACCTGTACTTTTATCCGTTCCGCAACCGAGGAGACCATACAGACGATTTTAGGAGCCGCTCACGCCAAAAAGCAAGAGGGTCAAAAATTGGTGGTAGTCGGTTGTTTTGCGGAGCGTTATCCCAAGGATATTTCCGCTGAAATTCCTGAAGTGGATCTGGTTTTCGGAACGGGAAAATATTCCCAGGCGGGCAGGATCATTCGCGAAGCGTTTCGAAGGGACTTTTCTCCTCTCCAAAAAACGGAATTCAATTCGGATCTGATCGAGAGAATGAAACTTTCTCCCGGGATCGAAAATTATTCCAAACCTTACGCTTATGTGAAAGTTTCGGACGGTTGCAATCGAGGCTGCGCCTTTTGCATCATTCCTTCCCTTAGGGGAAAATTCGTGGATTCTCCCCTGGAAGAAATTCTGAGAGATACTAGGAGAGCCGTTTCCGCGGGTGCCAAGGAAATCTGCCTCGTCTCCCAAGACACCGTTTATTACGGAAAGGATAGCGACAAATTGTTGGATATGATCCGCTCCGTTTCGGAAGTGGAAGGGTTGGAGATCCTACGTTTACTTTATCTTTATCCGGATAAGAAGGCGGAGAAAATCCTAAGACTGATGGGAGAAATTCCGAAGATCGCTCCTTATCTGGAATCTCCTTTACAGCATGTTTCCGAACGTGTCTTGAAATCTATGAATCGCAGCGGGGGCTATTCTTCTTTCCGGGATCTGTATTCCTTAGCGAGAGAGGTTCGGCCAGATCTGGAGATCCGCACTTCCTTTATCCTGGGCTTTCCGGGAGAGACAGGAGAAGACGTGGATGAGATCCTGAGATTCGTGGAGGAGACCCGTCCCGAGAAATTGAATTTATTCGCGTATTCTCCTCAAGACGGAACCAAAGGTGCGGAAGTCGCCCAAACGGTTTCGGAAAAAGAAAAGGCCAAAAGGATCAATCTGATCCGGGAGGCACATCTTAAGATTCTTCAGGAAATCCACGAATCCCGTATCGGTAAGGAATACATCGCGATCGTGGACGGAATCGAGGATGGAACCGCAGTGGTTCGACGTTTGCAGGACGCTCCGGAAATCGACGAAGTGGTCTATGTGGAAGATCCTTCCCTGAAGCCCGGTACAATCGGAAAAGTGAAAGTGGAATCGTTTTACGAATACGATATGATGGGAACCTGGTTGGCATCTTGAATCCGAATATTAACGTACCGAATACTCTTACCGTTTTACGCGTAGCTTCCCTCCCTTTCTTTATTTGGTTTCTTTACCAGAAAGAGCAGGCCTATCATATCGCTGCCTTGGTTTTGTTTTCCATCGCTTCGCTCACCGATTTCGTGGACGGATATCTGGCCAGAAAATGGAAACAGGAAACCGAGTTCGGAAAATTCCTGGATCCGTTGGCGGATAAGATCATAGTGGTGGGTTGTTTTACCACATTCATTTTTTTGCATGAACAAATCGAGCTATGGATGGTGCTTTTGATCATCGGTCGAGATATGCTCATTACCACTCTTCGCTATCTTGCGATCCGTTCCGGCAAATCCATACGTACTACCATGTTGGGCAAAGTGAAAACGGCCTTCCAGATGGGTGCGATTATTCTGATCCTCGTGTTCTTTATTCTGGTATCTTCCAGCAAACGTATACTCATCAACGAAGTCTACCAACAGGGAAAAGTCGCCGGAATGACCGTATTCGGGATCGCCTCGGAAAATGCTGTGGGCTTTATCCGCGCTTGGAAAGAGAACGGGGCTCCCGGTTGGAACGATTTGATTTTCGGGCTGGGGGGATTCGTTCCTTATTTCGGAATGCTTCTCACCACGATCATTACTGTGGTTTCCGGAATCCGTTATCTTGTTTCGAATCGGGAAGTGATTCGTATCGACTCCATACGGAGGGCCTTGGGGAAAAATGGAAATTAGACAAGCGATCATTAAAGTTTTGGAAAAGAAGCCTCTAACCGTTCATGAGGCGGAGAACGTCATGAATTCCGTAATGAAAGGAGAGGTGTCGGAAATCCTACTTTCTTCCTTTTTGACCGCTATGCGTGCGAAGGGAGAAACCGTGGACGAACTCCTGGGGTTTTGTCTGGCCCTTCGCAAGAACGCTTTGAAACCCAAAACCGTTTTTCCTTTCGATATGCTGGACACTTGCGGAACGGGAGGGGACGGTAAGGGCACAGTAAATATCTCCACCTTATCCGCTCTCACTCTGGCTTCTCTAGGACTGAAAGTCGCTAAGCACGGAAACAGATCCGTATCTTCTCATACAGGATCGAGCGATATTCTTAGCAGACTCGGTTATAATACCGAAAAGACCCAGGAAGAAGTGGAGTCTCATCTGGTCACCAGCGGATTCACCTTCTTGTTTGCTCCCATGTGGCATCCTTCCATGAGATTCGCGGGACCGGTTCGTAAAGAATTGGGCTTTAGGACTCTGTTCAATATGATCGGACCTTTGAGTAATCCCTTCTCCCCTCAATACCAAATCATCGGGGTATACGAACCGGAGTTGATGGAAACGTTTATCCGAGTTTTACAGGGACTTGGGCTAAAAAGGGCTCTCGTCTGCCATTCTCGGGACGGTTTCGACGAATTCTCCGTCTTCGATAAAACGGATTATACTTTTCTGGAAGACGGAGTAATCTCCAGGAAGGATTTCGATCCCAAAGAGTTGGGATTGGAAAAATTGGAGCCTTCCGAAGTCTTCACTTCGGGACCGGATCAGGCGGAAGTTCTGGCTAGACGCATTCTAGCGGGAGAAAAAACCGCAGGAACCCATGCGGTCGCCTTGAACGCGGGAGCCGGACTATTCGTCATGGGAAGGGCTTCCTCCATATCGGAAGGTTACAAAACCGCTTTGGATCAATTGACTTCCGGAAAAACGGGAGCATTCTTCCAAAATTTAATTACCAAAGTATAGGAAGCTAAAATACTGGTCTCAAAAATAGACCTAATCAAAGGAATCAGACTCGGTTTTCAATCATGTTCTCGAATACATTTTTACTTATAGCTCAAGCAGCAGGCCAAGCGGCACCCGCTCAAAACGGATTCTTAAACATTTACACGATGATCCCAGTGATGTTGATCATCATGTATTTTATCGTGATTCGTCCTCAAAGAAACGAAGAGAAGAAGAGAAAAGCAATGATCGAGTCCCTACAAAAAGGGGACGTGGTGATCACCTCTTCCGGAATCCACGGCAAAGTCGTGGAATTTAAGGACAATAACGAGACCGTCGTTTTGGCTATCGCAAAAGATACCAATGTATCCTTTAGTACTAGTACCATTTTAAAGAAGAAAGACAAAGAGAAAGAGGGGTAAAATTCCCGCTTCTTCCGATAGGTATAGTAAACCGGTGTACGTATGAAAAAGATCCTATGCCTTCTCATATCCTTTGCCCTGACCTTCTCGCTTTTCAGTCAGGACGGGGAAGAAATTGACTTCTTAGACAAGGTTTCCGAACCTAAAAAAAGTTCCACCGCCTCCAAGCAGGGGACGAACGCCAAGACCGTTAAAAAGAAAAAAGGGAAAAAAGGCGCTAAGAAGAAGAAAGGAATCGAAGCCAAGAAAGAGGAACTCGCGCCCAAAGACGGAGAACCCAAGAAGAAGATCGAAACCGATATTCCTCCCGAGGATCCCGATCAGGGCAAGAATTCCGGAGACCCGAGCGGCTCGGAAAAGGCCTTAGAAAAGACGAGTGCCAGAGACCTTTCTGCGAATACCGATTCTACGGGAGAGCCCCAGAAGCCGTATTGGTTGAACGAAGAGACTCGCCTGACCCCTAATCATCTACCGGGTTACGACGCTAGCGCGACCGCTGCTCCCCAGGAAGACCATTCCATACGGGAAAAACTGGGAGAGATCCTGAAGATCGGTCAGGACAAAAAAAAGGAAGAAGAGAAAAGAAAAGCGGCGGAACAGAAGGATCAGGGTGTCATACTTGGGTTCTTTTCGGAATATAAGAAAGGTATAATTATCTTAACTATAGTTGTCGCATTCGCGTTGTATCAAATTAGAACCGCGGGCAGAAGAACCACCAAGCGTTCTCCTGTGACAATCAATAAAGTGAGAAGAGACTAGGAGCTGAAATTTGAAATCGGTCCAATGGATTATCGTTCCCATAGCGGTAGTGGCGGCCTCATTAACGCTGCTTTACCCCAATTTTGCGGTCCGGGAACTGGAACTTGCCGTCAAAAAGGAAATTAAGGAAATTCCGGAGGAAGCCCGTAAAAAGGCTCTGGAGAATTTCGCAGAACGTTGGAAGAAGGATTATAATCCTAAGGGTGATTGGACGATAGAGCCGAGTCCGGATACTTTGCCGGAAGGAGACTTCTATCTGGTTAAGGGAAGATTTATCACTTCCGCCAAGATCAACCAGATCTCCCAAGAAAACGAGGACCTGATCTTAGAACCTAAAAACAAGCTTCGCCTTACTTGGGTAGAGGATACTCTACTCGGAGGACACCAGCTTACCATCAAACTAGGACTCGACTTGCAGGGTGGTATGAGGGTCGTCCTAAAAGGGGACTTCGAGGATTATACCTCCAAGCTTAAGGACAGCTATACCAAAGAAATCGAAGAGCAGACCAAGAGAAAGAACGATCCCGCTCTTTCCGAAAAGGAAAGAAAAGAGGCCACTGATAAGCTGAAGGAAATCGAAGGATACTTCGAGCTGACTCCTAGCCGTAAATTGGCAGAGCTGGAAAAAGCAAAACTCATCATCGATAACCGTCTTACCAACCAAAACCTGACCGAGCCTCAGGTAAGAATTCAGAAGGACCAAGACTCCATCGAGGTCTCCCTTCCCGGGGTAAGCAACACCACCCAGATTCTGGACATCATTCGTAATACCGAAACCGTCGAGTATAGATTGAGAGAGCCGGGTCGCGATCCCAATAATCCGAATCTAAGAGGCCAGTATCAATCTGCGATCGATACGGAAGAGGCCAAACTCATGTCCGAGAACAAGAGGGACGAGACCGAGATCGTAAAATTCCAGAACATAGTAAAACAGAAATTGGGCAAAGACGAGCAGGACAAATTTCTGGCGTCTATGGAGAAAAAGTATAATATCCCGGATAAATATAAACTTTTCGTAAGATGGTCCCGCTCCGCGAATCCTAAGGCACCTATGGTTCCTAGAGAATTCGTCGTATTGGAGAGAGCCATCTCTCTGGACGGAAAGGATATGAGAAACGCTCGGGAAAATTACGATCAAAATCGTCTTTCCTACTACGTTTCCTTCTCCTTAACCTCCCAAGGGG
This sequence comes from Leptospira wolffii serovar Khorat str. Khorat-H2, assembly GCF_000306115.2. Taxonomy (NCBI): domain Bacteria; kingdom Pseudomonadati; phylum Spirochaetota; class Leptospiria; order Leptospirales; family Leptospiraceae; genus Leptospira; species Leptospira wolffii. The sequence goes on from NZ_AKWX02000004.1 coordinate 95,018, forward strand.
CCGAGAAATTTTTCGATATCACTTCCAAGAACGTGGGCAGACAGCTCGCCATCGTTTGGGGAGACAAGGTCATATCCGATCCGGTGATTCGTGCGCCTATCGCTGGCGGTAACGCTCAGATCGACGGAGAATTCTCCCAAAAAGACGCTACGGATCTGGCCAATGTGATCAGCGAAGGAGCCCTTCCGATTCCACTCGTGGAGTTGGAGACCAGATTTATCGGGCCTACCCTGGGGATCGAATCCATTGAAGTGGGATTGAAAGCGGTTCTCTTAGGATTCGCTTTGGTCATCGTATTCATGTTGATGGTTTACCGATTGGCGGGGCTCGTGGCGGATCTCGCTCTCTTCGTGAATATCATCGTTCTAATGGCGTTACTCTCCTTCATGGGCTTCACTCTTACCCTTCCAGGATTTGCGGGGATCATTCTGACCGTCGGTATGGCGGTGGATGCCAACGTGATCATTTATGAAAGGATCAAAGAAGAATTAGCCGCCGGTAAACATGTGGCCGCTGCAGTCTCCCAAGGTTTTGAAAATGCCTTCTGGACGATTATGGACAGTAACGTCACTACTTTGATTTCCGGAATTTTAATGATCAAATTAGGAAACGGACCCATTAAGGGATTCGCGATCACTCTTTGCTGGGGTATCGTGACCTCTTTGTTCACCTCCCTATTCTTAAGCCGTATGATCATGGATATTCTTGTGAATAAATTCGGAGTTCGCAAACTCCAGATCGGATTCAAAAAATTGGAGTCCAAGAATGTTTGATTTTATAAAATATAAATACATCTCCATCAGTTTTTCCGCATTGCTCATCCTAATCGGGTTCGGTGTCACTTTCGGAAAATACGGCGGGTTCGCCACATCCTTGGATTTCGATGGGGGGCTTAGAGCAGTCGTGGAATTTCCCAAAACCGTGGAAAGAAAGGATATAGAAGACTATTTCTCCTCTAAGAATCTGGAAGCCGTCTTAGTTCTCATGGATAAGGACAAGAACCATTTTCAGATCGATATCGGTCTGGGATCCGTGGACCGAATCAAGCAACTATACCTGGAAAGGAAAGGTAAAGATAACGTAACGGCTAAACAGACTTCTGCGATCGACGCGTTGATCGGACTCTTACAGGAGGACTTCAAGCTGGATTCCAAGGCGGTTCTTTCCGCGAACCAAGTGGGTTCTGTCGTAGGAGCGGAGTTGACTTCCACAGGAGTGAGTCTTCTCGCCATGACTCTCTTTTTTATCATGCTTTACTTAAGCTTCCGTTTCCAATTCAAGTTCGCATTAAGCGCTATCCTGGCTCTTATGCATGACTTGGTGGTCACGATCGCTTTCATCGGTTTCTTTCAGATCAAGCCTAGCGTTCCGATTATCGCTGCGCTCTTGACTCTTCTCGGATATTCCATCAACGATACCATCGTGGTCTTCGATAGGATCCGTGAAAATGCCGGAAATCTTAGGGATACGTTCTCGCAAGTAATCAATCTCTCGATCAACCAAACCCTGACGAGAACCTTCAATACTTCTCTTGCGACTTTGATTTCCGTGGTGGCGATTATTATAGGCGGTGCTGTGGAATTATACGATTTCGCATATGTTCTCACTTTCGGGATCATACTCGGAACCTTCTCCTCCGTATTTATCGCTGCTCCTTTGGTGGATATCTACGACCATATATCCCATAGGATTCGTAAGTCTTGAGTCCTCTCCTCCCGAAATCTATTCGGGAGGAATTGTATCGTCTTTCCTTTATCTCCTTAGGATATTCTTCTCCAAATCCTCCCGTCGCCTGCGTCATACAGGATGCTCGCACGGGAGAGATTCTTAGCTCCGGATCCACAAGACAAACGGGAGGAAATCACGCGGAAAGAGAAGCGTACCGCATTCTCCGCGAGAGGATTCCGAACGGAAATCTACCCCCGCATTATGTGTATGTGACTCTCGAACCCTGTTCTCATTTCGGTAAGACTCCTCCTTGCGTGGATCTGATTCTGGAGGAAAAGCCGGAGGCTCTTTATTACGGATGGAAGGATCCGAATCCTCTGGTAAAAAGCAACTCGGGTCTGGCGAAACTAGCGGACGCGGGTATTCAAGTGATTTCCCTTCCGGAGCTGGAAGAGATCGCCTCGGTTTTTCTATTCGGATTTATGAGTCGGATCGGAAAGGAACGTCCTGCTTTTCTGATAAAGGGTTCCTTGAGTCGGGAAGGTTTTTTTAGTTCAGGAGAAGGGGAGAGAGAGAAGATATCCTCTCCCGAATCGGACTCTTATCTTTCCTTACTTCGAGCCAAGGTGGACGCGATTTTGGTCGGGCCCAAAACGGTCCAGATCGATCTGCCCGGTTTGGATTTTAGGCCGTCCAAAGAGAAACCGGTCCCGGTAGAATATTCGGAATTCTTAATGGAAGGGAATCTTTCCGGTTTTCCGGGCTTGGTTTCCCTGTTACCGAAATTTGCAAAGGATTCCGAGATTCTTCGGATCCATGAGGAAAACGTATTCGCTTACCAGCCTTTGCGCGTATTCTTTCTTTCCACCGAGGATAAAATTCCTTCGGATTTTCTAGAAAAGCAAAAGAGACTCAACCGAGAGTATTCGTTGTCTCGAGTCGCATTTTTTATAGAGGAGAATACGGAGTATTCTTCTCGTATGCTGGGACTTCTATCGGAGCTTTCCGATTCCAGAGTGGAAAGGTATTCGAGTTCCTCGGTTTTCGATTCGGTTTCCAAAAGGCTGGGAGACTGGGGAGTGAACCTTGCACTGATAGAAGGAGGAAATTTTCTCTATCGAAATTTTTCGCCCCGACTTTCTCCTGAAGAGGGGATCCTAAAGGTTCGATCCGAATCCGTCTCTTTTTCGAAAGGAATCTTGCCCGAATGGAAAGGGAATTTTTCCATGGAATGGAAGGCTAGGATAGGTTCGGACGAATGGGAGGTTTGGAGAGCATGTTCACAGGACTCATAGAGACTACCGGTAAAATCGAATCCGTACAGGATACGGGAGACGGAAAAATTTTCCGAGTCTCCACGATTTGGAAGGACCCGGATCTAAAAAACGGTGACTCCATTTCGGTGAACGGTGCTTGCCATACGGTGACTTCCTTTTCCGAAAAAGGAAACCGATTCGAATTCTATTCTTCCTACAAAACTCTAGAACTAACGAACTTCGGAGATTTCCATGAAGGCGTGAGGATCAATCTGGAAAGGTCCGTGCAACCTCATACCAGAATGGGGGGACATTTCGTTACAGGTCATGTGGATCTGACGGGAACCATCTCGCTTGTGGAAGATAAGGATGCGGGAAAGGTAAGAAGGTTTATAGTATCTCACGATCCTTCCTTTACCAAATATTTCGCAGTCAGAGGAAGCGTTACCGTGGACGGGATTTCTCTTACGATCGTGGATTCCAGGCCGGGAGAATTCGAACTCGTGCTTATCCCCGAGACCCTAGAGGTCACAAATGCCGCGGAAGCTTGGTCGGTCGGTGCCAAAGTGAATTTGGAAGTGGATCTGATCGCTAGGTATCTGGAGCAGATCTCCAAATTCTCTTAAAGTAAGAAGAATACGACGGACTTCTTCCTACGAACCGAACCTTCCTCGGTTCGGAAACCCAACTATTGATATACTTTTCCGGATTTTACGGATTTATGAATGGCAAAAAACCAGTCCAAGAAATGAGGTGGAATCATGATCGGCTCCATTGAACAGGCAATCGAAGACATAAAATCGGGGAAGATGATCATTCTCGTGGACTCGGAGGACCGGGAAAACGAAGGGGATCTCGTATGTGCGGCCCAATTCACGGATAAAGACAAAGTGAATTTCATGGCCACTTTCGGAAGAGGCTTGATCTGCTTTCCTATGGAAGGAGACCGTTTGCGCCAGTTAGGTCTGAATCGTATGGTGGATGACTTAAGTTTGGGAGACAAACACGGAACCGCATTCACCGTTTCGGTGGACGCGAAAGAAGGAACTACTACGGGGATTTCGGCTCAGGACAGAGCCAAGACCATTCAGGTACTGATAGATCCCAATACGACTCCTCAGGATTTGATGAAGCCGGGGCATTTATTTCCTCTGCAAGCCGTTTCCGGAGGAGTACTCCGCAGAGCGGGACACACGGAAGCTTCCGTGGATCTGTCAAAACTAGCGGGATTGTATCCTGCCGCAGTGATCTGCGAAATTATGAACGACGACGGTAGTATGGCTCGTCTTCCTGATTTGGAAAAATTCGCACAAAAGCACGGACTGAATATCTACACGATAGAGGATCTGATCCGTTACAGAAGGAAGAAAGAGAATCTAATTCGTCTGGAAGTGGAAACTAAACTTCCTACCGAATACGGGGATTTTATCGTAAGAGCGTATTCCACACTCATCGATGATAAGGTGCATGTGGCCCTTATCAAGGGAGATATCGATAAGAACGAACCGGTAATGGTTCGAGTACACTCCGAATGTTTTACGGGAGATATCTTCGGAAGCGGTCGTTGCGATTGCGGACCGCAACTCCATTCCGCTCTTTCCATGATCGCTCAGGAAGGGAAGGGAATCCTTCTCTATATGAGACAGGAAGGAAGAGGCATCGGTCTTATTAACAAGCTCAAGGCTTATAATATGCAAGACCAGGGTATGGACACCGTGGAGGCCAACGAGAAATTAGGGTTCGCTCCCGATCTACGCGAATACGGAGTAGGCGCCCAGATCTTAAAGGACATAGGAGTGGAGAAGATGAGACTTCTCACGAATAATCCCCGCAAGATCGTAGGACTCGAAGGTTACGGTTTAGAAGTCACGGATCGTATTCCGATAGAAATCAAACCCACAGGAAACAACCACCATTATCTCTTCACTAAGAAGATGAGAATGGGACATTTACTCGGTCTGAACTAAGGCTGCAGTCTAGTTTTCTTCCAAGAGTCGCCTTCTAATCGGAAAAGAATCCGATCGTGTAGGCGGCTCGATCTTCCCTGCCAAAATTCTATTTCGGAAGGATGCAATACATATCCTCCCCAGGTCGGCGGCATAGGAACGGTTTTACCAGCATATTTTTCTTTCAATTCTTCGAAGATCTTTTCCAAGGATGCTCGATCGATTACTTCCGCACTTTGAGAGGACGCCAAGGCTCCTATTTGGCTATCGAAAGGACGAGAATGGAAATACGACTCGGATTGTGCGCGGGAAAGAAACGACACTTTGCCTCGGATTCGAACCTGCCTTTCCAATTCCTGCCAGAAGAATACGAGGCATGCGTTCGGATTCTTTTCTAATTCCTTTCCTTTGCGGCTGGAATAATTGGTATAGAATTGGAAGCCTCCGTCCTCTATCCCTTTTAAGAGTACGATCCTTGCGTCGGCACCTCCGCCTTCGGTGACGGTGGCGAGAGTCATCGCGTTCGGTTCCTTGACTTCGGAGTGCAATGCTTGATCGAACCAGGTCTTGAAGAAATCGAGAGGGGACGCTCCTATTTCTTTCTCGTCTAGACTGGCCTTATGATAATCGTTTCTGATATCCGCGATGGATTTTTGCATACGATTAGAGGATGGATGGAAAAAGGGAGGGAAGTAAACCCGAATTTGAAGCCATCTTTACGAGAAATGTCAAAGCGAGTGCGATGGAGAAATAGACTCCCATGGGTATAGGAACTCCTCTTAGGCTTTGTCCTTTTTTTCGAGTGACGACGGTTACGGAGACTGCAAGCGCGTACGCCGCATTGATGAAAAAGATCCACCAAGGGTGACCGCAAAGAAACGCGAAGGAAGGCGCGAATATCGCGTCGGCAAATCCCATGCCGCTAGGAAAAACGAAATGAACAATGAAGAAAATCGCAAGAAAACAGGCGAACACGATCCAATCCGATTTTTCGGGAAGGGATCCGAATAGAAGATAATTCAGCAATCCTCCGAAGAATAGAATGAAGGGTAGATTTTCGTAATCCAATGAGAATTTACGCGCATCGGTCGTTCCCGCTATAAGTAGATGGCCGCAGAATATAACGAAAACGAGCGATGCGTAGAAATTAGAGCTTAAATAAAAGGAGATTACGAACAAGAATCCGAATCCTGCTTCCGTCAAAGAATATAAAGGACTGATAGAGGAACCGCAATTCTCGCATTTTTTTCCGGAAATCCAGTAACCGAATATGGGAACCAGCTCCGAGGGACTTAATTTTTTGCCGCAGGATTCGCAGGAAGAAGGTTCCAAAAGGATTTTGCGGAAGCGAAATAGCCCGGATCCGATCTTTCTTTCTCTTCCATAATAGAAGCGTAATATTCTATACGCCATAGTGGAGTAGAAGCTACCGAATGCGGAAGCTATGAAAAAACCTCCGATCCAGAGAACGAATACCAGACCGGGAAACTCGGAGTAAAATTCGGTCAAAGCGATTTTCCGCTCTTACGCGAGTTCCTTCAAGGCTTGGATTCCCCGTTTCAGATTCTCCCATTCGGATGCGAAGCTGATACGTATGTATTCCTTGGAATCCACGAATATATAACCCGGAACGAGAATCAGGCCTTTTTCTTTGACCGCACGAACGATAAAGTCCTCGTCTTTCTCTTTGATCTTTAGGAAGAAATAGAAGGCTCCTCCGCTTTTCTTGATCCCGTAATGGTCCTTTAGATTTTCGTAAACATAGTCCCGTTTTTCCTTATAATCATCTATATAAGGCTGCATATCCGTCTTGAGCGCCTCGATCCCCATCCATTGGGTAACGGAAGGAGCGCAAACTAGAGTGTATTGTTGCAGAGTGGTAAGAGCCTTGATGATGGGAGCCGGAGCCAAAATGGATGCCAGTCGGAGTCCGGTCATACTATAGGTCTTGGAAAATCCGGAAAGAGTGATCGCCCTCTCGTAAAAGGATCCTACGGATAGGAATTCCTTATCGTAATCGAATTTTTCGTAGATCTCGTCGGAGATGAGATAGGCGCCCGTTTTTTCCGCCAAATCCGCGAGAGCCGCCAATTGATTTCGGTTTAAGACCGTTCCCGTAGGATTGGAAGGAGTGGAGAATATGATAATCTTCAGTTTCTTGTTTTGGAAGGCGGCCAGATCTTCCGGTTGGAAATCTTCGGAGACAGTATGCATCTTTCCCCCGTAGATCTTGATGTAAGCCGGATACATCAGAAAGTGGGGAGTGACCACAAGACACTCATCGCCTTGGTCCAGAAGTGCATTAAATAAAAGTAAAAAAGCGGAGCTAATCCCCGAGGTGACTAGTATTCTATCCGGATTCGCGTAAGGAATCGCGTTCTCGTCCTTGTATTTTCTAGCCAAAGCCTCTTTCAGTTCCGGAATGCCCGCAGTCAGAGTGTAGGCTGTCTTACCGTCCTTTAGGGCCTTGACTCCCGACTCTATGATATTTTGGGGACAGGGAAAGTGAGGCTGTCCTATGGAAAGATTGATGGGGTCCTTTAAGGTTCCCGCAAGTTCGAAAGCTTTACGGATCGCGGAGGAGTCCAATCCTTGGATTCTTTGCGCGAGAACGTAGTCGAGGGTACTCTGGCTCATAAAAGTACGCTAACCGATAGGCGGTTTGGACAACAAACGGAAATTTTCCGAGCTCGGGAAAAAACCGGTGAGTCTTTTTATTCTTTGTAGGAACTAAAAAAATTCTGTCTCACCGGAACGGTTGGAGCTCCCAACCAATAGGCGAACTAAGAGAAGGAATTGGGATTGCCTCCCGCTTCTCCATTTCGGATCTTGGGGTCATGGAAACCGTACAAATCGCCGGAATCAAAGTCCCAAAATCCAAACTAGGAAATAACTCCGGATCCCTGGGTTCCGATCTGGTGGAGACGGACTCCACCGTTCGCAATCTGCAGAATATTCTCTATCCGCTCCTCGAAAACCGTCCTGTTCTACTCGTGGGGGACGCGGGCGTGGGAAAAAACGCTCTCATTTATTATATTAACTTTAAACGAAATCATCCCACCGCCAGATTTAGTTTCAATGAGGATACTCTGCCTGAGGATTTGATCGGCTCCTACAGACTGCTTTTGGACGGAAAGGGTTTTGCCTGGGCCGACGGACCTCTGACTTCCGCGGTCAGGAGCGGCGCGAGTTTTGTGGCGGACGAGATGAACCTCTGTCCCCCCCATATCATCAAAAGATTCTCCACAGTTTACGAATCCAATTATCTGGAATTGATAGAAGGGGACGGGTCCAGGATCCAGGCCGTCGACGGTTTCAGTTTCATAGGAACCCAAAATCCATCGGAAGGCTTCGAGGGAAGGAAGCCTCTTCCATTCGACATCACCCGCTATTACGCAACCGTATTCATAGATCCGCATACTCCGGACGAAATACTTTATATTTTAGGAAAATTGTATCCTGCTATGGGCCAGGATCTTCTGAAATCCTGCATCCGTCTTTCCCTGGATACGGAATCCAAAGTGGTCGCGGGCGCTCTGGGAAAAGGCGACCTGGAAAAATACCATTTCAATATCCGTAATTTAAAGAAACTTTGCAATCGTATCCTAAGCCTGAAGACGGATACTCCGGAACTTCTTTACCGGGAATTATGGAATTTTTACGCGGAACCATTCCGGAAGGAAGAAGATCGTAGGATACAGACGGACGCCATCCTGAAGGAAACCGGGCTGAAGATTCCTCCCAAACTTCCGGAGCCTAAATTCGAAATTCATAAAGGATCCTTATTCTGCAACGATAAGGAAATCGCGGTCTCGGACGAGTCCAAGGCCAAACAAATCCTTTCATCCGTGCCTTTACCTTTAAAACTACGTGAATTCGCGGAGAAAGTATATACCGCCGTAGCTTTCCGGGAGAATATTCTAATCGAATATTCTGAGGAACAGGATCCTCAATTCGTGCTTCCCCTCTTTACTGAAATTTCGGGAGTGCCTTTGGAATCCGTAAACCTGTGTAAGGGGATCCATACCGCTGATATCATTGGAGCCCTGAAGCCGATCGACGGTTCCAAAGTGGGATGGGTGGACGGACCCTTGACTAAGGGGATCAGAGAGGGAGGGAATATTCTCATCGCAAATCTCGAGGCTGCAGGTGCGGAACTCGTGGAAAAGATGAATATGCTTACGGACGACGCCCGTGCACTTGTGCTTCCTCCGGAAAGTTCCGAAGATGCTCCTCTCGCACTGCAGAAGGAATCCAGAATCTTCGCATTGAAACTCTTCCGTAAGACTAAATCCACTCCTACGATTTCCAGAGCGTTTAGGAACCGTTTCACTTCCATATTATTTCCGGAATTGGAAGATTCGGAAACTCTTAAGGAAATTCTAAACTTCTATCTTCCGGAAGGGGACCTCGTCTCCAAAATGGCCGAGTTTCATACCAAGATCAAGGACCTGTCCAAGAAGAGAACGATAGGATCCGCAAACCTAATGCCTTATACTTTCGGACTCTCCAATCTTCTACAATGGAAGGATCATATCGTCAAGTATGCCGACGAGAAGAGCGGAAAGGAAGGGATCCGCGAGATCGCCTTCCGAGGCGGTAAGATCGCATACACCAACCAGGTATCCGATCCGGGAGAACGGAAGGAACTGGAAAGAATATTAGAATTTTCTTTATCGGGAATCGAGATCGTTTCGGAATTCTTCCAGGAGCTGGAGGAAAAGAAAAAAAAAACTCTGACTCCCTCCACCGAAATCGAAAAGAAACGTTGGTGGGATCCGGAACTCCATAAAAGGGAACCCCTCACAGGAAAAGCGGAGTTGAAAAACTCGGGAAGAGAACTCCGGGAAGGTTTAGAGATCAATACTCCGGAAACGGGAGGCCAAAGGAAAGAAGGTCCCGATGCATGGTATGGTCAGGAGACCCGGGGCAATATGGGACAAGGAGAACCCGCGGGCGGAGGAGGAGCCTGGGGCTACCGCACGGAAGAATTATACAAGGCCTTTCTTGCGAAACGTAGGATCCTTTGGGAATATACCATCCAGACGAGTATCAAGGAATTCAAAGAAGTCTTCGGTAGAAGTTTGGAGGAAGTCCAACTCAATCTGGAAAGACTATTCGATCCGGAGATAGACATCAACCGTATCTATAAAAGCGAGGGAAGTCGGATCGACACTCGCAAGTATATCTCCTTTCTCTCCGGAAAGGGGGACTCCAAGGTATTCGATAAGACTATCATTGATAAGGACGAGGAGAAGCTGAAGGGAGTCGAGGTCGCTTTCCTAGTTTCCAAATCCCGTCGTATCTTCAACTTCGAATACTCCGTGGCGACACTTTCCGCCATGCTATCCTCCGCCCATATTCTGGACGAACACGACGTGAACTTCTCCGTTACCGCTTATTCGGATAGAATGAACCGTAAGGACAGGATAGATCTGGTCCAGGTTAAGAGAATGGACGAATATTTCGACGAGAAGAAAGAAGAAGAGATGTTCGATTCGCTTCGTTCCGATTGGCAGGGAGATTCCATAGAAGAATACCAATTGTTGGAACAGATAGAATCCTACTTTTCCCCGGATGCCCAGACTAAAATACTGGTCATGATTTCCGATTTTCGGGGCCAGAGAGGTAAGGCGGAGATCGAGCAGGAGATCCAGTCCCGGGATAACAGACGCCTGAGGGCGGAAATTCTAAAGCATTCGAATAAGAACTACGTGTTTTTGGGCGTGGGATTGGGTCGCAGATATATAGCAGAGCACCTTTTCCCGGATTCGATTCAGATCACGTCCGAAAATTTTTACAATATGCCGAACTTAATCGGAGCGGAACTGGGACGTTTGATTTTGACCCACCATTCTTCCCGAAATTAAGCGGCGGACGGTGAGAGACCGTCTACGACTTAAAGATGGGAAAGAAGAAGGAAAAAGATTCGGGATTACCCCAGCCTCTGGTAAACAAAAAAGCCAGATTCAACTTCGAGCTGATTCAGTTCATCGAAGCGGGTATCGTATTGACCGGATCGGAAGTCAAAAGTCTCCGAGAAAAAAAAGCGAATCTTACCGACGCGTTCGCTAAGATCAAGAATGGAGAAGTCTTTCTGGACGGTTTTTCCATCACTCCCTATAAGAACGGCGGTTATGCGAATCATCCGGAGATCCGCCCCCGCAAACTTCTCCTAAAAAGAAAAGAGATCGAGAAGCTGGAAAAACAGGTTAAGGAGAAGGGACTCGTACTCGTCGCTACGAAAGTCTATTTCAAAGACAACCGCTGGGCCAAGGTGGAACTCGCGGTCGCTAAGCCTAAAAAGCTTTACGATAAGCGGGAAGATCTCAAGAAAAGCGACGCAAAAATGGAAATCGCAAGAGCCATGAAGGCCAAAAATTTCTCCTAATGTCCTCTAAGAAAAAACATACACCCGTCGTAAGTATCGTCGGTAGACAAAACGTGGGTAAATCCACTCTATTCAACGCCCTTTTAAAAAAGAAATTGGCGATCACGGAAGATTATCCCGGAGTCACTCGAGACGTTCTCCAGGCAAGAGTATTGCATCCCGAGAAAGGATTGGATTTCTTTCTATGCGATACTCCCGGTCTAGATATAGAAAGACCCGAAGCTCTCGAAGAGGCCGTACTTGAAAACGCGTTTCGACAATTATCAAAATCCGACCTAGTCGTTTTCCTTTTGGATCTGAGAGAAGTAACCGCATACGATTCCAAGCTCATAGAACAATTCCGAAAAGATCCGGAGTTGAATTCCATTCCTGTGCTTTTCTGCGTGAATAAAGTGGATCATCCCGAAGATGAGGAGGATTTGGATTCCTTCTATCGTATGGGCCTTTCCGAAATTCTTCCAATATCCGCTATGGGTAGGAGAAATCTTCCTCTTCTTCTCGAAAAAATCGCATTCCTTTTACCTAATGCAAAAAGAAGAATCAGCGAAGAGGAGACGACCGAAACGACTCCGGAAGAGGATTTTAATTTAGCGATCGTAGGTAAACCTAACTCCGGAAAATCCAGTCTATTGAACGCTCTTTGCGGATTCGAAAGAGCCGTGGTAAGCGATGTGGCCGGGACTACCCGGGATTCCGTGGACGCTTCAGTTACTTTCGAAGGAAAAAAAATACGCATCGTCGATACAGCCGGGATTCGCAAGAAATCCGATAAAGCGGAAGCACTTGAGTTTTACTCTTACCAAAGAACGAAAAGGACCATCGAATCCTCGGATGTGGTCATTCATCTATTGGATGCACTCAAAGGTTTCGGAGAATTCGACAAGAAAATCGTCTCCCTCTTACAAGAAGAAGGAAAACCTTTCCTACTTGCCGTCAATAAATGGGATACCGTCCAGGACAAGGATTCCAAGTCTTTCAACGAATATAAGGACAGATTGTATTCTCGCTTTCCTCTTTTGAGAGAAATACAGATCATCACATTGAGCGCCAAAGAAAAGCAACGTATCCACAAGCTCATGGAGATGACCTTGGATCTGGCGGGAAGAGCCAAACGGAAAATTTCCACGTCCGAATTGAATCAATCTCTTCGAACCTGGATGACGGAAGCGGGGCGGTCCTTCTCCGCGAATCGACCTCCTAAGATGCTATATTGCACCCAAGTATCGGTCTCTCCCTTTCATTTGATTCTATTCGTAAATCATGTGGATTATTTTAAATCCAATCTATTGAGCTTCTTAAAGAAGAAGCTGACGGAAAAATACAATCTCCAGGGAATTCCCATCCGTTTGGAACTTAGATCGGATCGAAAATGAGCCTTACGTTTTTATCATATATTGGAGCTTCCTTTCTGGTCGGATCCGTGCCTTTCGGATTTTTGATCGCCAAGAAATACGGTCTGGATATCCGTAAAAAAGGAAGCGGCAATATAGGCGCCACCAATGTGAGCCGAATCCTAGGCTGGAAGGTAGGACTGCCCGTTCTGCTACTCGATATCGTAAAAGGCGTAGTCCCTCCTTTGGCGATTCGTATCTTCTATTCGGATACTCAGGAGATTTTGGCCTTACTCTGCGGAGTTGCCGCGGTGTTAGGGCATATGTTTTCCCCCTTCTTAAAATTCAAGGGAGGTAAGGGAGTCGCCACCAGTTTCGGAGTATTTTCCGTTTTGGCGCCGATTCCTATTTTGGCCACCCTGATCGTATTCCTTAGTTTAAAGAGAATTTTCGGTTTCGTGTCCATAGGTTCTATCGGAGGAGCGATTGCTTTACCGATTTCTTATGTTCTATTTGCGATCTGGCAGTCCAAAGATTACAATACTCCCACGTTCTGGACGATCTGCGGGATAAGTTTTGCGATTCTTATTCTTCATAGAACCAACTTGATCCGTCTTCTCCAAGGGCGAGAATTCGCCTCCGATAAGGAAAAATATAAAGATCAGTAGCCCAGTTCATTCTCCTAGGTTTCGTCGAAGCCCTTGAGCGCCGTCCATTTTAAGGTTGAATTCCAAGTGTACTTTTCTTAAGATCTGTTCGTTGGCCCGACCATGATCCATAAGGAAATCGACGAGAATAGAACTAGAGAAGAAAAGATCGCCAGTCTGGATCGTTTTCTCGCTGCCCATCCGTTGGTCGAAATCCAGGATCTTTATAAATGGTTGTATTACGGAGAATTCGGCGAGATCACCGTCCAGGAATTCTATACGGAGCGAAAGAATGCGCCGGAACTCCACTCCATGTTGGAGGACCTACGTCAGGATGCGGAAAAAGACAGAACCCGTCGGATCGTTTGGGAGGCGCAAGGATTTAGCCAACGCTATTTGATGATTTATCTGACTCCTTATTTCAATCTGGAGTATCCTTTGATGCGGATCGTAAATCTAATGCAAAGGTCTTCCGCATTCCAAGGGTATAGGATGCGTTTCAAATTGGATTGGATTCTTCTGAAAGACGAGATCGTTTCCCGAGACATGGGGATTACCAAACAGGATTTCATCAATTTCGAGGATCGCATCCAATTTCACCAACTCCCCGAGTTGGATTTTTCGGATACGTTCAAACAACATTATCCTGCCGCTAAACGTATCGTAGCCGCCAAATTATTCTTCGAATATTTTCCGGAATTCATACAGGAGCCGACAGGCTTCACTCTACTCGAGGACGTGGTAGTCTCCCAGGAACCGGAAGACGAAGAGGATATCGCTTATCCTAGATGGGAAGGAGAAGCACTTTAATTCGGATCACTTTCCGTTTTCTTCGGTCTAACCACGGAGATGTTCGATCGCTTAGAACCGCTTTTCTCTTTTTTGCATAAGCGCTTTTTTTACTTTGTAATTTTGTCCTATCTACTTGGCGGAGTGTTGCCTCAGTTCGGAATTTGGATCCGAGACATGGATTTCGGAACCTTCTCGCTTTTGGGAGGGCGGATCAAGATCTCTCTGTCCCTCGTTCTTTTATCTCTGTTACTCCTGAATGCGGGACTCGGAACTAGAACCTCCGAATTAATCGGGCTATTGAGAAAGCCGCGACTCTTATTCTTAGGGTTATTCGCAAACCTTTCCATTCCGATCTTGTTTACCTACGCGGTTTCCATTTTAATGGTCTTTTGGCATAATCCCGACGAGGTACAGAACATTCTCGTAGGATTGGCTTTGATTGCATCCATGCCGATCGCTGCATCCTCTACCGCATGGTCTCAGAAATCCAACGGAAATCTTGCTTTAAGTTTGGGACTCGTGGTCTTCTCCACCATCTTAAGTCCGATCACTACTCCGATCGGATTGCACTCCGTAGGCTTCATCACCACGGGAGATTATTCGGAGAATCTTCATGAGATTGCGGATAAGGGCGCGGGTCTTTTCCTATTACTTTCGGTTCTATTGCCTACGATTCTCGGCTTGGGATTGCATTTCCTAATACCGGAAAAGTCGTTGGAAACGGTTAAAAAGCCGATTAAGGAAACGAACCTCGTAAATTTACTCGTACTCAATTATTCCAATGCGTCCGTGGTATTGCCTCAGGTTTTTCGAAATCCGGACTGGGATTTTCTTTTCGTTATTTTTCTGATTACAGGAGCATTATGTTCTTTTTCTTTCTTCGTAGGTTTTGCGATTTCCAAATTTGTGAAAGCACGCGATTCCGATCGGTCCTCCATCGTATTCGGTTTAGGGATGAATAATAACGGGACCGGATTGGTACTTGCTTCCCTAAGTTTGGCGGGTCATCCTTCGGTGATGTTGCCGATTATCTTTTATAATTTGGTCCAGCATTTGGTGGCGGGATATGTGGATCGAAAGTTATCTTTTGGAAGAGAAGAATTATGACGCGATGAATTTCGGCGATGCGAGCCCCAGTAAAGCTTGAAAAAGCATGAAATTTCCAGCTTTACAAAACTCCCTTAGGGAATAGGATTTTGTTAAAAGAGGAAATTCGCAGCATGTTACAAGAAATTAACGCGGCAGGAAGCAATAACCGAGCTGCCAGACAGTTTTCCCAATCCGAGTTCACGATCCGCAATATGCCGGACCGTCTACACCCTCTCAGCAATATGGAGTCCGTAGTGTCCGGACCTAAAAATCTGGCGAAAGTGGGAGTAAATACGGACGACCAAATGACTCGTAGAGGTTATTTGATCGATCTAAACGTTTAATCTTTTATCTTTTTCAATCTTGCCAAAAAGGGCAAAAGCAAAAGCTCGACCGAGTAGGTCGGGCTTTTTTTATCCCCGATCTTAAATATTATTAAAACATAATATATGAGTCGAAGAAACGAAAAAGCACGGAAAACGAGCGAAATCCAAATTCGATTTGCTGCCGGTCGGCCCGGGCAAAATCTGGTTTTAGAGGCCCGATTCTGAAAAGCTTGGATTCTTCCGCAAAGTTCGTTCTTCTTCTTGTAGTCGCTATGATCAGCTGGGGATTTGCCTGGCCTTCCGCGAAGTCCATCGTAGGTATGGAACATCCCATCGTTATCATTTTCTGGAGGTTCTTGGCGACCGCTCTTTCCCTTTTGCCCGTTATCTGGTGGAGAAAAGATTCTCTCAAACTTCCGGATCGCAAGGCATACTTCCAAGTGATTTTGGGAGGAATTCTTTACACGATTTACAATCATTTCTTCCTTTTGGGTTTATCCCAAGGGTTAGCGGGAGCAGGCGGAGTTCTTGTGACCACCATGAATCCGATTCTGACTTATGTACTCGTGCATTCCTTGCAGAGAAAAATTCCCACTCTGAAGGAATTTCTGGGATTGGGAATCGGACTCGTAGGAGGACTCGTACTTCTGAAAATTTGGGAAGGAGATTGGTCCCAGCTTTTTCAATCCGGAAACGTATTCTTTCTACTATGCGCCTTTAGCTGGGCTATTCTAAGCATGAATAGTCATAGCACCGGCCAAAAAATCTCTCCCATGGTTTACAGTTTTTACGTGTTCTCGGTGGGAGCCGCGATCGATTTTGTCGCCGCATTACAATACGACGTGACGGGAGCCTTGGATAACGGAACCGACTTCTGGTTGCAGATACTTTATCTTTCCGTAATATCTACTACTTTCGGAACTACGGTTTATTTTTACGCTTCCAGCCGTTTGGGTTCCAGGACGGCCAGCTCGTTTATCTTTCTCGTGCCGGTAACGGCTCTTTTCGGGAGTTGGATCTTTTTAGGAGAGATTCCCGGAGCGAGTACTTGGATAGGAGGAAGTCTTGCAGTATTCTCCGTATTTTTACTGAATCGGGGAGGATCTAAGAAGAATGGAGTAGAAGGAGCGGATTCTCCCGTTTAACCCCAGTTTGATTTGTAATAGATATCGCCCTTAGGCGCTATTTGGAATCCTTCCGGATGTTCAAGGACCATCCCCGCTTCCTTCAGGTCCTCCAAATAAGGGCGAAGTTTACGCTCTCCGAAGGATGTCCGAAATTCCAGATCGCGCATGGTAACGAATTCCTGTTTTTGGCAGGCATGGTAGATGTCTTGGAGAATGGAATCCGAAACATTCATCTTTTATAGGTTTCAGTACAGTCTCGGTGCGGTCACGTCTAAAAAAACGTAGGCGCCTGGTTCCACCTCCCTGCTGAATACGATCAGGTCTTTCACCGCATCACGATCGAAGTAGCGGTCGCTCATCCCCCAGTCCTCCGGCCTTCTCAGAGAATCCTGCAATTGCTTATAGAAATAGGGGAGGTAAGACCAATTCTTTCCGATTCCATGACTGGTCTCTCGGAAGGATTCTTCTCCCGTTCTCATATAATAAGGGGAAAGTTGGGTTCCTTTGGAATCGGTAATATAAGCGCGATGGATTTCGGGAGAAGTTCGAAATACGGTATAGGCATCTATCAGATACCGATTCGCGATCCTCAGCACGGGAAAAGGATCCAATAATTCCTTCAGAGTGAGTCGAATGTTCCTCTCGAAGGAAAGTTCCCTTCTCATCTGCTCCGTCTTTTTCTCATGAAAGAAATTCACCATTTTCTTAATGGAAAGAGAAGGTTCCTTACCGTTTGCCAGTTCCGGACCGGGACGAAGAAGAAGGAAGCCCTGTAGGAATCTCGCTCCGCCTTCCAGGGCGAAATAGAGTTCTTCCTGTGTTTCCAAACCCTCGTACAGGACGGAGGCTCCTAAGGAAAAAGCCAAATCTCTTATATGCTCCATCACTTTTCGAACGGAAGGAGACTTGGCGGAGGCTCGTATGAGACGTAGATCCATCTTCAGAAAGTCGGGACGTAACAGTCCTACTCTTTCTATACCGGAAGCTTCCGAGCCTAAATCGTCTAACGCGATCCTAAATCCGTAAGCTCTCAGTAAATCCACGGCGATTCGAAGAGAATCGAGACTACCCGAAAATTCCTCCTCGGTGACTTCCAATATGATTCTGTCGGGATCCACTCCATGTTCTCTGGCTAAACGGAGTAATCGAAATGAATCGATTCTTTCGTTCTCCAACTCTCGGTAAAGGCGATTCGGAGATACGTTTAGGAATATCTTGGATTGGTCCGGATGAACTTTCAGTTTCTTTAATGCGATGGTCCAAAGTCTTTCCTCCAGGTCGCCTAATTCGGAGTCGGACAGGCCGGATTCTGAGGAGAATAGATGGCCTGCAGATTCCCAAGCATCTCCGTTTCTTTTTCTCGCCAATACTTCGTGTGCGAATATGCCTCCGTCTTCCACCGAGAGAATCGGTTGGAAGAATGGCTGGATTTCCGTGTAGGAAGCCTGTAGGATCATTTCTGCTATATTGGATGATTGTATCGCTATAGCAAGCGGTATCCTTCTTGGTCTTTGTTTTTACGCGAAGGATGCAGGTTTTATTCTTCTTTGTTTGATTATATTAAACGAGTTCAAGATTTGCTGCCTTAAAAGGTAAAGGCAGAAAGCAAAATTAGGAATTTTCCGCAGAGCGGATCTTCCGAAAGAGCGGAAAGGTAAGTAGAACGAGTAAAATTTCCAGACCCCCGAATACAATCCCTGTCCAAGCAATTGAGTAAGGCTTACCGATATTTTCTGCCAAAGCGTTTTCCAGGCTGATAGATAGAATGGGGCCGAGTAGAAATCCGAAGGAGCCGAGCCCGGTAAATACGGTCATAGTCGTCGCATTCATTCTGGGAGGAGATAAGGAAGAAGCGAGTCTCATTGCAGGGACATACATGATTCCCGCTCCGATTCCGCAGGCTACCATGGAAAGAGTGAGTGCGCTCGTGCTTTCCAAGAAACCTGTGCTTGCCTGAGCGATTCCGTAAATGAAAGAGCCGATCCAAACTAGACCGATGGAATTCCAACGCTTGGAAAGTACGGCTGCCGGTAGGGAGAGCAGACTCATGAGTAGAAACATTGTCCCGAATAGACTCCCTACTTTTCCGGGAGTAAAACCCAGATCCTCTCTGAGATGAAGGTTCAAGGAGCTTAAGAAATATCCCACTGTGAATCGGTCTACGAAATGGAATAGGATGGGAACGAGAAGTAGCGGTGAGAATTTGAGAAGAGCCTTCGCATTCTCCGCGTATATTTTTTCCGACTTGTAAATGCGAGAATCCCGCAAAAATAAAAAGGAGACTATTCCGAGTAATACCAATATTCCCCCTCCGACAAAAAAAGGAAGGAGAGGATTCGAATTCCCTAAAAATCCCAGACTCTGACCGATCCCTCCGCCTAATGTGAGTAAGGTCCCGGCAAGCCCGAAGAGAATTCCCTTATTATAAAATCGATTTTCAGGATCCTTTTCTCGATCGGAGATAGATGCCAGTAGGAGTCCGATCACGAAAATATGAGCGCCTCCTTCCAAGAATCGAAGGAAGAAAAGGGAGGCTTGGTCGGGCATAAAGGGAAGCAATACGAGAAGAATCGCATCGACTAAGGAAAAGGCGGCGATCAATGTCCTTCTAACGCCGAGTCTATCCGAGATCCAGCCCGCCAAAGGGGAAAATAAAAAGGATCCGAGCATTGCCGAACTTTGGAACCAAGCCACTCCGTAACCGCTTCCGCCGAATCTATCCTTTACGATTTCTTTATATACTGGGACGATCATTGTGACCGGCAGCATGGCCAAAAAAATCAGGGTCAGTGTGATCCAGGGAAAAGAGGTCGAATCCTTAGGGCCGACCTCCCGACTTAATTCTAAGCTTTTCGACAAATCTTAGCTCCTAGCGGGGCTCGCTAATACTTCGTCAAATCTATCCTTTCCTATGGAGGACACCAGTACATCTTCCAGTTCGTCAAAGACCTTTTGGTTCAATTCGAAAACTGTATTGGCTTCTTCTACGATTGCATTCCTTTCGGAATCGGAAAGAGGAAGTTCGTCTAGAGCTTTTCTATATTTGTCTTTGAAGTCCTTGGCGCTTGTGATCTCAGGAAATTCGTAAAAGTCCAGACCCACAGTGCCTTCTATCCCTAAAGCTTTTGCGGCCACTCTCTTTAGTATTTGTCCTCCGGAAAGATCTCCCAGATATCGCACGTAACTATGAGCGACGAGAAGAGGAGCTTGCGAATTTGCAATACTCCGGATTCGATCTGCATACGCTTTAGCTGCGGGACTTTGCACTGGAACATGTCCTGCTGAAAAGAAATGCGCCAGATCCTTCTCGATCTGCTTCTTTCTATTCAGTTCCGGGAAATAGATTTTTCCAAGGATGGCATCGTTTTTCTTTTTCTCGAGTTCTTCTTCCAAAGCGGAATATACGAAATAAAAGGACTCTAAATGCTTCGCGTAACTTTTGGGTTCCAATACCCCTTTCATGAAGCATCGAATGAAGGCGGAATTTTCTGCGGCGGTATGGGAGCCGGAAGTTCCGTCTCTCAGTAATTGGGCTAGGCTCATCTGGTTTCTCCTGACAATACTGTGACAAATCTTGTATTCTAGGACTGAGAGTCAATCTCAAAAAATAAAAAAGCCGGAATTCGGCAACGATCTTTCTGGAATCGAGCTTTGTTTTGGTTTCCGTGTAGTACCTTCTAGGCTTCTTAAGGAGAGTAAAACGGGTTTGACTGATGGTCCGGCAGACTTTATCTGCATCTTCGTGCGAAGAATGCTATCCGCCTCTCCTTCCTAATTTTATTCGTTTTCATCTCGAATAGCTTCGTTTCCGCTAAAACCGTTTCGGAGTAGAAGAAGGGAGAATACGCTACCTACTTTTACCAAGGAACGGATGGATACAAGGGAGGCCTTTCCTTTGCCTCTGTTTTCCGGACAAGACGAGAGAATTACCGACGATTCTGGTCGTGAATGTAAATGTAAGGAACCGATTTGGGAGGTTGCAGACATGGAGGTCTGTTTCGGTTGACGGACTTACTCGGAAGTCCGGAGAAATCGGATGCTTCGTTTCGAAAATTTGCGGAAGAGGGACAAAAAGGACTTCTACTAAACGGTCTCCTGTGCAAGGGATCTGAAAATCGTGCGGGTAGATGAAAGTTCCGCTATTTTTTGCGGAATTTTCGTATTCCTTCTAGCGAAGGTTCTATTGTGGAAGCTTCGAATAGCTCTCCTGGCGAGACCGTTGGATGACTATCTTTGGGATCTTATTTTTTCTGTCCTTCCTCCGGGAATTTCGAATAATTTGAATTAGAGGTTCCTTTACGATGCGAATGTTTCTTTCGACGTTCTATTTAGTTCTAATTTCCCAAGGAATATTCCATTGTAGTTCTAACAAAAAGGAAACCCCCGAAGAAATTCGCAAGAAACAGTTTTCTTCTTTGACTACCTTTTATTCCGGTAAGGAAGGAAACGGCTTCGAGACTCCGGACCCCAAAGCTCCCGTCGTTTCCCATTTTCATAAAGATCAAAAAATTAAAATTATAGAATCTTTCACGGATCCACGTAGAAATCTTTTCGGTTGGATTTTAGTACAGGATGAGTTCGGAAAAGAATCCTGGATTCGGAGAGAATCGATCGGAGCAAGGTTACAATCAAACGAAGGAATCGGAGAAATTTATTCTCCGGGAAGAGTTTTCGATGATGGAAGTTCAGAATCGGCGCATCCGGGGGAGAATCTGGGATTGACGCTGGAATTTTTCCTCCAAAAAGGGGAGATCTATTCTTTCGGCCATTGGGAAAAGAAAAAATACAGGCAATTTTCCGTAGGCTCCAAGGAGAAGCTCAAATACTTTTCAGAATCTAGGAATGCCGTTTTAGACATAGCGAAAGCTAGACGATTGGGCGAAAAGGATGACGGAAATCTGGGCTGTTGGTTCGGGTATAAATACCGTGCTAAATCGGAAATTCCTCCGGAAGAGATCCGCCTTAAGGACATCGTATATAAAGGCGACATCCAACCTAAGCTGATAACCGGCGAATTGCAATTTTCGATTAAGGACGAATTACTCATCGATCGGATTCTCAAAATTGCGGAAGAATTGAGACCGTATTCGAAGATCGAGGAAATAAGACGAAATGACGATTTGCGTCCTTGGAAATGCGAGAGCGACCATTGCCATACGGCTATCTGGAAACTTCCGAATAAAACGTATCTCTTTGTGACCTTGGAGAATAGGACCGGTCCCGGCGTTCAGTCCTTATTCCTAATCGTGTCGATAGAGAAAGGAATCGAGAAGGTGATATTTTATCATTTCGATCAAGGTTCGGAAACCAAGGCTCTTTTTTTTAGTCGTCTGACCGATATAGACGGGGACGGTGTTCCTGAACTTTGGTTGAGCGATGAAAATTCCCAAGGAGAATCGTTTATTATGAAATTCTTTCTACTCGAAAAAGACCTGCTACTACCTTTGGGGAAAAGATATTGGACTGGGTGTTAGTTTTCCCTCATCTCTTTCGTAAATGTATATGCCCTTCTTAAAGATCACCAAGAAAAACGCGGAGTTTCAGGTAATCCAGGCCTTGAAAGAGAATCGCGTCAAGAGAAGCCAATCCCATGAAATCTTCGTGGAAGGAATCGAGGTCATCAAACAACTTATACGAACCGATCGAAAAATCACCAGAATCATCGTTAAGGATAGGGAGAATATTTCGAATTGGGCCAAGGACCTGATCGAGTCGCACAAAAACGCAAAAATCATAGAAATGGCGCCTGAGTTGTACAATGAGCTTTGCGATAAATCCGAGCCTTCGGAACTCGTCGTCACCGCGTTTCATTCTTCTCTTGCGCTGGAGGATTTGGTTCTTCCTGCAAATCCTTTTTACGTTCTATTCGATAGACCGAGCGATACGGGAAATTTCGGATCCTTTCTTAGGTCGGCTGACGCTTTCCGAGTGGATGCAATTTTCGTAATGGGTCATGGGATCGATATTTACGAACCGAAAGTATTAAGATCCAGTTTGGGTAGCGTATTTCATCAGAAGATCGTTTCCTTGGAATCCTTCGAGATCCTACAAAAATTTCTTTCGGAGGAGAAATCCAGGATTTCTTTACGAGTGATCGGTACGGATTCGAAAGGTTCTGTTTCTCTTTCCGAAACGAAATTGCAGAGGCCGATTTGTATGATACTCGGTAACGAGGCCAAGGGTATGAGCGTGAAGTTACAATCCTTATGCGACGAAATCGTTTCCATTCCTTTGGACGGAAACGTGAATTCTTTGAATGTGGCCTCTGCCGCTTCGATTTTTATGTGGGACGTTTTTCGGAATAGCCGGACTTAAGGGGAATCGGGTGGCGCCGAAGAACCTTAGTCCTCCATATCCCAGAAAAAGTCCTTATTCGTAAGTTCTTCTTCCCGGGCGAAGCTTGTGTCGGATTCTTTTTCTTCCCTGGTTTCCGGAAGATCGTAAGCCAGTCTTTCCAGGTCGTTCGTTTCTTTTTCCCAGTACTCGTCCGTCCCGAAATGAGGGAATGCGTTTGGAAAAGAGGGATCCTCCCATCGTTTTGCAATCCATGCGGAATAATGAATGTATCTTAGCCCTCTTAAAGGTTCTACAAGATCGAACCAGGAGTCAGAGAATTCCCGAAACTCCCTATATCCTTCCAGAAAAAGTTGCCTTTCATAATCCGCTCTTTTGTCTCCAAACGGCAAAAGCATCCAAAGATCCTGGATGGCCGGTCCGGTCACGAAATCGTCGAAGTCTATGAAACAGAATCCGTTTGCGGTCAGTATAAGGTTTCCCTTATGGCAATCTCCGTGTATCCTATGCACCGGGACGTTGCAGGAGATTTCGGAATAGGTCTGGAAGATTCTTCTCGCTGCGGCTTCGTATCTGGAATGTAGAAATTTGGGAAGGAACTCCTTCTCTTTCAGAAATTGGAGGGGAATCTCTCCGAAATTGCGGATATCCAGATTTAAGCGATGCGCGGACGGTTTGGATTCTCCTATATTATGGATTCTGGCTAGTAACCTTCCCAGAATGGGAAGGTTCTCTTGGCTAAGTTCTTCTACGAGTCTTCCCTTCTGCAAGGGCCATAAGGTATAATAGATTCCCTTAGTTTCCCGGACCGTGACCCCGTTTTCCAACTGTAAAGGAGCGATTACGGGGATCTCGGAATCCTCCAACTCTTTTAGAAAACCATGTTCTTCTAATATTTGGTCCAGAGTCCAACGTCCCGGTCTGTAGAATTTTACGATAATCCGTCCGCCTTCTTCCAGTCCCACATCGTAAACGCGATTTTCCAGGCTGTTTAGTGCCAGACAATGACCGGAAACGGGAAAGCCCGCGTCTTCCACCGCTGTCAGGACGGAATCTATATCCAATCGATTATAGAATTCTTTTCCGGGGATCTCCATGGCAGCTAGTCTCCTACCAGAAGTTTTCTTCTCAAGCTGGAAAATTCCTTTAAGATTGCTCCTAAGAATAATTGCACCTTGCGAGGCTCGTCCAATTTGTCCTTATGTCGAAGAATGTAAACTTCCGTTTTTCGAATCAAATAGCGTAGGTCTTCCCAATTCCCCAGCTCTTTTCTAAAGAGTTCCAAAAGATCCGCGTAACTATTCTCTTTTCTCTCAGGTTTTGCGAACTCGGAATGGATTCTATCCAGAGTGTCCAGTAACTCTTTCTTAAATTTGGTAGGAGATCCTACAAGAGTCTCCTGCAGATTTTCAGGTGTCCAGGCTGGGAATTCTTTCCAAAAGCTGCCATGGTCCGGAAAGCCGGATAGAATCCGACTCGCTTCTTCCGGTCCAATATTCTTCACATTCTCTATTTTTGCGCCTTGGGTGTTCACGTTATACACCGGAAAATCCAAGGAATTAGCGGATTCTTCGAACCAATGGCGATATAAATCCAGAACGTAATCGGTAAGCACTTCGGATCCTGTGACGGCAGGCACGTATCGGGTGTCCCTTTTTCGGACGATACTTTCGTTGATCTTTTCCAAACTAGTCCTACGGTTTAGAAGAGTCAGCCATTTCTCGTTATGGTGGGTTCCAGTAGAATGGATCTCCCTACCCGAATAGGCCAGATCCTGTCCGACTAAAAAGCAAGGTTTGCAGCCTAATCCCCGCAAAAGATCGAATGCAGTCGTGGCGACGCTTCCTCCCGATTGCACGTCCCCGATGGGCCCTAGTAATGTCTCCGCGCTACGGCTTCCCGCAGTCGCCTCCCGCTTCAATTCTCCGGATGCGTCCACAAGATACTTTGCGGTAAGACTATGCACCACGGATTTAAATTTCAAATTTCTTAATATGGGAGGAGAGCTAACTAAGTCCGCAAAAAGAGGAATTTCGGAGGTATCCTCTCCTAAAAAATGGAATACGGAATGGGTTTGGGCGTCCAGAGTCATGACTCCGTCCGGAACGATTCCGTGTTTTAGCAATACTTTTAGGGAAGTGTCGCAGGACATTATGAAAACTTTATTTTGTACGGACCGGATCCATTCGCATTGTCGTCTGAGGTTCGGTCCCGCCGAAACGAGAAGAGAAGGAACCCCTTCGAATTTTCCTTTTAAGGATTCGATTCTCGTCCTGGGATTGAAGGAAGAAAGATAATTTGCGGTATTCACTAAGGAATTTTTTACCCAGATTCTTTCGAATTCGAATTTGGTGAGTAGATCGCTCATTTTAGAGGACAGAATCTTTTTCAAACGTATATCTATCTCGGCGTAGAATACTTCGTCCGTGGAAATGCTTGCGGCATTTCGCAACACTCTGATTCCGGAAACTCTTTCCACGGGTAGGGATTCTATATAATTCCAAAGAAGAGGGAGAGAAGATTCTCCTAAGAACAAATGCCTTCCCGGAATTTCCATAACAGGCTCGAGCCACTCGTTCCAAAGTGGAAATAGAAGATCTTTTTCCCGGTCGATGAGAAGTAGGATCTGCCCCGGTTCCAATTTGGAATGTACTTCTCGGATGAGATGAGGGTTCCCGAGGCCTAGTATCGCCACTAAATCCGTGGATTGGATGGAAACAGAATCGGTTTGCCTTTTTGCTTGAGTGAAAGGCGCTACGGAACTTGCCAAAGCACGTCCGTCTCTAGAAAGAAAAAATTCTTTCGGATTCTTTGCCGCCTCTAAGCGAAAGCGGGAAGGATCCGCAGGGGCTTCCTGGAAATATAGACGGAGGTAGGGTTTTTTCCCGAATATTTCTCTTGTTTTTTCCGGGAGATCGTGAGACATAATACTCCTAGGCATTCCAGAGTCTGCCCGATTCTGGTCACTTGCAATCAATTTCCCATAGAAACACAAAAAACCATATGTATCTGAAAAGCCTGAATATTGTTGGATTCAAGACCTTCGCGGACGAGACGGAAGTCATTCTCGATCCGGGATTTACCGCAGTCGTAGGACCTAATGGTTCCGGTAAATCGAATATAGTCGACGCATTAAAATGGGTCTTCGGAGAAAAATCCGCCAAGGGACTCCGCGGGGACAAGATGGATGATGTCATCTTCCACGGTTCCGAAGCTCGCAAGCCCGCGGGCTACGCCGAAGTCAGCGTGGTCTTCGATAATTCTTCCAAACTCATTAAGATGGATTATCCCACCATCAAATTGACCCGCAGATTGTACGCGGACGGAAATAACGAATATCTAATCAACGATTCCAGAGTACAAAGAAAGGAAATCGAAAAGATTCTACTAGATACCGGTATCGGTAAATCCAGTTACTCCATTATGGAGCAAGGTAAGGTGGATCGTATTCTTCACTCCAAGCCAGAGGAAAGGAGGCTGATCTTCGAAGAAGCCGCCGGAATTTCCCGCTTCAAGATGGAAAGGCAGGAAGCCTTAAAGAAACTTTCCGACACCAACCAGAACCTTCTTCGCATCCAAGACATCATGAATACCATGAAGAAAGAAATGGAGGTCAAGGAGAAGCAAGCGGAAAAAGCGGAGGAATATTTCCGATTGAAGCAGGAATTGGACGAGACCGATAAGGTGATCCGTTTTCTGAAATTCGATACTCTTACCCGTAAACATTCCAATTCCGAGAACGAACTGAAAGAGATCAAGGAGAAGAACCGTGTTCTCTTGGAGAGAATCTCCTCCGAGACGGGAAGGATCGAGCTCCTGGATTCTCAAAAATCCGAATTAGAGAAGAAGGTGGCGGAGATCGACAAAAAACTCCTGGACCACCTGACTCAGACTCAGATCCAAAAAGACAAGGTCGAAAGCAATAAGGGCATTATCCAGGATTATGTGGATCGGATCGCCGAGATCCGAGAGACTCTTTCCAAAGAGGAATCCTCCCAGAGCATCCTGCAGATCGAAAAAGAAAAGCTGGAAAAAGAAGCGATCGATCTAGAGGGAGAAATCAAGAGCCTGGAAGTCGGGATAGAAGAATTAAGAAAAAATAAAATTCTTCTAGAGGCAAAGATCGAAGGGGAAAATACCTCCATCCAGGAAAAAGAAATACGGATCCAATCCAACGACAAACGTCATGTGGAACTCCGGGATAGACTTAAAGAAGTCATCTACGATCTTATCAGCCAATTGGAGTCCCGTAAAAAGGAGGCTCTCGCCACCGAAGAGGAGAGAAATCGTTTAAAGGACGTGCTACTTTCCGAAGCGGACCGTATCCATTCCGTGAGTGAGGAACTCCGAAAAACTTTAAGCGGGTCCTATCACGAGGAAAATGCAAACCAGGCCTCGGTTCTTGTCGAATCTCTGCAAACGGAACCTTTCCGCGCCCGTTTGGGAGAATATTTCTCCTTAGAGGACAGTATCCGAAGCATGCTATTCGATCGGGACGGCTTCCTTTCTCAGAAGGAAGGCTTGGATCAGGAGATAGAGGACTTGATTCTGGAAAATGAGAATCATACCCGCTCCATCAAAGAATCCGGAATCACCATCGAAACCCTTAGGGAAGAGGTGGAAAGTATCCGGGAAAAAATCGTATTCTTAGAAAAACGAATCCTGGAATTGAATTCCGAACGAAATTCCAAGGTGGAGGGAGCCAAGTCCCTATCGGAAAGAATAGAAGAAGCCAGAAAAAGAATTCTTACGGCCCAAGAGTCCGAGAAGAATCATAACTCCAAAAAATCGGAGTTCGAAAAGGAAGTCGCGGAGTTAGAGCAGCAAATCGAGAATCGTTACAACGAATTCTTGGAAATGAGCCGCGCTTTGGATTCGGAAAAGGAAGCACTGCGCAATATCGTAAAGGAAATCCAAGGACTCAAAAACGAGATCCAAAGAAACCAGGAAGATTATAAGAATCTGTTCCCCATTCTCACCGAAAAAGAAAAGGCCGTTTCCGTCTTCAAGGTGCAATTGGAATCCTTCTCCGAAGAACTCTATAACGATTATTCCATCTCCGAACAGGAATTGTCCGACGAATTCAAGGACAGGAAAGTAGAGAAGGGAGAAAGCGAAAGCAAACTGAAACGATTGAAATCCGAGATCCAACTACTCGGTTCCATCAATCCTCTCTCCATCGAAGAATATCGTAACGTTAAGGAAATTTACGAGCACCATAGGACCCAAAAAGAGGATATCGAAAAGTCCAAAAACGATATCGCGGAGATTCTAAAGAACATCAACGAGGAATCCGAAAAGCTTTTCCGGGAGACCTTCGAAAAGATCCGGGAGAATTTCCAGGAAACCTTCTCCACCTTATTCAACGGGGGTAGAGCGCTTTTAGAACTCGTGGATGCGGAAGATAGTTTGAACGCGGGCATTGAGATCATGGCGGAACCTCCCGGCAAGCATGTGCAGAACCTAAGGCTACTCTCCGGAGGAGAAAAATCCTTAACTGCAATCGCTCTATTATTCGCGATTTATATGGTGAAACCTTCTCCTTTCTGCTTTCTGGACGAGATCGATGCGGCTCTGGACGAGGCAAATAAGCTTCGCTTTTGCCAGATCCTGGATAAGTTCAAGGACAAGTCCCAGTTCGTGGTCATCACTCACGCCCAGTCCACCATCCATCGTGCCAACTCCATTTTCGGAGTCACGAACGAGGAGCCTGGGATTTCTAAGATCATCAGTCTTAGATTGGACCAAGCCAGGGATTTCTCCGGCAAGGTCACCGAAGCGGTTTAGAATTTTGGAATGGAAGCGAAAAATTTCCAGGATCCCTTAATCATCGGAGGAAGGACATTCGGTTCCCGCTTATTTCTGGGAACGGGAAAGTTTCCTTCCGGACAATTCTTAGCCGACGCGATTCGGCTCTCCGAAACGGAGGTAGTCACGGTCGCATTGCGCCGCGTAGATATGGAATCTTCCGAGGATGATATTCTTTCCCGGATCGATCGAGACAAGATCCTACTCTTACCCAATACGAGCGGGGCGAGAAATGCGGAAGAAGCCGTCCGGTTGGCGAGACTTTCCCGGGAACTAGGGGGAGGAGATTGGTTAAAGCTGGAAGTCACTCCGGATCCGGTCTACCTTCTTCCCGATCCGGTGGAAACTCTGAAAGCCGCGGAGATTTTGGTGAAAGAGGGCTTCCATATTCTTCCCTATATCAACGCGGATCCGATTCTATGTAAACATCTGGAAGAAGTCGGTTGCGTCACCGTTATGCCTCTAGGTTCTCCTATAGGAACGAACCAAGGAATCCGCACCAGGGCGAACCTCGAAATCATAATCGAACAATCTAATATTCCCGTTGTGGTGGATGCCGGGCTCGGGCAACCTTCTCATGCCGCCGATGCGATGGAGATGGGAGCGGATGCGGTTCTTGTGAACACCGCGATCGCAATCGCTTCCGATCCTGGGCAGATCGCTTACGCTTTTCGCTTAGCGACGGAAGCGGGTAGGATCTCCTACAAGAACGGAGCGGGAAGAAAGGCTTCCCTCCGAACGGCAAGAGCTTCCAGCCCCTTGACAGGGTTCCTGGAAGAAGAGACCCGTTGATGTATACGGAAGTCTTTGAACGCCTTTCTTTTAAAGAGGCGATCGAAAGGGTACTTTCCAAAAACAAGAAGGACATTGAAGCGGCTCTGGATCTTTCCGCTTCCGGCAGGCCTCTCGATTTCGAGAATTATCTTTCCCTTCTTTCTCCTGAGGCGGACACATATTTGGAGGAGATGGCGGAGTTCTCGCTTTCCTGGACTCGGAAGAGATTCGGAAAGACGGTATCCCTTTATATGCCTCTTTATCTCTCCAACGAATGCAGATCTTCCTGCGTTTATTGCGGATTCAGTTTCGAGAATAAGATTCCTCGTAAGACGCTTAACGAAGAAGAGATACACGCGGAAGCGAAAGCGGTAAGAGCCAAGGGGATCCGACATATACTCTTGCTAACGGGAGAGGATTATTCCAAGACAAGCGTTTCGTATCTGGTTTCGGCGATCGGAATTTTAAAAGGATACTTCGATTCTATTTCAGTGGAAATCTATCCCATGGAAAAAGAAAATTATGAAATCTTAATTCAATCCGGAACGGAAGGACTGGCCGTTTACCAGGAAACCTACGATCCGGAGACCTACGTTCTCTATCATCTACGCGGAATGAAGAAGAATATGCGCTACCGTTTGGAGGCGCCGGACCGGGGAGGGATGGCGGGATTTCGCAGGATAGGAATCGGCGCTCTTCTCGGTCTTTCGAATCCTTACGGGGAAATGTTCCGACTAGGAGAGCACGCGGAATATCTTTCCAAAAAATATTGGAGGACGACTATCCAAATCTCTCTTCCTAGGATGCGTCCTGCGGAGGGTGAATTCGATCGGACAATTCCGGTGAAGGATCGGGAATACGTCCGGTTTCTTTTCGCGCTTCGTCTTTTTCTTCCCGATGCGGGGCTCGTGCAATCCACTAGGGAAACGCAAAAGCTTCGGAACCATCTTGTGGGAATGCCGATCACTCATATGTCCGTGGAATCCAGGACGGATCCGGGAGGGTATTCCGGAGGAAGAGAGCTCAAACAATTCGAAATAGAGGATTCTAGAAGCGTTTCGGAAATCGTAGAAATGTTAAGAAGTAAGGGACTGGATCCGGTAAGAAAGGATTTCGATCCGGCATTTTTGGGAGAGCCAAGATCGGCCCTCCCGAAGGCTTAGTTTTTTATTTACTTTTGGATTTGTAAGTATCCATCAAGCAGCTATTGAAAGCGGTGCATTGGCCGGAATGAGTTTCATAGCATGCGGTAACCGCGCTATAATTTTTACGGCAAGTATTCAAGCAACCCGCGGTGACTTTCTTTTTCTCGTCTGCGCTCAGCTTTTTCTTGGTCTCTACACAACCGGAATAGAAATCGCAGATCTGGGTGCAGGCTTGGCTTTGAGCTCCGAGGCCGGAAGCGCCTATAAAACTTGCAACGATTAGAAAGAAAGAGATTAGGATTGTTTTTTTCATAGGTGTGTCTTCTCCCGAGGAATCTAGCGACGCAGGGATTCGAACCCCGGACCTGCGGATTATGATTCCGTTGCTCTAACCAGCTGAGCTACGTCGCCGTTTATCCTTGGAAACAGTCCTCTAAGGACTTCCAGAGTCATGTTTTCCGGAATCTCGGCCTTGTCAAAGATTTCTCTTTGGCTCGGCCCAAAACCTCTCCCGGGCCGGGATTCCTCGATTTCCTTATTCAGACCTAAAAGTTAGGAGTATGTTCCAGCTTTCCGCGGTTTTTCCTCCCTGTTCCGGAACTAAAGAAGTGATTTTTTTTCGTTCCTGAAGCAGGTTTTCCAGATTTTCTTTGTAGGATTCTCCGATTTCCGACCAAACGGATTGCAGGTCTTCCGGCCAGGAAAGCGAAGAATGGGCGGAAACTTTGGATAAGGCCTCCGGGATTCGGATCTCGTCCAGTTCCTTCTTTTTATTATAAGATTCTAATTCGAAAAATTTACGAGCGTCGGAGTATTCTTTTTCCAATCTTTGCAAAAGAAAGCGATCGCTTCGATCGGCGTATTTATCCAAGAGTAGAATGCTTCTTTCTTCGAATAGAATTTCGAAGCCTTCTTCCGCATGAGCGTGAGTTTCTTTCGCGGTCCATTCTCGAATTTTGGTCGGAGCTTCTTCTCTCCTCGGTCTTTCTTCGATCCAACGAGAAACGAGCTCGTCCCAGGCTTCGGCTAAAATACATGCTTGGATCAGGATTTGCAGAGAAAAAGAGAAGAAGGGGTAGGGTTCGTATTTTACGATTTCGTCTTCGGAGATTTTACCCAAGGCGCTGAATAGATTTCCGAATTTGGATTTCATGCGAACACGAATGAAATCGGAGACGACGCTTTCCAGTTCGGTTCCTTCTTCTCTGACCCATTCCAAAGAGGAGATATTTTCTATCCCGAAAAGAGACCCTAGAAAAAAGACTTGGGATAAGGAAAGGGGCAAAGAGATCCTTTCTCCCCGGTGCTTTTTCTCCCAAAGTTTATCCCGGGTTAGAACGGAATAAGGCAGGGAAAGTTTTTCTCTCCATACGAAATTCGGTTCGGTTGAAAAATCGCAGCCGAAGAATTCGGAGGCTTGCTTACGGAATTGGGAAATCTTTTCCGCAATATGAAAGAAAGAATGAGAAAGACTCTTGGGTGCTACTTCCCAAAACACCAATGTCTTTTGAAAGAGAAGGGGAGGAACTAGAAGGGAAATTTCCCTGTCTTTAGAAAGAGAAGAATCCGGCCTAAGGGAAAATATTTCTAGGTCGCTTAGGCTTTCGTTCTTCCCGGGCCATTCTTCTAAAGAGAGGAATGTATATTCTTCTGCGCCTTTTTCGGAGGCCCAAAGAAGAACCGACCGAAAATATTCATCGGGTTGGATCGGTTCTTTAGAAAAAGAAAGCTCGTTCGGCCTGGGCCAAAGCGGAATGGATTGCATGGTTTCTCCCATGATTATATTTTGAGCGTAGTGTACTAATCTAACGCAAGGTCTGTTTTTGTCTTTCTCACCGGGTAGGTTTCAAAAATCCTAAGAATCCCTCGGGATGGAGTTTTTTCCTGATTGCCTCCGGTTCAAGGATTTTTAGCCTGAGCAGATTAGCTTTCTTGGGACCGTATGATGGATTGTCCAAGGATTTGGAAGGATTCAGGAAAGTTATCGTTAAGTTGGTACGCCTTTTGCATAATTCAATGCAGGACCACGCTCTATGCGTGTAAATTAGAGACCCTTAGCATAAAAACATAGGAGAAAAATTTCGATGGCTAAATCTGCCGCAGAATTGATCGCTTTCGCAAAAAAGAATAATATTCTTTTCTACGATTTCCGTTTTTCAGATATCAAAGGTGCTTGGCATCACGTGTCTTACCATGTGGATTCCGTTTCCGAAGATACTCTCAAAGGCCTTCCTTTTGACGGAAGTTCTATTCCCGCTTGGCAGCCGATTCACAAATCGGACATGCAGTTGATTCCCGATCTGGACGCTACTTTTGTCGATCCGTTCACCGCAGACCCTACTTTGGTCGTTACCTGCGACGTTTGGGACATTTATAAAAATCAACCTTACGAAAAATGCCCTCGCTCTATCGCGAAAAAAGCGGTTAAGTATCTGGAAACCTCCGGAATCGGCGACACCGTTTATTTCGGACCGGAAAACGAGTTCTTCATTTTTGACAGCCTTAAGGTTCGTGACGCGATCAATATCCAATACTACGAAGTGGATTCTTCCGAAGGTATTTGGAATTCTCATACCGATATGCCGGGATCCGTTAACACCGGACACCGTCCTGGAACCAAAGGAGGTTACTTCCCTGTAGCTCCTGTGGATTCCCAAGTAGACCTTCGTGCGGATATCGTTAAGACTCTTCACAAAGTAGGTCTGGAGACTTTCGTGGTTCACCACGAAGTAGCTCAAGGACAAGGCGAGATCGGAGTTAAATTCGGAACCTTGATCCAAGCAGCGGACAACGTTCAAATCCTGAAATACGTAGTTAAGAACGTAGCTCACAAATGGGGAAAGACCGCAACCTTCATGCCTAAGCCTCTTTATGGAGACAACGGAAACGGTATGCATTGCCACCAATCCATTTGGAAAAACGGTAAAAACCTGTTTGCTGGTAACGGATACCAAGGATTGAGCGAAACCGCTCTTCACTATATCGGTGGGGTTCTGAAGCACGGTAAAACCATCGCTGCTTTCACTAACGCTTCCACTAACTCTTACAAGAGACTTCTTCCCGGATTCGAAGCTCCTGCGATTCTTGCGTATTCCGCTCAGAACCGTTCGGCTTGCGCTCGCATTCCTTTCGTCCAAGGCGAAAAAGCGAAACGAGTCGAGTTCCGCTTCCCAGATTCTTCCGCTAACCCTTACCTGGCGTTCGCGGCTCAGTTGATGGCAGGACTGGACGGAATCCAGAACAAGATCGATCCGGGTGGTCCTCGTGAGGAAGACCTCTTCGAGCTTTCTTTGGACGAAATCCGCGAGAAAGGAATCCAGCAAATGCCTCACACTCTTAGAGAAGCTGTGGAGCATATGCTTACCGGAAAGGAAATCTTCAAGAAAGGCGATGTATTCACCGAAGATTTCATTCAAACTTACAAGGCTTACAAATTCGAAACCGAGATTTGGCCTTGGGAAGGACGTCCGCATCCTTTCGAATTCCTTACTACTTACTCTTGCTAAGAGCAAGTCTAAGTCGGAAAAAAAGAAAAACCCCGGATTTATCTCCGGGGTTTTTTATTCCCTCGATACGTGCTTTGCACACTCGGGATGAATCCGGCGCTGTTCACGAATAAGGGGGAATTTGCATCAGGGCTTTGTCCCGAGTGATTCTCTCGAAGAGAGAATCGTATCGAGGGATCAAGGAATCTGGTCGAGATTCGGTTTATCCGCTTCCGGATATTTAGCCAGGTATTCGCCCACTACTTCTCTTTTCTTGGTGAGTCTGCTTCTATGGTCGGAGATGATCTGTCCGAAATCCAGTTTCCCGGTGATAATCTCGTAACGTTCCGTTTCCATGGTGCCTAGGTCCAGATCGTAGTCTATTTCCGAGGCCTCGTCCGCGTATTTTCTCGCCGCTTCCCAATAGGGGACCGCTTCCTTATAAAAGCCGTCCGCGACTTCGAAGGATTGCTTTAGTTCATGGGCGAAATCTAAATTATAAAAATATAAATGTCTTTTGTCGAACTGGGAAGCGATACGCATATAAGAACGCATGATTTGCAGATTCATATGCATGAACACCAAGAGTCTGTATTTGTGGTATTCTTCCTCGTTCGTCACTCTACAGAGCGCGTTTCGAGGGTGGCGGAAGCGTTTCTTTAAGCCGGCCTTGAGGAAGAAGATATTCCTTCGAAGTTCATTCTCTTTGTAATGTAGCTTTAAACCGTATAATTCGTAATAATCTTCCAGGAACTTGGGGTCCCATTTATGCAATTTGTAGGGGACCCAGTCGGAGAATTTAGTGTACGGACCATTCTTCTCGTATTCGTAATTATAATCTATGTCCGTCTCCGCACTGATGGAAACCGGCCGGGACTCCAAAGGTCCGGGAAAATGCAGAAACGCCTGTATCAGAAACAGGGCGAGTAGGATTTTTCGAAAAAGGTTTCCGTGCATTCTACTCTACCTATCGGCGTATTTTGGAGAAAGCTGAAAGTCTCGTAGAATAGAGCTGAGATTCTCTACATTTAGAATTCCACTTTAGCGAACGGAATAAAACCAATAGAATGTGCTAACCTAGAACTCTCTTAAAAAATCGGGCTCAATCCTCAAATCAGAGTAAAATTTCGAGCAAAATCTTAAATATTTCCTTTACAGAATCTGCTAAAAAATCCCATATGTCCGCTATATTGGATAATCATCCAAAATAGAGGATTGCCCCTATGTTAAAAAATAATGCATTACCGAACCTATTCCCGCGAAAGCGGAACTCCTCCCTTTCCCTTGGCTTCCTGCTCATCTCTTTGTTTTTGAGTCTTGGAGTCCTCCAGGGGCAATCCCAAGATCCTCCCAAGGCGGAGAAAAGCGAAGTAGTCCAGGCGCCCGAACCGACTCCTAATGTGAAACCTGCCGCATCGGATGAGAAGGATAAGGAAAAAGTAAAGCCTGCCGAAACAGGTACTACGACTCCTTTAACTCCCCCTCCTACGGATGCTAAAGATAAGGATAAGAATCCTCCGCCTCCCTATAAGAGTCCTTGGAAAGGAAAGCTGGATGGAGAATTGCTGAGCAACCTACTTTTGACTCCGGAGCACCAAGAGGCCGTGAAGAAGAACTCGAATCTTTGGCTGACCGACAATCTCAGATTCGGATTTCAAGTCCGCCCTCGCTTCGAGAATTTCAATAACCAAGACTTCGATCGATCGACCAGCGATTCCAAGAATTACGTCACTCAGAACACCCAATTTTGGACCCTCTTGGATATCAACGAATCCTTCGCCATGAAATTGACGATCCAGGATTCCAGACTTTACGGCGGATATAAGGATCCGAGCGGAAGCGGTTACGGTCCCACAAGTTTTACCAATTCCATCGGAACCACTTACGATACCACAAAGGCCCCGAGCAATCAGGTTCCCGTGAAGAATAATACGGATATCCGAGAAGCCTACGTGATTTGGAAGGACTTCCTACCATCCACCAAGGTTTATATAGGACGCCAGAGTTTTTCTTACGGAGATTCCAGGATCATCGGAGCCCGGAACGATAGCCAGTTGGGGAATTCCTTCGACGCGATCCGTGTCGCATACGATACCAAGACCTGGTCCACGCATGCGGGCTACGGGATCTTAGCGGAGGAGAGTAACGGTCCGAACGGTTTCAATACCGCAAACAGCCAGAAAGTATCCGGCGCCGGTGCATTAAACGATACTTATCTCGCATTCTTATACAATAGTTGGAAGCCTTCCGAAGATATCGTAATCGATTTATACGAAGTAGGGGTGATCAAAAAATACAATACTACTACGGTCGCTACGGCGGATCCGAATCTGAGAACCAACGGCCGGGACAATCTATTTACCACGGGAGTTCGTTTGAGCAATCGGACGGCTTCGGGAAGAAGTTTACCTGCAGGAAAATCCTGGGACTGGGGATTGGAATTCGCAACCCAGACCGGGAGCACGGGACAACAAATTGCCGCCTCCTGGGATCCTTTGCACCAAACCATAGGTTCGGGAAAGAATAAACAGGCAGCCTATAAAGAGACCGTAGAGCACGATGCTTCTTTCTTCGTGGCCCAAACCGGATACACCTATAAGGGATTCCGCGTCGGTGTCCAATACGCTCGTGCTTCCGGAGACCCTAATCGAACCGACGGAAAAAGCGCTACCTGGGATCCCATGTTTGCGACCCGATCGGGAGGATTCCCTTACTTCGACTCGGGAAACGGGATTGCGAACGCCGCCTTTTGGGCGAACGTGAGAACTTCCTCTGTTCATATCCAGTACTACGACGAAACTTGGGGACGTTTTATATTCGCAATCTACGATATTCGTAAGGACAAGGCCCAAGACGCATGGTATGACGGAAACAGGACCGCAGTTACCGGTTCTTCCGGTTACGACGCGAACGGCAATTACGTGACAGGTAAGACCGTAACGGGAAGCACGGAGAACCCGGGCAATAATCCCTTCCTGAAAAATTGGCAACCGGGGCATAGGCTGCTCTTAGAATACGATTTGATTTATATCAAACAAATCAATCAGTACTTCTCGATCTGGGCTGGCGCCACCGTTCTTTATGCGGGAGACGCGATCAGGAACCAGAAAGGCAGTAATTTCGACAATAAGAGTACGTATTTCTCCGTGACTCTCCAGTTCGCCATCTAATCACAACGATTTACTAAAGAAGTCCGGGCTTTTTTTCCCAGGCCCGGGCTTTTTCTCGTCTCGCCTCGATTTCCACAAGTCCAACCTATACCAAAGGAAAAGGTAGCTCTTCGCCCTAGAGCGATTCCGGATTGACCGATGTTCAGGAAGGACAATGCTCGGTTCCAGGACTAAAAACAAGAAGTCCGATCTTCAAAGGGAGGAGAAACAAGGCACCGACTGGTCCAATGGTCCGTTCATGAACATTATCCGGATCTTAAATACGAAAAGGTTCCAGCTATCCAAGGGAGTTCTTTCTCTTCTTGTCTTTCTAATTTCTTCTTCCGTCTTTGCGGAATCTTCAAGCGCATCCGACTCCTGGTTCCAAAAAATCAGTAAAGGGATCGAACTCGGAATTTCCGGTCCTGAGTTCACCATCCAAACGGTTTTCCTTCTATTTGCGGGCGGGCTTTTAGCGAGCCTTCTTCCTTGCGTTTATCCTCTGTATCCGATCACTGTAGGTATTATCCAAGCGCGGGGAGAGAGCGCAAAGAGTAAGCTCTTTCATCCTCTAGTCTATTATTCCGGCCTGTCTTTCATGTATCTTTGTTTCGGTTTCTTGGCCGGACTTTCGGGAGGAGCCTTCAACACTATTCTCCGTTACCCGACCACGAATTTGGCTCTCGCAGGTATTATCTTTCTTTTAGGACTCGCTTCCGTAGGTTTGCTCCATTTGCCTATCGTACCTCCCAAGGAAGTAAAAGGGGGGCAGGGATGGAAAGGCACATTCGCCTTGGGGATGGGTGCCGGGATGCTTTCTTCTCCTTGTGTGGGACCCGTGGTAGTCGCAATTCTCATCCAAGTTACGGCCGGCGTCCAGTCCGTGACACTTTCCTCCTTAGCCTTGTCCGCCTTTAAGATGGCTCTTTTCGGATTCGGATTGGGGCTTCCTTTTTTGATCCTGGGTGTCTTTGGTCTTTCCCTACCTAAAACGGGCAAATGGACCAGATGGATGCAGGCAATTCTAGCCTTCTTCGTTTTCTATTTCGCCTGGTTATATTATAAAAAAGCGATGGAATCCTGGTCCGTTTCCTCCGAATTGTCTTTCGGAATCTTGGCGGCGATTTTAGGTATCGTTGGAACTATTTTCTTTCTCCAGTCCAAAAAGTCGCATAAGACGGAGAGAATGAAACGTGCGCTCCTCGTTACCGGATTCGTTTGTTGTACAGCAATTTTAATTCGCTTAGTGGGTTGGGGCGGCGCGGGTCTCGCTCCTAAAAAAGACGTGGTGGAAGAGCACGGTAATCTGGAATGGCATCGTCTTTCCGAAACCGCATTCGAACTCGCAAAAAGCGAAGATAGGCTCGTATTCGCCGATTTTTATGCGGATTGGTGTTCCAATTGTAAGGCATTTGAGGACTTGACTCTTTCGGATCCTTCTTTGAATGAAACTCTTCGTAAGGCAGTGCTTTTAAAGATTAGGGACGACGATAAGGATTTTTTGGGATACGAAGGGGATCCTAGATTTCCCGAACTCAAGATAGGATTGCCTTTCTTCGTGATATTCTCTCCCGAGGGAAAGGTTTTGTTCAAGACCACCAATTATTTGAATACTGCGGATATGGTTCGTACTCTACGCGGAGAAACGATTCACGCGGTAGGGGATTAAAAAGGGGAAGTTTCCTTCCCCTTGGTATCCTAATATTTGCGGTTTTATTTCCGCATTAAAAGAATTCTTCCCTAAGCTTTCGCTTCTACCGGAGCTGCCGGTTCCTTTTCCCAAAGTTTCCATTTTACGAAAAAGTAAAGTCCCACCAGGATGATCGCGATCGATACGTACTGGGATTGGGAGAATCCGTGCCAGTAGTATCCGCTTAGGAACGCAGGGTTTCCGTCCTTCGCGGGGATATTCACTAGTTCCGGAGGATCGATGAAGGGGATCACCGCCTTATTTACCCTTAGAAATTCCACTCCTAAACGAGCGAGCCCGTGAAGAATCAGATATTGGGCGCCTAGTCCGAATTTACGGAAGTTCTGGAATCTGGCCCATTTTTGGAAATATAAGAAGAATAAGAAGGAAACCGCCGCTTCGATCACGGGTGTATTCCAGACCGGGACTCCCGAAGGATGAGCCGTTTCCGGCCCGTAAGTCCAAACAAGCAGCGGAATATGAGCGTCCGTAGAGAAACCGTAACATCCGTCTCCGGATACAAAGCAACCTAAACGACCGATAGCATAACCAAGCGCCATACTGGGAACCGCTGCATCTAAATAAGCCTTCACATCCAGTTTATAACGGATCATATACAGAGTGATGAATAGGATCCCGAAGAGAAATCCTCCGTAGAAGACAAGCCCGCTTCCTGAGAATAAGCTAGACCAAAGACCCGGACGCCCTGGAAATCCGTTTTTATGGGTTAGAGGGTAAAGGTATTTGCCGTCAAAGCCCGGAGTCTCTACGAAGATCTGATCCCAGATTTCGAAGATGAAGAAGATCTTAGCTCCTACCAAGGTTCCGAATACTCCGAGGATAAGAAGCCAATCCGCATGCTCCGGCTGCAATTTCTTACGTTCCAATTCTTTAGGCAATAAATACGAGGCGGAGAGAAACGCTATGACCACTAATATACTGAATGTGGATAGGCCCTGCCAATCACTGCTGATATATTTCCTGACGAACTCGTAGAGTCCCGGAATTTTGATTGCGTCTAACATCTTTCCTTCTTTGAACTTTTTTCCCTGATTCTAGTTCCCCGAACCGGGATCGTTCGGGTGAAATATTACTCCATATTCACGAATTCGGCGGGATCCATAGGCGGATCGTAGCCGATATGCACTTCATAATGTACGTGAGGCCCCGTGGCTTTTCCTGTGGAGCCCACATGTCCTATGAGTTCTCCTCGATTCACGATTTGACCCTTGGTGACCAAGACTACGGAACAGTGTCCGTAGACGGTATAAAATCCGTTCATGTGATTGATTCGTATGCTTTTTCCGAGTCCCCCTGCGGACTGACCGTTGTCTTCGATTATACCCGGAGCCGTAGCATAAATAGGAGTTCCTTCTCCTGCGGCAAAATCGATCCCGGAGTGGAACTCGCCCATTTCCACCAGACCGAATGGATCCACTCGCCCTCCGAAAGTGGAGGTCACGAATCCGACTCCCGGTTTGAGAGGACGACCTCTAGGCATCGCATATAGAATCGATTCTCTTTCTTCCAGATAGTCGAATGCGTTTTGGAAGGCATGCTTGATCTTGTATAATTCTATGTTTCTCTCCGCAAAACCTTCGACCGTATCCTGATATAGGTTCATATTGGTGGAGGATTCCGGAATATCTTTACGAAGACTGAATTCGGGAACGTAGTCGAATGTGAGAATTCTTTTCCAAGGAACTTCGTCCCAGGCAACTAGATTGAGTTGCTCCGTCTTTTTTTCCAGACCTGAAATTTCTTTTTTCGCGTCTTTGAGAAGGGAGTTATAATAGAGAAACAGACCCACATTATTGTCCGTCTCTCGGATTAGTTCCCGATTCGGCACGAAAAAGAAATTCATATACACCACGAAGGCGCTGGCCAAGACGAAAAGTAGCACAGAGATCGCGCCCAGAA
The DNA here is from genome assembly GCF_000306115.2 of Leptospira wolffii serovar Khorat str. Khorat-H2. Taxonomy (NCBI): domain Bacteria; kingdom Pseudomonadati; phylum Spirochaetota; class Leptospiria; order Leptospirales; family Leptospiraceae; genus Leptospira; species Leptospira wolffii. The sequence goes on from NZ_AKWX02000004.1 coordinate 135,856, forward strand.
AGAGAGCCATAAAAACGCTGAGTTCCACGTTCAAAACTGCCTCGTTATCGTGGGGAACGAGTAGGAAAGAAATTTTTCTAGACCCTTTTTCTTTGATTTTGAACCAAGCCGAGCGGAATCGAAGATACTTGATCTTCAGCCTTTCTCGGGCGCTGGGGCGGTCTTCGAACTTTGCCTCGATCGTCATAGATTTTTACTTGCAGGTAGGGGTCCGAGCGGGATTATAGGACTTAACTATCCCATCATATGAAATTCCTGTCCAATCTCTTCAAGAAAAAAATAGGATCCGTCGACGACATTCTTATTTATCCGGAGGGACGGAGATACTACAGGGATGCGCATCCAATTCGTAAGAATATGATCGACGAGGACGCGGTGAAAATCATCCACCGCCTCCATAAATTCGGATACAAAGCCTATATCGTGGGCGGAGGAGTTCGCGACCTTCTTCTCGGAAGAAAGCCGAAGGATTTCGACGTCGTTACGAACGCGACTCCGAATCAAATTAAGAAAATCTTTAATAACTGTAGGATCATCGGACGCAGATTCAAGATCGTCCATATTCTATTCAAAGGGAAGGTGATCGAAGTCAGTACTTTTCGTTCTCTTCCCGAACATCGTTTCGGAAAGCCGGTAGAGGATCAGGATTATCTCATCAAGAGAGACAATAAATTCGGAACTCCTCAAGAGGATGCGGCTCGTCGCGACTTCACTATCAACGCGTTATACTACGATATCAGAAACGATTCCATCGTGGATTATGTGGGCGGATTCGAAGATATTACCGGCCGCCAACTCCGAGTGATCGGAAATCCGGAGATCTCCTTTCGAGAAGATCCTGTAAGAATGTTGCGTGCGGTTAAGTTCGCGGTTCTTCTAGGGCTCAAGATCGACAAGGGAACTTCGAAATCCATAAAGAAGAACGTATCCGAATTGGAGAAAGCTTCCACCTCTAGAATGTTGGAGGAATACAATAAGATCTTCCGCACTTGGAGAACGTCCCTTATCTTTAACGGGATGGCCCAGAATTATCTCTTAGAAGTTCTGTTTAAGGAAGCTTTCGAAAAGGAAAGAAAGAAAAATCCGAATTTCGGAGAGGACTTTCTTGAGACACGTATCGGAAAGCGATTGGTTATCGCCGACAAGTTATTGTCGGAAAGAGAGGAACTCACTCCTCAGATTTTCTACGCATTGATATTCACGGATTTGGTCCAAGAAGCCATCTCCAAAAAAGGGGGGCATTTGGTCGCCTCTCTCAAAACTTCCTTGGAGCCCATCTTCCAGAGATTGGGGACTCCTAAAAAGGACAAGGAAAGGCTGATCAAAGTATTTGCCTCCCAGGACCGTTTTTATAGAACCGAGGACGATAAGGCTTCTCAAAATAATTTCTTCCGCAAGAAAGACTTTTTCTACGACGCGTTTTACGTTTTTAAGATCAATGCGATCGCGGAAAACAACGACCAGGCTTTACAATCCGCATTCTTCTGGGAAATTTCTTTGCGTAAGAGACCTGTGCTTCCTTCTTCCAAAAGAGAAGGAGGAGGGGAGCGGGAGCGCGGAGATCGTCCTAAAAATCGTAGGGACAGGGAAGGACGCGGAGGAGGAGGGCGTAGGCCGGATCGCCGGAATCGACCTAAAAATAACTCCGAAGAATCAGGTTCCTCCGTTTCTGATGACTCCGGTAAGAACGATTCGGATTCTTCCGAAGATTGAGTCGATTATTCGAAAGAGCCTACTACGAATTGTAGGTTCGTCTTTCCCCGGAAAGTGTTTTCTTCCAATTGTCCCCAAAGATCCAAGCTTCCTTTTTCTCGAAGCGCTCTAGAAAATTCTTCCGCCTTATTCCATACGATGCATTGGATGGAGTCCGATGCGGCTAAAATTTTAAAGCGTGCGTGTTTTCCGTCGGAAAGCGGACGATAGGATAGGATCCTCGCTTCTCGAACGGAGATAAGAGGAGAAGGGTTTTCCTGACCGAAAGGTTCGAAGATTCCTATCTGTTCGTAGATCTCTTCTTTTAAGTCCTGGGCTCTTAGGCTTACGATGCTTCGGGAATCCTCCGCACTATCCCTGGACTTTTCCTCTCTGAGCCAAGCGTCCGCTTCTTGAAAAAGAATCTCCGCGAGACTGGGAATCTGATCCAGCGCTAAGGAAAATCCTCCTGCTTCCTTATGGCCCCCGAATTGGTGAAAGATATTCTCCGCTTTTTTGAGAAGATTTAAAACGTTTTCTCCTCCATAAGCTCTAACGCTTCCTTTCGCATGGCCATGGTCGGGAGCGATGAAGATGACGGGGCGTTTGTATTGCTCTACGAGTTTTGTGGCTACGATTCCCGATACTCCCGGTTCGAAATCCGGTTCGTAGCAGAATAGAATGGATCTTTCCGTTCTTTCCCGCTTTCTTTTCAGAAAACCTTCCACGCGGAATAGATTGCGTTTTGTTCTCTCTCTTCTTTCTTCGTTTAATTTGAGTAAGTCGGATGCCAAAACCTCCGCTTCCGACTCAGAGGACGAAAGAAGAAGCTTTAACGCAGCTTCGGTTTTTTGCATTCTTCCGGCCGCGTTCAGTGCCGGGCCTATGCTCCAGCCCAGATCCCGGGAGAGAACCTTCTTCTTGTCCAAATCCAATTGGATTAGAAGTCGAGTGAGTCCGGGGCGGTGCTTGTATTCTCCCGTTTTGATTTTTTGCAGAGTCCTACATCCTTCCTGAACGATGATACGGTTTTCTCCCTGTAAGGGCATCATGTCCGTGATGGTTCCGATGGAAGCTAGATCCAAAGTGCGAAGTACCTCGTCCCAAACCGCAGGATAGGAGGAAAGTTGAGAATAGAATACTTCTCTTTCGGGAAATTCGGTTTTCGAGACGTTCGGCCAATCCTGGATTGCGCCGGAATAGTATTTCTCCGCCTCGGATCTGTCTCCCCGAAATAAACGGACTCCTTTTCGAACAAGGGTCCCACTAAAGAAAGATTCTCCGTCCGGAATCCAAATAACTAGATTCGATTCTTCTAATGTACTATAAAGCCATGCGGTGATTAGTTTCCAGGCAAGGACGGAGGTGCAGATTTTTTGCGTGGGATACTCGGAATCGCTTCTTTTAGGTGATACTAATTTGCAGGAAGATGGGATCCTATCCGGAATTTCATGGTGGTCCAGAACGATGACTTGCATTCCTTCCCGGTTCAATTCTTCGATTTCTGCGGAATTGCTTGTTCCGAAATCCAATGTGACGAGTAGGTCCGGTTTGACCTCTCTCACATATTTCATCGCAGGAGCGCAGAGTCCGTAATCTTCTTCGCTGGAAGTTTTTACGGTGAGTTTTCCCGTATGGACTCCTTTTAAGAAAGTTGCAAGTAGGCTCGTGGAACAGACCCCGTCGCTGTCCCTGTCTCCATAGAGAAGAATGGATCTCTCTTCTTGGACCGCATTTCTCAGGATTCGGACCGCTTCTTCCATATCCGGAAGTAAGAAGGGAGAGGGAAGTTCCTTTAGATTCTGGGACAAGATCCTAGAATCCTTTTTAGAGGCCCCGAATCGGAGCCCGAATATATGGGACTGTAGGGCGGTTAGGCCCTGGATATTAGAAGGAGGAAGTGTGTGGAATTCCGGACCGTGTTGGGGCATATTACATGATGCAATTTCCGCTGAATTTGGCCCCCGATTCTATCTCTAAATCCGGAGTGCGAACGTCTCCGACCAATTTCCCGGTTTTGCGAACGGAGATTTTTTGGGAAGCGTTGATATTGCCTCTTAGGTCTCCTTCGATCTCCAGGCTTCCGGTTTCTATATCCGCCTCGACCCGGCCAGTCTCTCCCACGACCAGGGTGCCTGTGGTTTCGATGGTTCCTTTGAATTGACCCTTGATCTTAAGAGCATTATTAAAACGGAGTTTACCTCGGAATTGGATATCTTCTCCGATGATGGTGTCGATGGATTCTTCGCTCATGCCTCTCCTATTTTCGAGGCCGATCCTCCTCTTTCAAATGTTTTTCCCGACATAAAATCCTTTTTTTGGGAGAAGTGCATAAAATCTCCCTTCCACCACCCTTCACCCTAAGCTACTCCCGAGGAGTGCCCCGAAGGGGTGTATCGAGGGAGGTCAGAATGCTGCGACTAAAATAGTCTCTATCTCGTTTTTAGGAAGATCGCGGGGAAGAGAATCCAAGAAAGGAAAAGAAGAGGCAAGGCTTGCGATTCCCGGTAGGTCGATTTTACGCACCTCGTATTCGGAAAGCCTTTGGGGGATTTTCAATTCTATATAAATCTTACGAATTCCTTCCACAGCCTTGATGGCGGCTTCAATCACGGAAATATTCGTGATATCCTCGTCCAAAGCCTTTGCGATCATCACGTACTTACCTGCGGAGGAGGTCAGGTTGTATTCCATTACATGGGGGAGAAGAATGGACATTGCCTGGAAGACGTCCAGATTCGTGAGATTGGAGGCGGCAAGAGATAGAGCGTAGCAAAGTCCCAAGGAACTGGAAGAATGGGACATGCCTACGAGTAGACTCGCTCCGAAGATCGCATTCTTATATTGCAGGTTTTTAGGATCCCGGATCGCGGGCACCAGGTTCTTGTAAATGATTTCTATGGCGCGTAACGCAGAGGAGTTCGTTAGCTCGTTGGAATATTTGGAAAGAATACTGTCCACGGCTGCGGCTAAAATTCCCACCCCCACTTTTGCTACGTCTGCCGAAGTCATAAAAGCGCTGATCTTAGCGTCTGCGATCACCATCTCCGGAAAAAGAAGTTCATGACTGAAATAACGCACCGTCCTGTCCTCGTCCAGATAGATCGTGGAAGTAGGGGAGCATTCCAGTCCCATGACAGGATGAGTCGGGATAAGAATCAGAGGCACCGGTTTTTTTAAGCGAAGGGATTTCTTGGAAACGAAAACGTCCTCGGCGAAATAATCGTTGGATGTAAGAAGAGCGACTAACTTGGCGGTGTTCAAGCTCTCGTAGGAACCATAGCCTATGATGCAATTCGCGTTGGAGATTCTCGCGAAATAAGCTGCGGTATCCAATTCTTTGAGAGTAGGTTCCTTCTCGATATTATCGTAGAGGATCACTCCGTCTATATGCTTTTCCAGAGATGTTTTGATAATGGAGAATTCGTCCATATTCTCCAGCTCGTTTTGAGTGGAGAGAATGACCGCGCGATTTCCTATATTCTTAACGAAATTGCCCATCTTGAAACCGCAATCGGCTTCGAAGTGAATCTTGGTGGGAAAACTGAAATTGATCCAATCAGGGAGTATCGGCATTAGAGCTGGTCTCCCTTTCGTATTTGGATTGAGAGGAGGAGAAAAGAAAACCCGGAACCAAGGGAAAAAATTCCGGGCTTTGTTTACGGATTAACGGCCTAAGAAGGACTCGGCTACGCGATCTGCCACGGCATTCAGAATTTCCGGGCTGAGATTATCGTAATCGCCGTTCTTAAGCTTCTCTTTTACCTCTTTGAGCTTAGCGGATCTTTCCGAATCCACCGGGCTCGCTACGATCTTTTGAGCGATCGTTTGCACTTCCGCTTGGAGACGGGCTTCCGAAGCTTTTTGCTTGGCCGTATCCGAAATGGAAATATTATCGAATGATTCCTTGGTCTCGTTTTTGCGTACAGGAGTCGTCTTACGAGGTTCGTAAGATCCTCCACCTATGCCGCCGATTTTATCGATAGTCATTGGTTTTCCCTCTCACTCCAAAGTATCGGTATCCCCGACACGTCCGTTAAGCATTTTTTTAGGATTTGCGTAGAATAATACGACAAATTCTCCCTTTTCCGCGAATTTAAGTGATTCTAAGGGGGTATCGGGGGAGATTTTTAGGATTTCTTCATGGATTTTGGTGAGTTCCCGGCCGAGTAGGATCGGGGCCTCCGGGAAGATTTCTCGGACAGCCGAAAGGGTATCCTTGATCCTATGCACCGATTCAAAGACGGTGATCGGTCCTTGGAATTCTTCCCATTCCTTCAGCTGATTCCTTTTCTTCCCCTTCTTTTCGGATAAAAAACCTAAAAAGACGGAAGGATGGGTCTGCCAACCGGAGACGGAGAGCATGGAGGTGAGAGCGCTCGCTCCCGGAACAGGTACTACTGGAATATTCTCTTCTCTTAGGATACGCACAAGCTGAGAGCCCGGATCCGATACTCCCGGGGTTCCCGCATCCGAAACCAAGGCAAGCGTTCCCCCGTTTTTGAGTTCTTGGATAATCGCCGCAAAGGGTTGGGAAGAATGGTCCTTATACAAGGTTCTTGCGGTGGTTTGGATTCCGTAGGTTTGGAAAAGGCGTCTACTGTGCTGGGAATTTTCACAGTATATGATATCCGATTGTTTTAAGACTTCGAGGGCCCGAAGAGTGATGTCTTCCAAATTACCTATGGGTGTCGCAACAACATAAGCGGCTCCCGGCTTGATCTTAAACTTGGATTCTCCTTCCGGAGTCATAGATTACAGCCGGGAGGAGATTGGCCGGTAGGGCAGGCGCAACCGGTGGCCGCCACTCCCTTTGTACAAGGATTGCATACGGTTCCGACAGGACAGAGGGCCTGGGTCGCAGCGGAACAACTTGCGGTTGTGCAAGCGGAAGGATTACAGCTTGTATCCGAGGCGCAATGATCGGGATAAATGGAACTGCAGCGAGTTACAGGCGCCGACATATTGGATGTGATTCCAGTATTGAGCAAGGCTCGTAAAGTGAATGTATACACTTCGCATTTTTGGAACATCTGCACGGGAGAATAAGGTTGGTAGTTCACGATCGTTCTACTGACCGTATTCGCGGTAGACGCTTCTACTGCGAGCTGGGGAAAGGAGGGTTGTACGCCGTTTTCTAGATATAGATTGGAGCTAGTTGTCGTTTCTCCGGCGGAAGGAATTGCGAATGTAATATATAAATTATATCCTACGAATTGGGGTTCGAGATTCGTAACGTAATATTTCAAACCGTATTCGGGTCTATGGTCGGTCCAATTATCGTACATGGCAGTGATACTGAAAATTTGAGGGACTGCGACGGGAGTAATAAACACAAAGGGGGATTGAGTGACTTCGGTATTCGTCCCGCATCCTCCTAAAAGAAGAAAAAACAGAGTAAAAAGGATTCTCTTGCCTCGGGTTTTTAGGTTGCTTAGTTCCCGGGCGAGAAAGATTCTATTTTTACAACCCACAAGGATAGAATTCCTCCTTGGAGCGGTCTTACAACTAAAAAACTAGAGGTCCTCATTCGTGATCAGCGTGCGTAAACTTCTATTCATTGCGGGGATCGTTATTGTCTTATTCGCCTCCCTTCCCTTTCTTTTTTGGACGGACGACGAAAAATCGGAAGTAGATGCAAAAAGAAGCGAGGCGGACGCACTTGCGGGACTCTTCGGGGGAGGATCCGGATCTTCTTCTTCCAATTCTTCCGGAAGGGGAAGCGCGGGCAAATCCCTATTCGAGTCGGATTTTTTCAATGCGGGTAAGGGAGAATACAGAGAGCCGGAGCAGGCGGCAGGGGGCAACCAAGAGAATAAGCCCCAGGACGCTGCGGATTCGGATAATCCCGTCAATCCTCAAACCGGAAAGCCTTATACCAACGAGGAGATGGATCGTTTCCAACAATTGAAAGAACGTTTCCCGAATAACTCCCTTCTTCCTACTAAATTGAGTCCTGCCGAAAAAGAGCAAAAGAAACAGTTGGAACAAAGAGTTTCCGAGGCGACTCGAGCCGTGCTTTCTAGAACCGCTTCCAAGGAACAAGTCGTAACCTATTACGATTTTATGGAAAAGCAATCCAAGGACAGATTGGAAATCGTAAAGTATCTGGTGGATATCCAGAAGGGATCCGGAGATCCCGAGCAGGAAAAGAAATTGGAAACCATCCAGCAGACGATGATCCAGCAATTAGAACAGGTGCAAAAGGATAAGCAGAGAGCCTACGAACAAGCTGGCTTGTAAAATTTTTAAAAAGTAAGCTCGCTCAAAATCGGAAAACGGAAACTGGATTTGGGATCCAATCCGTATTCGTCCAGATGAAAAGAGGGAGGGAGCCTTTCTCTTTTCCATTGGCTGGCGGCAAATAGCCGGACGAATTTTTTCTTACCTTCTTCGGCTTGGTTCCGGTCCGGCCATTCTCCGGATTCTAAAAGATCATCCGGCTTTTTCCCTAAGAACACGAAGTTTCTTTCCAGTTTTTGTAATAGAGGGTAAGGCATTAGATCCTTCTCGTCTTCCTGCTTTTCAGAGAGGGGTTTTAGTTCCGCACTCGGTTTGGATTCCAAGATTCCGGACAAGGCCTTGACTCGGGGAAGAATCGGATCCTTTCCTTCGTATACGTTCTTTAACCAGAGTAGTAGGAATTCCTTACTTACTCCTGTCAAGGGTGCGACCGAGCCGGAGGAATCTCCGTCCATGGTGGTATATCCGACGCTCGCCTCGCTTCTGTTTCCCGTGGAGAGAAGCAAATGTCCGTTCAGATTCGCCAAAAGCCAAATAAGAGGGGAGCGCACTCTCGCCTGTATGTTTTGCAATGCAAGATTATGGTCTTTCCAATTCGGAACGAAACCTTTCACGGAGGATATTTTCTCTATCATGGATTCCACTTCCTTATCGATTCCGATAGAAGCATGAGAAAAACCTAATTCTTTTGCGAGTTCCTCCGCGGAATTCTTGGTATGGTCCGAGTTATTTTCCGTTCCTTGGAATAGAGTGAATAGCGCGCTTTTGCGATCTATTCCTAAGGAATCCAGATACTTATCGCCTCTTTCGGAATCCGAGGCGATTACCGCGGCTTTCACCAGAAGAGCGCAGGCGGCACTATCCGCTCCTCCGGAAAGAGAAAGCGTGTATCCCTTGGTCTTGGATTTTCGAAGATAATCGAATAGGCCTAAAGAGACCGCACGAGTGAAATCGGCAAACTGATCGTCCGTTTTTCGGATTTCCGCAGGATTAGAAATTTTCACCGATTCTTTCCGGAGAAGGGGAGATAGTTCGATTCTCTGCAGTCCTTTTCCTCCGGACCGGAATTCCCTGGTTCCGGAAGAACGGAAATGGCGGGAACGACTGCTTCGTAAAAGAGTCGGATCCAGATCCAGATGAGTATATTCGGAATCCGTAAAATGGAGTCTTTTCCCTTCGGTTAGGACTTTCCCGTCCAATACTCCCAGGCAACCCCCTTCGAAGATCAAACGTCCGGATTCGTTTCCGTTCAGATTCGCATATAAAAGTGCGGAGGAGGAATTGCGGGACGATTCGGAGAACATTTTTCTACGTGTCTCTTGTTTTCCCAAGGCGAAATGGGAGGCGCCCGGGGATAGGATCAGATCCGCACCCGCCTCGATTAGAAACTGTCCCGGTCTGGTTTGCACCCAGGAATCTTCGCAGATTTCGATTCCGAAATTGAAATCCGGACTTTCGAATAAAAGAGAGCCGAAAGGAAGTTCGGATCCGTCCGGAGTGATTGCGTAGTTTCTCGCCTCCTCTCCTTTGGCAAACCATCTATTTTCGTAATGTACTCCCGTTTGGGCCAGATTCTGCTTAGGAACGAGTCCCAGGATTTTTCCGTTTTGCAGAACTGCGGCCACGTTGAATAGATAGGGACTCTGAAAAAAGGGAAGGCCTAGGATTACTGTTTTTCCGGAGCTATGTTTTGCGATCTCAAGGAGACTTTTCCAAGCCGTCTCCCAAACCCAGGGAAAATAAAAGGAATCTTCGCAACCGTAACCGGAGATACATAGTTCGGGAAATAGGATAAGAGAGGAATCCTCACAATTCTTTAGAGCGGAAAGGATTCTTTCCCGGTTTCCTTGGAAGTCCAGGGGAGTCGTATGTAGGCTCACGGCAGTGCAGCGATAGGATGACATTTTGTTCCTAATCTAACCGCAGGTAATTGTTAGAAAAGAAGAATTTTCCCCTCGATACAATCGCTACGCGATCACTCGGGAACCGCCCCTCTACTGCGATCACTCGGGAACCGTTCCTGTACTGCATGAACTCGGGAACCGTTCCTGTACTGCGTGAACTCGGGAATTGCCTCGCAATCATACGAATTGCGAAGTGGGTCTCGAGTGATTCTCGCAAAGCGAGAATTGTATCGAGAAGCGAAAAGTTTCCGTTTAAACTAACTCGGAGTAGATCCTTTCCGCGGCTCCTCTACCTGTTTCCAAAAATTCCCGATTGATTTTTCGGATTGCTTCCTTTTTATCCTCGCTCATGCCCAAAACGGCAAGGACTTCCTCTAAAGTTCGGATTACAAAAAGCCCTCCTCTTTTTTGGAGTTCCGTCGCCTCCGGCGCGTGGTGGATCCTCGGACCGGTAAGTAAGGGGAGTCCGAAGTAAGCGGGTTCTAAAACGTTATGCACTCTGTTATGAAGAGCTCCTCCCACATAGGCGAAATCCGCGGCTCGGTAGGCGTGAGCTAAAATCCCGAGGACATCGAATAGAATCACCTTGGACCGATTCTTAGAGAAAGGTGAAGAAGAATATAGAGAGAAGTCGGAAGTATATCCTAAAATAGCGGAACTTAAGAGACGAATTCTTTGAGGATCCGTCTTATGCGGGAAGATCCAGAATCCTGTGTCTTGCAATCTAGGATCCTTCAGTAAAGGAAGCAAAAGATCCTCACAAGGTTTGTATGTGGAAGCGAGTAGGAAGATTCTTTTGAAGGGATATTCTTCCGGTCTTAGGAATTCTCTTCCTCCCGATTCTATTTTTTGGATCACGGAATCGAATCGGGAATCACCTAAGGTCTTGATAAAAGAATCGGATCCTAATAATTTCCGGAACTTTTCCTCTCCTGATGAATGAGAAGTGAGTATCTTATCGAATAGGGAAAAGACGGCCCTATAAAATCTCTTCTTTAAAAATCCCTTAGGCTCCGTGATTACTGCGGAGGCAAGTACGGTTTGGATATTTCTTTTCTTTGCGGCGAGGAGTAGATTCGGCCACCTATCCCAGGCCATGAGAATCAAAACTTTAGGTCTGAATTTATCCAAGATCCAATCGTAAGCGCCCGGAAAATCCAGAGGAAGTCTGAATTTAAGATCCGCAGGAAAGGCTTCCAAGCTGGAGTCTCGGACGGAATCCGAGAATGCGCTTTGGAGTAAGAATGTATCCGGTTCTCTTTTTCTATAGACCTGTGCTAAGGCCTTGCATTGGTCTAGCTCTCCTACGGAAGCCGCGTGCAACCAAACCGCTTTTCTTCCTTCCGCAGTAAAGGCGTAGTTTCGGATCCTTTTCTTGTCTTCGATTCTTGTTCTAAGAAAATTCCGAAAGGAGGGGAGAAGAAGGTACAAAACCCCAATCCAAGGCCAAAGAAGGATCGTCAAAATTCGATAGATAATCAACATAGTGGTATGAGATCTCCGCTCTTCGTCTTCGATTTAATGGACACCTTGATCAAAGATCCGTTCCATTTGGCCTTGGGCAAACTGATTCCCAGAGATCAGTGGGAAGCATTTAAGAACGGCCGAGAAAGGCAAGCCTTCTTGGATTTCGAAATGGGAAGAATCGAAGAAGAGGAATTTTTTCGCAGATTCTATCTGGACTCGCATAAGGACCAAGGTCTTCCGAGCCCTCAGGATCTGAAGGCGCAGATGTTCTCCCGGATAGAGCCCATTCCCGAAACCTTTGAAATCGTAAAAAAACTGAAGGAAAAGGGTTTCTCCGTCGTACTTGCCAGCAATTACTCCGTATGGTACAAGGAAGTCCTGAAATCTCCGGAAGTGGGGGAGCTCCTACATTCTTTAAACTCGATGTATTTTTCCTGTGAGATGGGAGTCCGAAAACCGGCCCAGGAATATTACCAATGGATAGAGACGGATTATCCGGAGAGGGAATACGTTTTTATAGATGATAACGCCACTAATGTGGAAGTCGCGGGTTATATGAATTGGAACAGTTTCCGGTTCAATCCTAAGAATCCCGAAGAACTGAGGGAGTTTCTCACAGAGCAGTACCCCAATTGTCTTTGATCTCCGCTCCCGGATAGGCTTCTTCTCTGCTATCTATCAGGATTCCGAAGCGATCCATGTAAAAGAAGAATTCTCCCTTAGGCTGGAAAGGATTGGGTTTGATCCGGATGGACTGCACTTCCAAAGGAAAACGTAAAGACTGATTTAGACGGATATTTTTGGCAGGAACGGATAATTTAGCTTCTATCCTTTTCCAACCGTCGAATTTCAAATCGCCCAATTCAAGTACGATCTCTTTGGATCTTCTTTGTTTGAATACGATTTCTAATACCACGTTATGATTGGAAGAATAGGCCCAAAAAAAGACTCGGATCGGAATCCCTATCGGCAATCGGATGGGCTCTTTGGGTCGGATCTCCAAATGCTCGTGCTTCGGATTCTCGAAGAATGTTTGGACCATCATGGATCTATATTCTTCCGAAGGCGAGGCCTTGTACAATTCCCGCTCTTTCAGGAAGGCGGGAGAATTCGGTACTTGCGAAATATAATCTATGCGATTTAAGAAGGAGACTCCCCGGTAAACCTCCCAGGGTCTTTCTCCTTCGAAGGAGTCCACGAGAAAAAGATTGTAATGCTTCCAATCACCGAGTACTTTTTCCAATTGCTGGACTCTGGAGGCTTCGTCTTGGTCTCTTGTGACGGGGGGAGCCCAGCCTTTTTGGGGAAAAAGTAAGGTTAGAAATAGACAGACTCGGATAGAAAGTCGGAAACCCACCCTAGTTCTTTCGGTAGTTTTCGTCGTTTCCCTGAGGGGAAGGGGGTTTTTTGCCCAATTTGGGGGTCGGGAAAGCCGATATTTATAAAGGTATTTTATGAACCGGGATATTCTCAAAATCCTACTTGGCGGACTTCTGATTCTTCTCTTGGGAATCTTAGGGATCTATATCTTCTTAAAAGGAGACCAGATTTCCGGTTGGATCAAGCAAAGACAAGGTAGCCAGGTGGAAGAAAGCTCTTCCAAAGAAAGGGAGATCGTGTCCATGGACAAGGTCCCCAACGGTGGAGGAGAATTCCCCTCCAATCAAAATTTCGATTCGGAGCCTAAGAATAAGGAACTTCCTTCGGAACCTTCTTCTCAACCTTTGCCAAAGACCGACTATGAGATGCCTGGACTCGGCCAAGAAAAGAAGGAATCCAAATCCGTCCGTAATTCCGAGAAATCCGAAACTAAAGAGACTACTACCGGATCGGATTCTTCCATCCAACAAAGAGAGGAGCTTCGCGAGCCCAAGACTCGAGTGAAGGAAGATAAAATAGAATACGACGATATTCCTAAATACAAGAAGACCAAATCGTCTCGGAAATCCAAACTGTATAAGTCCAAGAAAAGAAGAAGTTCCGACGCTCGTCTGAATTCCTTGGAAAGAAGGGTGGTTCGATTGGAAAAGAAATTAGGAATGAAATCGACCAAGGCCGCTCCGTCTAAAAAGAAGAAGCTTCCTCTATCCAAGAGAGTGGAGATCCTGGAGAAGGAAGTCTCCGGATTGAAGAAAAAAAGACAGACTGAATAGTTTCGTTCCGAAGTTTCGAAAAACTGTGGGAGTCTCAGAAAATTATCATTCCATAATGCAAGAGATCGAATCCTTATCTCCGGTTAGGATTCCTATCCTAATCGCGGTCTCTAAGTTCCAGCCTCAGTCCAAGGTGAAAGAAGGCCTGGCCGGAGGAATTCGCCATTTCGGGGAGAATCGGGTCCAAGAAGGATTGGAGAAATTCAAGGATCTGGGAGAATCGGGAAAAGATTTCTTCCTACATCATATAGGGCCCGTGCAATCGGCACATATCAGAAAATACCCGGGAATGTTTTCTTTTGCCCACGGAGTGGGTTCTCTCAAAACTTTAGAGGAACTGATCTCAAGGATGGAAAAGGATCGTTGGCATCTGCGTTATTTCCTGCAAGCGAATCTAACCGATGAGGATTCCAAATCCGGATTTTCCGGGAAGGAACTCCTAGAAATTTTAGGTCGGTCTTCCCAATATTCGGGAGAATTCTGCCGGCTGGAAGGTCTGATGGGAATGGGTCCTAGTTCCGGAGAGCCGAAAGAAACCAGAAGAGTGTTCCGGGAACTCTCGGAGATCCGAGAGGAGTTCCTACCTTCCGGAAAATTGTCCATGGGAATGTCCGGGGATTATAGAATAGCCTTGGAAGAAGGGACCGATTATCTTAGAATCGGAAGCGCAATATTCGGAGAAAGATCATGAAATACAAGACCATAGGAATCGTAGGCTGCGGAAACATGGGCGGGGCCATTTATAAATCCTTGAAGTCCAGAAAAGTTCCTGTGATCGGATTCGATCCGTACCTGGATCCCAAGAAAACCAAAGGAATAGAGTTGGAGACGGATTGGAAGAAATTCCAGAAGGCTGCGGATCTAATTATACTCGCTGTGAAGCCGGGGGAAATCACGAAAACCTTGGAATCTTTGGACGGCCCTAAGGATTTTCTATCCGTGGCTGCAGGAATTCCTACATCCACCATGAGAAAGTCCGCGCCCACAGGATCCAGACTGGTCCGGATCATGCCCAATCTTCCTATTTTAGTGGGAGAAGGGGCCCTTGGATACTTCGGAGATTCCGAATTGTATGAGAGTCTAAGAGAAATCTTCTCTCCGATCTCTTATTGCTTGGAGCTTGCAAACGAATCCTTATTGGATGCAGTCACGGGACTTTCCGGCTCGGGACCCGCATACGTACTTCGCTTTATACAGAGTCTAGCAGAAGGTGGAGTCGCTTCCGGAATCGCTTATACGCAAGCGCTGGAACTTGCACTCCAAACCGTATTGGGAACTGCGACGCTATTGCAAAGAGAATTGGATAAGAATGCGGACATGCATCCCGAGCTTTTGAAGAATCGAGTCACTTCTCCCGGAGGTACTACGATCGCCGGTTTGGAAGAATTGGAAAAAAATCAGTTCGCATTTGCGGTACTATCCGCAGTAAAACGTGCGACGGAAAGATCTAAAGAGTTGGGAAATAAGTAGAAAGGATTACCTTAGACGAGTAGAAATTCTTTTTTCAGTAAGATAAAAGGAAAAAGTAAGAAATCGTAGCTTTTATACGTCTCTTTGTCTACTTTTGGGGATAATGATTTACGAAAGACACTCTAGCGCGGACAGGATTCGAACCTGTGACCTTTGGGTTATGAGCCCAACGAGCTACCGGCTGCTCCACCGCGCGGCGTCTAGAACCATGATTCCTTAGCCCAGGCTTAAAGTCAAATGAAAAATTAAAAAGAGTTTGATTTCCCCGAGGAAAGCTTTTTGATGCTATAACCCTCGTGCGGATCGACTTCAGGAAATAGATCGATAGTCCGTTTAACTAGGATCGGATTTTGCGAAATGAGTATCTTTTCAACTAAGGACTGGGAGATTCGAACTTGATCGGAAAAGACAATGATCCATTAATGATCGAGTATTATGAGAAGAAGATCTACGATCAGAAACAGCTGCTCGAGATCAGCAAAGCTCTTAATTCCACATTAGATTATAAGTATCTAATAGATGCTATTTTAAATATTTGTTTAGCTCAGCTTCAAACCTTGAGCGCAGCTATCTTCTTGGCGCCGGAAGCGGACTCGAATTATTTCGAATTGGAGCCTAGCTTCAAAGGTTTCGATCTAGCGGAAGACGATTCCGGATTCAAAATCAAGACGGATGCGCCCCTAATCACATTCCTGGAGACCAAATTAAAGGCGATGACTCCCGACCAGGTCGAAGAGGCTATGGGTCTTAGTCCAGAGCTGGAATTCCTGAGACGGATCGGGGGAGATTTGATCATTCCTCTTAACGCAAAGGGAAAAGTAAACGGTCTACTTCTTCTGGGAGAAAAGATCACCATGGGAGAATGGATGGAGGAGGACAGGGACTTCTTGACCACTCTTTCCACTCTCGCAGGAATCGCAGTGGAAAATTCCAGACTCTATGAGCTTGCCACGGTGGATATGATGACCGGACTCAAGGTGCATCATTA
Organism: Leptospira wolffii serovar Khorat str. Khorat-H2; assembly: GCF_000306115.2. NCBI lineage: Bacteria > Pseudomonadati > Spirochaetota > Leptospiria > Leptospirales > Leptospiraceae > Leptospira > Leptospira wolffii. Next base: position 151,773 of record NZ_AKWX02000004.1, read on the forward strand.
TTTCCAAACGAAACTCAAGGAAGAGATGGAACGCTGCCGCAAAAAGAGAACCAATTTGGCTCTGCTCTTTACCGATGTGGACAATTTTAAGAAATTCAACGATACCCACGGCCACCAAGCGGGGGATCAGGTTCTGATAGAGGTTGCAAGACAGCTCATCCAATGCGCGGGCAAGCATGATATTGCCGCCCGCTATGGTGGAGAGGAATTCTGCCTCGTCATGCCCGGAGCGGATTTGAAACGCGGTTTTGAGATGGGGGAACGTCTACGTAAGGCGGTGGAGTCCAGTTCCATTCCTAATCCTAACGGAGGGCCGGATTTCAAGGTGACCCTATCCATAGGAGTCTCGGAATTTTGGGCGAGCGACAGAAACAATAAGGATCTGATCGAAAGGGCGGATAAGGCTCTTTATGAGGCAAAACATTCGGGCAAAAACCGGACTGTATCCTTCGAAATTCCTGTTAGAAATTAAAAAACCGCACCCATTTTAGGGGAAATCGAGCTTATCCGTTTTTCCGTTCCTGCCGAAAGGATAGTCATGGAAAAACATCTTGAGCTGGACCATTATTATATAAGCCAGATCGACGAGGCCGAACTGGGTAAACGGATCCGTAACCGGGCTTTGGGACGGGAAGAGTTCGATTTTTCCCCTTATTCCTGCTTTATCGAATATAAAGCCAAGGACGCATCAACAGGTATCGAATACAGGGATTGCGTGATCGATTATACCCGCTGCCCGAATTCTCGCTGTATCAAAAAGCTAATCTGAAAATTTCCGGACTCCCGAAGAATTTCGGGGATCCGGCCGAATTCCTCCGAAAAAGGATCGATTTTGTCGGATCCTTTTCCCCAATATTAGATCCAAAAATCCCGGGAAAGATACGGGATCCCTTGCAATCGAGCCGGTATGAAAAAGCGTGCTTTTAGAATATACAAAAAGAATAATATTCTTCGCTTCTTCTTTTTCTTATTAATCTTTCTTTCTCTCTCCTGTTCCTCTTTCGATCTTAGGAACTTATTCTCCGGGCCGATCCAATATGAAAGGGAAGCGGGCGGGTTATGGATTCGACTCCCTTTGAGATCGGTGGACCAATTGCCGGTGCTTTACCTTTCCCTCTCTCCCGAAAAGGAACCTCTCCGTTTTTTAGTGGATACCGGTGCCTTTGTCTCCTTTTTGGAAGATGAGTATTTTCCGGAGGATTCTACTAAGAAGTTTCTTAGCGCCAGTTTTCCCGGAGGAAGCGTGCAGTCCGTCCGCAAGACTCTTAGATCGGATCTGTTCATTCACGGAATCAAGACGATGGAAGGAACAGAATTCTTCTCCCATGATTTTCCTAAGGAACTCAAGGTAAACGGAATCCTAGGGATGAACGCATTTATAGGACTCGTGGTTTCTTTGGAATTGCCGGAGAGAATCTCCATTTGGAAATCCAAAAATTCCTTCCAGACTCCGCCGGGATACTTGGAGGAGAATCTATTCCCCCTGGTTTTAAAATCGGGACAGCCTATGGTGGTTCTCATTCGTCCTCCCGGAGATCGTATGGAGTCTTGGATTTTGGATACGGGGGCGGAGTATACGGTCCTGGATTGGGAGGTCGTCAAGGGAAATCATCCTCCGGAATACCAGGAGGGAAAGGATACTCGGGTCTTTAATTTCGGTGGGGGAATCTTAAAGGCCAAAACACGTTGGATCCGACCCTTTTGTCCTGTTTTTGTGAAGAATTCCCAGGAAGGGATCGGTTTCTGCCTTCCGGAACTGGAGACGTTTCCCGGAGGAATTCCTGCCGATGCTTTGAATGCGGACTATAGAAAGGGTATCGTAGGTATTCTGGGACGGAATTGGATGGAAAACTATCGAATTCTTTTGGACACAAAAAGGAGTCTTATTGGTATAGTAGGAAAGGAATCGGTAGAGGACAAGTGAAGAAGGGCAAGATCATAGTAGCTATGAGCGGAGGGGTGGATAGTGCGGTAACCGCAGGTCTTCTCATGGAAGAAGGCTACGAGGTCATCGGGGTCAATCTACGTACCTGGGAATACGAAGCCCCCGCCTGCGATACCACCAAAAAGTCCTGCTGTTCTCCCGAGGATATACGCGATGCGAGGGATGTGGGTCTCTCCTTGAATATTCCTTTCTATGTGATCAAGATGGAGAAGCTATTCCAGGAAAAGGTCATAGATCGTTTCGTGGACGATTATCGGGACGGAAAGACTCCGAACCCATGTGTAGAATGTAATACTTTCGTGAAATTCGGAGCCTTGTTCGAAAAGGCAAAAGCATTAGGAATCGATAAAATAGCTACCGGACATTACGCGCGTATCGTGGAAGTAAACGGCAGATATTCCGTTTCGAACGCCCAAGATATGAATAAGAACCAGGCCTATTATTTATACGGACTTTCCCAGGAAAATTTGAAGAACACATTATTCCCTTTAGGCGGAATGACCAAGCCGGAAGTAAGGGAAATCGCAAGAAGAATGGGACTGCCGGTCGCTGAAAAAGCGGAGTCCCAAGAGATCTGCTTTATTCCCGAAAACGATTATAGAAAATTCCTGGCTAAGAAGAATATAACTTTCACTCCGGGAGATTTCAAATTATCGAACGGCCAAGTGATCGGAAGACATACGGGAAAAGAGAATTTTACCATCGGGCAAAGAAAGGGTCTGGGGATCGCTTGGAAAACCCCGCTTTACGTGATCTCTATCCAAGACGACGGTACGGTCGTGTTAGGGGAGGAGAGACAAACCTTCGTGGAATCTTTTTTCGTGGACGATCTGAACTTACAAGCATGGGCTCCTGTTTCCGAATCCGAAGAGACCGAATGCAGAGTGCAAGTTCGTTACCGTTCCCGTCCGATCCGCGCGAGAGTCATACGAGTCGGAAATACCGCGCAAGTATTTCCTTCGGAAGAAGTCAAAGGGGTCGCGCCCGGACAATCGGCGGTTTTCTATCCTTTGGAAGAGGAATATCTTTTGGCGGGTGGCATTATCCGGAAAGGCAGTATCGTTACCTATGAAAAATCCGAGTCTTCTCTTACGGAGATTTCTCAATTAGGAGCCGCCGTTCTTCCGTGAGTAAGAAAATCTCCGGCAAAACCATTCTCATTATCGGGGGAGGCCTATTGCAGGTCCCCATCATCCAGACGGCCAAGACCATGGAACTTCGCACCGTCGTGGCCGACATGAACCCGGAGGCTCCCGGTTTAAAAATCTGCGATATTCCGATGATCATGTCCACTAAGGACATAGAAGGCATGGTGAGAGAGTCCAAAAAGCTCGCTTCTTCCATAAAAATCGACGGTGTGATCACCGCAGGTACCGACGCCAGTATGACCGTGGCGGCAGTGGCCAATGCTTTGGATCTTCCCGGAATTCGATTCGTGGACGCAGAGGCCGCTTCTAACAAAGTCAAGATGCGGGAGAGATTGAAAAAAGCGGGGGTCCCGATTCCGGGCTTCGCTCCGGTTTGGAGCATTCAGGATACGAGAGACGCGTTGGAATTCCTACAATTTCCACTGGTCATGAAGCCCGCGGACAATATGGGTGCTAGGGGAGTGGTCAAGGTAAACAACCGTGAGGAATTGCAAGCCGCCTTTAAACACGCAAAGAAATATTCTCCCACAGGTGAGATGATTCTAGAAGAATACATGCCCGGTCCCGAGGTCTCCGTGGACGCCTTGGCCTGGGACGGGAAATTCATGATCACCGGACTCGCGGACCGAATCATAGAAAGAGAACCTTATTTCATAGAGATGGGCCATAATATGCCTTCCGCTCTTTCTCCCGAAATTCAGAAAGAGATCGAAGACGTGATGTTCCGAGGAATGCAGGCCTTGGGGATACGCATAGGCGCGGGAAAAGGAGACATCAAAGTGACGCCCACCGGTGTCAAGGTGGGGGAAATCGCCGCACGTCTTTCCGGCGGTTTCATGTCCGCATTTACTTTTCCCTTATCCAGCGGAATCAATCTGAATCGTGCCGCGATCCTGATCGCGTTAGGAGAGGAGCCGGACAATCTGGAACCTCTGTTTCATCGAGTGTCGATCGAAAGATCTCTTCTCGCTCCCAAGGGAAAACTCTTATCCATAGACGGATTGGAAGACGCAAAGAAGATAGAAGGAGTCACGGATATCTATCTTCTTCATAAAGTCGGGGATATTATCCCAGAGCCCACGAATAATATAGAAAAAACCGGGCATGTCATCATATCCGCGGACAATCTCTCCCAAGCCGAAGGAATCTTTGCGGACGTGTTGAAAACGATCCGTTTCACTTCCGACGAATTATATTCCATCTCCGAAAAAGAAATCGCCGCGAACGCAAGGACCCGATTCGGAAAAGAGATCTGCTGGGTGTGTAAGGTTTGCGACGGTACGGATTGCGCTTCCGGAGTTCCGGGTATGGGCGGCGTGGGAAGAATGCTCACCTTCCAGGACAATTCCAAAGCATTGGAGGAATATTCCATTCTTCCCAGATACATCCGCGAAAACGTAAGAGCGGAAACCAAGACTAAATTTTTAGGCAAAGAAATCTCGACTTCTTTCATGAGCGCTCCTATGACGGGTGCGATCACGAATATAGGCGGAGCCATGGACGAATACACTTTGGCTGCGGTTCTGCTGGAAGGATGTCTGGCTTCGGGCACATTGGCATGGTTAGGCGACGGAGCGAGTCCCGATAAGTATCTTATCATGCTGGAAGCTTTGAAGAAATTCGGAGGAGAAGGAATTCTCATCTGCAAACCTAGAGAAGACGAGGGGCTCATCCGGGAAAGATTCCAGGAAGCCGAGGCGCAAGGAATTTTCGCACTCGGGATGGATATAGACGCTGTGAATTTCAAAACCTTGGTTCAGAAAAAAATCCCTTCTGTCACTCGCGGAGTGGATGCACTCTCTAAGATTCGTTCTTATACAAAACTGCCTTTCATTTTAAAAGGGATTATGAGTCCGGAAGATGCCCTCCTTGCAAGGGAGGCGGGGGCCGATGCGATCGTAGTTTCCAATCATGGGGGAAGGGTGTTAGACGATATGCCCGGAACTGCGAGAGTTTTGCCTGGAATCCGGGAGGCTTTAGGTTCTCATTTTCCAATAGCGGTAGACGGCGGAGTCAGAAGCGGAGCCGACGTGTTCAAGATGCACGCTTTAGGCGCGAATACGGTCTTAATCGGCAGACCCATGGCGATTTCCGCCGTAGGGGGAGGTGTGGCCGGTGTGCGTTATCTAATCGGACAATACACGGAAGGTCTATTGCAGACGATGAACACCGTCGGTGTGTCGAACGTGTCGGAAATTAGGAAAGAATTTATTTTTAGAAAAAAAGAGGATTCGGGTCCTCTTCCATCCGCCTAAAAATCCATCTTTTATCAATGAGCTCGAAGAAAATCGGTCGTTTCTAAAATCCCCCTAACGCATTAGTAGAACCTAATGCAAACAGACCAAATGCGACGATTCGGCTAAAAACTCGGGTTTTTTTCCGATTCGGAAGGAAAACCGCCGGAAATCAGGTTTTTCCTTTCCCTAAAGTAGGGATGCGTTAAACTCGGACAGCGCCGAAACGGCCTATCATTCGGAGGAGGGACGCTTGGATAAGACCGTTAAGGAAACAGACGCTCTTTCAAAAATCCTCCAGACTTTATTTGCCAGACTACCCGTTTCGGTGGAGATCAAAGGCAGATCCTATCCTATAAAAGTCGTAGGAATCAAAGACGGTCTCTATCTTCTAGTCTCCGTTCCCGGAAAATCGGAAGGAGAAAAAACCAGGATTCTATTTCTCACCCACAATAATCATTTCTTTCACGGCGTATTTACCGTTACCCAGAGAAATCCGAGTAACGGAATGGAATTGCTGAGGGTCCAGGCGGTCAAGGTCTCCGAGGCGCAGAGGTCCCAAGGGCGCGTGGATCTGGACGGGCAGAATTCCGAGCCCATCATTCTCACTAATATCATCAATCAATTGCATCTTCGCAGATCCCTCGGCTTCGTAGACAAGGGGGTGGAGACCATTCTCCAGAAGCATGCAAAAAAAATGAAAGAAACCTATCCGGATTCCCTGGTGTATTTTTCCGACAGAATGGATAACCGTCTTCGGATCATGTACAATTTCGAGCAGTCCATTTTTATCACGAACCGATTGGATAGGAGTTCGGGAGGATCCGGTTCCGATTTCGTTCCTGTAGAGGAATATCTGAAACTTATTTCCTTGAACAAAGTGGAGTCGCGTTTCATTTCCGAAATTTCCGTCCTCATTCGATACAAGAATTATACCCCTCTCGGGTATGTGCAGGTACTTTCGGATCGGTCTTTGGATACGGAAGATTATAATAAGATCACTTTGTTTGCCGCGGCGATTTCCAGGGATGTGATCGCTTCCGGATTCTTCCAGGAATCCAAGGAAAAATGCCAGGCGGAAGATATCAGTAGAAACGGTCTCGGTTTTTTCCATCCTCAGTCCATATTCTTCTCACGAAGTTTTGCCGTGGGAGAGGTTCTACTATTCGACTTACAATTGAACGGAGAGTTAAAGGGGACCTTCCGAGCTGCGATACGGAATATTACGAATACCGATAAGATGTTTCGGATCGGTTGTCAATTCTTCAACCTGAACGAAAGGGAAGAACAGATTCTGACCCAATTCATGGATGCGAGACTCGGTCCGGGAGAAGGGGCACAGGCTCCGGAAACCAGTATCGAATCTTCCGAGCCGATCGCTCATTCTGAGCCGCAAGAGGCGATCCAAGAGGAAATTCCGGATATGGGTTTCGGGGAAGACGTCGGAGGAGAAGAAGAGACTGGATAAGACCAAGGAATTCTCCGATCTTAGGACCAAAATTTCGAGGGAAGAAGCCGGGCTTCGGATCGATATTTTTCTTGCGGGTCGTTTCACCTATCAATCCCGTTCGCATTGGAGAAGAATATTAGAAGAAGGTAAAATTCTAGTTCAAGGAAAAAAGCCTAAGCCTTCTCATATTCTGAGAGAAGGGGAGGAGATCGTCTATTTGCCCGAAGAAATCGCAGAGCCTCCCGTGCGGACCGATTTTCGGATTCTATACGAAGACGAAAGATACTTCGCAGTGGAAAAACCGGGAGACCTGCCGGTTCACGCGGCGGGAAGATATAGAAAAAATAATTTAGTCGATCTGATCGAGTCGGATCCTCGCTTTGCCAGACCCTATCTCATACATCGATTGGACCGGGAAACTTCCGGGCTTGTGATCTTCGGAAAGGATAAGGAGGCCGCCTCCCTTTTGTCGGAACAATTCGCCAAGCGCACGGTGCATAAGTCTTATATAGCCTTTGTCTGGGGAGAGTTTCCGAAGAGACTTTCCGCCCGCGGGATACTCACATCGGATCCTCATTCCGCAATCCGAAAAAAGAGAAGGTTCCTTTTCGATTCGCAAAAAGGCCCGGAACCGGGAGAAGAAACGGAGTCGGAGTCTTGCAATACTCGATTTCGTAAAATCGGAGTCGGTAGTATAAAGGGACGATCTTACTCTAAAGTGTTATGCCGTCCGCAAACAGGGAGATTGCACCAAATACGAGCCACTCTCTATTCTTTAGGATTTCCTTTGTTAGGGGACAAGATGTACGGGTCCGACGAAAAAGTGTTCTTGGATTTTATAGAAGGAAAGGAGCCGGACCTGGATTCCCTATTAGGAATGTCTAGACAGGCATTGCATTCCAGTTCTATTTCTTTTCTGCATCCTTTCCGGGGAAAAAGAATCCGGATCCGAAGTCCTCTTTCGGAGGATTTCCCTGTATGAGTCGTACAGAACCGGGCCTCTGGCTTTCCTTAGTTCCTCTTTTCTTTTTGATCGTTTCTTTGACGAGTGCCGGACTACTATTCGGAGGAGGCATCGCTGAAGGTCCCGCTCAAATTCTTCTATTTACCGCGGGTGCGATCTCTGCGGGGATTTCCAGACTTAGAGGAATCGCGTGGATACGAATCGAAGAAACCGTTTTGGATTCCATGAGGAACGTGCTGCAACCGATCGTGATTCTACTCTTGATCGGAGCATTGATCGGAGTTTGGATCCGTTCCGGGATCGTTCCCGCTTTGATCGTTTGGGGGCTGGAATTATTGAAGCCTGAGATTTTTCTTCCTTCGGCGATTATTCTTTCTTCAGTGGTTTCTTTAGCTACGGGTAGTTCCTGGTCCACTGTGGGAACCATGGGAGTTGCCCTAGTAGGAGTGGGCGCGGGACTCGGACTTCCTTTGGGGATGGTGGCGGGAGCCATCGTATCCGGAGCTTACTTCGGAGATAAACTTTCTCCATTTTCGGAGACCACGAATCTTGCGTCTTCGATCACCGGAGTTTCTCTATTATCGCATATTCGTAATATGGCTAGAACTACCTTGCCTGCTTTCGGCATCTGTCTCATCGCCTTCGGTTTTTTAGGAATGGGAACGGAATGGAAAGGAACTTCTTCCGCAGTTTCTCCCGTCATTTCCGTTTTACGTTCGGAATTCGCGATCTCCTGGATATTACTACTTCCTCCTTTGATCACTTTCTGTATGATCTATATGAGGGTTTCCGCGATTCCTTCCATCTTCATCGGCATAGTGACCGGTGGAATCTGTGCGCTTTTCACACAGTCCAATCTTTATTCCGTTTCGGGGGAATGGAGAGAATCGGTTACCTCCGCATTCAAGATTCTAGTCAGCGCCGCTTCGGAAGGAACGAAATTGAAAACAGGAGAACCTATCGTCGACGGTCTTCTTTCCAGGGGTGGGATGTCCTCGATGCTTCCGACTGTATGGTTGATTCTCTCCGCCATGTTTTACGCGGGTACTATGGAGGGAGGAGGCATGACGAAAAGCATCGCAGATTCCATCTTGAAGTGGGTGGGAGGGCGGTCTTCGCTTATCGCAAGCACGGTATTTACCTGTCTCGGCGTGAATTTGCTTTGTGCAGACCAATATTTGGCCATCGTAGTGCCGGGGAAGATGTTCAAGGAAGCCTATCACAGACGAGGTATGGATCCTAGAAATCTCTCCCGTAGCCTGGAAGATTCCGGAACTATGACCTCGGCTTTGGTTCCCTGGAATTCCTGCGGAGCGTTTATGGCTGCGGCACTAGGAGTTCCTACCGCCGTTTATCTTCCTTACGCGTTTTTAAATTTACTTTCTCCCGTCTTCTCTTTAATTTCGGGTGCTACGGGTTGGGGAATCGCGGGAAGATCGGATGGACTTTCGGACAAACCGTCGGAAGAAGGGTTCGGTTCTTAAGCTGGAAGCTACTTCGGTTTCCATAACATTCGTTAGAAGAATATGTTTTAAAAAAAGATTTGTGCTTCTTCTGAACTATGCGAAAATAGGATAAAAGTGAGCAAAAGCTCACATTTTGGGAAAGCGATTTCCCGGTTCGATATATACGTTCAAAATAAGAGGACTCCGATGCCGAGATTCCAAATATTCAAGAGATACGTTTCCTTGCTAGGTCTCCTGGCATTGGGAGTGATGATCGGGAGTCTGGCCTTTTCCTGCGGGAGCAAGGAAAACGAGCCGGACGGGTTTGCGCATGTGGTCATGATAGATAACGCCTTCTCTCCACCTATGCAAAAAATTCCTGTGGGGGGAACGATCGAGTTCGTGAACTCCGGAGCAAATCCGCATAACGCGATTGCGGTAGATAAGTCCTGGTCCACCGAAAAAGCCTACGGAAATATCGTAATGCCTAGGGGTTCCAAGATCAAGATCAGTTATCCTAAGGAAGGAGTATTTCCTTACTACTGTAGTTTCCACGCTTCTCCCGACGGAAAGAACGGAATGGTGGGCGATATAGTCGTGGGTAACGCTGCCTATAACCCTGCCGCCAGAGCCGGGAAGAACTGGAAAACCACCGATAAATTCTCCGGAGTCACTCGCAAGGTTCCTCAAGTTTATCCTACCATCCAAAACGCTGTGGATGCAGCTTCTCCCGGAGACCTGGTTCTTGTGGACGAAGGCGTCTATTACGAGGAGGTCGTGGTTACGACTCCTTCACTAGTGATCCGAGGAACGGATAGAAATAAGGTCATCTTAGACGGGCAATTCCAAAGAGGAAACGGAATCATCGTAGTCGGGGCGGACGGGGTAGCGGTCGAGAATATGACCGCTAGAAACTCCACATTGAACGGTTTCTTTTGGACGGGTGTAAAAGGTTACCGCGGTTCCTATCTAACCGCGTATAATAACGGAGACTACGGAATCTACTCCTTTGACTCAGTAAACGGAGTATTAGAACATTCTTATGCGTCCGGTTCTCCGGATGCCGGAGTATACGTGGGGCAATGTTATCCTTGTAAGGCCATTCTCTACGATCTGATTTCGGAAAATAGCGCTCTCGGGTATTCCGGAACCAATGCCGGTGGAGAGTTATATATCATTAGCTCCATTTGGAGAAACAATGTCGTGGGATTGGGGCCGAATTCCTTGGATAGAGAACTTCTCCCTCCGGAAAGGGAAACTACGATCGTAGGAAACCTGATCTACGATAATAATAATTTAACCGCTCCGATCAAACCTCTGGAATATCCTTCTTACGGAACCGGAATATTGATCGCAGGGGGACTCCGAAATATCATCAAGAATAACGTAGTGATCGGTCATGATAATTACGGAATCGCGATCTTCCCGAATTTGGACGAGAATTTCTGGTTCTCCCACCAAAACGTGATCGAAGGGAATTTGGTACATTCTTCCGGTTTCGGAGACCTGACTCAGGCGGGTCCGATCGCTGTGGGTAACTGTTTCTCCGGAAACAAATTCCAGACTTCGGTTCCTCCTTTATTAGAAAAAACGAATTCATGCGGTTCCGGACTCCGTTTGCCGATGGGGGGAGAGATATTTACCGCTTTGAACGCTCTCTCTTTGATGGTGGATGCGACCCACGGAAATTATCCTTCGGGTGATTGGAAGAGCCAACCCATTCCTCTTGCACAGGAAAACATGCCCGGCGGAGTCGGGGCCCCGATTAAACCTGCGCTTCATCCTTTCGAGGATTTCGGTTTGGACTTGAATAAGGTCGCTTTGCCTAAGGAAGCGGAGAAGATTCTCGCGGAGAGAAAACCGAAATTCGGGGACGTTCTCGGAGGATTCTCGGTTCCTAAACCGTTGGATATCCAAATCGTTCTCTTCCGCTGGTTGGGATATTTGCTTCCTATGCTACTTTACGTCTGCCTTGTGAGCTTGAGTATTTACGACCTGGCATCCAAATCGCAGGCTAGCCTTGGAAAATACCTTTGGTTGGCGTTTGTGGCTCTCGTCCCTTATCTGGGGGGAGGAGCGTATCTGCTTTCCGGTAAATCCTCCTATCCGAAATATCTACGCTTTACCGTAGTCTTTGCGGGTTTTGGAGTCTCGATCGCATTTATCCTTTATTTGGGACTTACGATCGTAGGAAACGTGGGAGCCGGTTGATCCGGCTCAGAATAGAACATTAGAATTTATTTAAGGAGTTTATTTATGGCAACTACTCAGATTTTAGAACCGGGTTTCTTCACTCTTCTATTCAATTTTTACGGATATTATATCTTCTATATCCTTTTCGCTCTTTGGGCGCCTTTGGCATTGATCGACCTTTCCAAAAGGGACGATGTGACCCCGAAACAAGGCAGTCTTTGGGCGGCGGCGATCGTTCTTGTTCCCTTGATCGGAGCGGGAGCCTATCATATCGCCGGGGGTTCCAAGATTCCTTCCTGGGCCAAGACTAGCTTGGTTTACGGAGGTATAGGTTTATTAGCGCTGACGCTCGTAATTTCTACGATCGCCCGTTTCTAATCGGGAGTTAAAAATGAATCGGAAGGATTTCCTTCGCTGGTTGGGAATAGGGGGAGCCGGGATTGCCGCCGGGACCGGGCTTGCCGGCTTCGTCTCCTCCGATAAAAAAGGAGGGGAGATTTGTAGGACCTTCCCTCAAGCTCCCGCACAGGGCGCGAATCTTTCGGTTCGTCTTCCCGGAGCCATCGGAGGGAACTCCTACGGAAGTATGGTGCATCCTCCTATGTATACGGATGCATCCTTTCTTTCCCGCATGGAACTGCATTCTTCCATTCCCCAGGCTCCTCCCGGAAATTCGTTTCAAACCGAAATGAATATCATAGAGATGCCTTTAACCGTGGCTCATGAAACGGTAATGAATGCTTGGACTTTCGATGGGATCGTTCCGGGAAAAGTACTACGAGCGAGGCTAGGGCAGAATATGGAGATTCTTTTCAGAAACCATTCTTCTCATCCTCACTCCGTTCATTTTCACGGGACCCATGATCCGCAGCAGGACGGTTGGGAACCGATCGCTCCGGGAGCAGAAAAGACTTACAAGATCCAAGCGGGTCCGATAGGTTTCCATCCTTATCATTGTCATGTTCCTCCTTTGGCGAGTCATATGGCGAAGGGGCTTTACGGAGGATTCATAGTGGATCCTCCCGGAGGCAGACCTCCTGCATTGGAATTCATGCTTATACTTGCCGGCTGGGATCTGAAAGAGGTCGGTAGAAACGATATCTATGCTTGGAACGGAATCGCAGGCTTTTACGATCGCTTTCCGATCAAGGTTCCGGTGGGTAAGAAGGTTCGCTTGTATATAGCGAATATGACGGAATACGATCCGATCGCATCCTTCCATCTTCATTCCCAGACATTCGACGTATATCGAACCGGAACGAAACTGACTCCGGACGAACATACGGATGTGGTTACATTAGGACAGACGGAGAGGGTAATTATAGAATTTACTCTGACCAAGCGCGGCAGATATATGTTCCATCCCCACCAGACTCATATGGCGGACAGAGGGGCCATGGGTTGGATCGTGGGTGTTTAAGAAGTGGTTCTAATATTATAATTTATGAAATTGAATAAATACGTTTTCCCCGTGGGGATTTTGGTTTTAGGCCTCGTCGCCGGATATTTCGGTCGTAAATTCTCTCAAGACGGAAATTTTGCCTCTTCGGACCCGGTGCCGGAATGGAAAACCGCGGTCTTAAAGGATACCTCGGGCAAAGACGTTCGTTTGGGAGAATTGCCCGGAAATATATTCGTGCTTTATTTCGGATTCTCTCATTGCCCGGATATGTGCCCCATGGCTTTAACGGATATCGAAAAGGCTTTCAGTCTTTTGGGAAATGATGCTCAAAATGCGAAGCCAATTTTTATAACCGTGGATCCTGAGAGGGATACTCCGGAGGTCTTGCGCAAATATGTGGAGAGGTTTCCCGGGAAGGATCTAGAGGCATTGACCGGAACGAAAGAGGAAATCGAAGGACTCCAGAAAGGATTCGGTAGTTTTTCCAGAAAGGTCCAGGCTCCTAACGCTCCCGACGGTTACGGAGTCGATCATAGTCTTTTCATTTATTTAGTGGATAGGGAAGGGCGGATTTTAAAAGCATTTCCGACAGGGATCAAGGGAGAAGAATTGGCCGAGGAGATCCGAAAAGTTTTGTAGATAGGAAAAGGGCGGGCACTCGCTAACTCTAATCGAAACGGGATTTCCGTTCAATAATCTATCATTTGGTCAATAAATTGACAGTTCCTACATGAATACTACGCATACTTTTTTGTTTGCAATAGTTAGATTTTTCTGATATAGCGAAATCCGTCCCTTTCTCCCACTAAGCCCGCCCCCTCCACCCAAACTCTGTACGTCCGGGAACATAGGTAACAGTTTAGACCGGAGACATGGGTTACACTTTTAATATCCTAGAGACCTTCTGTCTTTTTTCATCAAATATTCCTATTTTAACAAAGCTAAAATAAATTGTCCAAATACCATCCTCCACTGGCTCGAAGCCTATATACTCGCCCCCTAAACTTTTAGTAACAAAGAACCTTTTATTCTTCCAATAAAAATTCCCATCATCCACCTTCCGGACCTCGAAGTGACCAGGGTAAGAAATCTCCGGTATACGATTCGGAAATGATCTTGTAGATGCCTTATAAAAATGAGATGGTGTCTTTTGCCCTAAGGCTTCGTGAGGACGTTCGTTATTGTATTCTTTCCTAAACCTATCAAAAGATTTTTGCTGCTGCTTCATATTCGAACGGATTGGATAAACAGCTTCTGCCTTTAGGGTCCTGTGCATTCTCTCATGCCTTCCGTTCTCCTGTGGCTTGCCCGGCTGGATACGTTCGGGTAAGATTCCTAATTTGATCCACCAAGTAGAAAGTAGCGAAATTCCTAATCCTGCTGCAAAAGGGATCCCGTTGTCTGTTCGTATTGCATTAGGAAGTCCATATTCCCTAAAACATCTCTCGAATTCCTTTTTAGTTTCATATGTTCTTGTTCCGGATAAACCCTTGCAACAGAGTAAGAAGCGGCTATATCCGTCTGAAATCGTTAACGGGTAACAACGAATCCCATCCTTTAACTTAAAATCTCCTTTGAAATCTGCACACCATACTGCGTTTGCATGATCATACCCCTTGAAAGGTTCAGAGTATCTTGCCATTCCCTGCCGTTTCTTTTTAGATTTTACTAAACCTCTTTTTTGCAGAATGATTCCTATCGTGCTTGCAGCAGGCCAGTCCAACTCCGGATGAGAATTTTCCAGAAACGCAAGAAGCTTTCGAGGCCCCCAGGTTGGATGATCTTTACGAATTCCTATGATCATCCTTTCTTCGGCAAAGCCCACTTGATTCGGATTTGAATGTGGAGCTCGATTTTTATCTAATAATCCTTCAGGACCTTCTTTACGGTAACGGTCCAGCCATTTGTAACCGGTCTTCCTACTTATACCAAATGTCTCACAAAGAGAACTCATCGATACATTACCATCGCAGACTGCTGCAATGAATTTTACTTTCTCGTCCATAGGTGACACCTCTTTCCACGGCAAAGGATTAGCCCTCCTTTGCATACGTTTAGTGTTACCTATGTTCCCGGTCTATTTTGTTACCCATGTCTCCGGTTTGTACCCGGGCGGGGGCTCGTCTGTTCTGGTCGGAGGAACGGAATTTCCGTTCAGAATTTTCACGATTGGTTGGGATGCCGGCCGGGCTGCGGCCTTCCTGAATAAAATTACACTCTACCTACTGCTTCGTGAAGCGCGCTAGGGGGGATGTTTGCGATCTCTCTATGATTTTGGTCGGATTAAATTCGATTTCAATCTTTATCATAGAAAGCGAATGCGACCGCGAGAAGGATAAGAAAGAAACTAACTGCGTGGTTCCATTTCAGTCTTTCTCTTAACACCAGGACGGCAAAGCCGATGAATACCGTGATCGTGATGACTTCCTGGAGAATTTTCAACTGAAAGCCGCTCAGTTCATCCTCCGCATAGCCGATCCGATTGGCTGGAACCATAAGACAATACTCGAATAGAGCGATTCCCCAGGAGATGAGGATGGTCTTCCATAATGGGAAATCCTTGAAGAATTTCAAATGCCCGTACCAAGCGAAGGTCATGAACAGATTGGATAGGGTCAGTAAAGCGAATGTCCTCATAAGACCAGAGAATCCAGCCTCGGGATTTAGGGCAAAAAAAAACCGGAGAACTTCTTCTCCGGTTAGGATCGATAAGGTTGTTGCGATTGCCTTTTAAGCGGATTTCACTTCGATTTTTTTGGTCTGGGGTTTTTTGCGAGGGAGCTTCAGCTCCAATACTCCGTTTTTCAATACCGCCGAGATTCCATCCTCTTCCACGGATTCGGACAATACGAAGTTCCTTCTGTAATCACCGGCTCTGTATTCGGAATACCTGAGTTCTCCTTGCACTTCCGGAACTGTGGTCTTAGCGGATATCCTCAGTTCGTTCTTCTCTAGGGAGATTTCCAGATCGGATTCTTTGACTCCCGGAAGATCGATGCGTAGTACATGTTCTTCTTCGTTCGAATATAAATCAGTTGCCGGAGTATAGAGAGGTTTGGAAGTCCTATTCTCCTTAGTGGTTTCCGTATTCGTCTCTTTATTCAATAATTCTGTTGTGCTCATCTTCAATCTCCTTAGGCCTTGGCTTCGATTCGGATCTTTCTAGGCTTCTCGCTCTCTTGCACGGGCAAGCGGAGTGTTAGTACTCCATCTTGGACCTTGGCTTGCACTTTTTCGGAATCCACCGCCACGGGGAGTTCCAACTGTCTTTTGAAATTTCCTCTAGCTCTTTCTTGTCGTCTAGGATGTTCGGTTTTGGAATCCTTCCATTCTCCCGCGATGGTAAGAATGTTATGGGCGACCGTAATTTCCAGGTCCTCGGGAGCTAGTCCAGGGATCTCGGCAGTAACCGTGATATGATCCGAGTCGGCATATACGTTTAGGGCCGGATACGAATGTCCCCCCTCCCAAATCGGATCGAAGAGATTATGAATCCGGTGTTGTAGTCCGAAAACTTGGCTGAATAAGTCGTGCTTTCTCATGATTTTGCCTCCATTGCTTTTTGGCACTCGTATATATAGAGTGCCAAAAAGGATAAAAAGTTCAATCTCTTTTTTGAAAATTTAGCACTCTTTTTTATCGAGTGCCAGGGAGGGGGATTTTGATGTTCCGAGGAGAATCGGCCGAAGAACTGGCTTAAAAACCTAGGCTTTCCGACAAAAAAAGAATCGGACAAGTAGGGTTTCTTCCAGTCTTTTGGAACTGCGGAGCGCATTCTTGGAATCGGAAGAAACGAAAAATCCTACGAAAATTCTACTCATTCGGTGTAAGGACGAACCCGGCCTCATTCATCGAATTACTGGGTTCTTGGCCAAAATCGGAGCTAATATCTTGAGTAATCAGGAATTCGTAGAACCTCTGGAGAAGGTATTCTTCATGAGAACCGAGTATTCCTGTCCCAGGGGAGAATCGGATGAGAATCTTTTTATCGAACTACGAAAGGTACTTCCTGCCGATGCCGAGCTCAGACTCTCCCGTCCGGAAAGGGCGAGAGTCGTAGTACTTGCCACCAAAGAGCCCCATTGTTTGGGAGATATTCTTCTGCGCTGGAGATATGGAGAACTCCCTATGGAGCTTTCCGGAGTGATTTCCAATCACGAGGTATTAGGAGACCTCGTCCGAGATTTCGGGATTCCATTTTACTGCATTCCAAGCGAAGGCATGGATCGGGAGGAACACGAGTCTCTCTTGAACGAAAAGATTGCGGAACTGAAACCGGATTGGATCGTTCTTGCTAAATACATGCGTATCCTTACTCCGGAATTCGTCCGGAAATGGGAGAATCGGATCCTGAATATCCATCATTCTTTTTTGCCCGCTTTCGTAGGAGCAAAGCCGTACGAGCAGGCTTACAAAAGGGGAGTGAAGATCATCGGTGGCACGGCTCATATGGTCACCGAAAGTTTGGACGAAGGACCCATTCTAGTCCAGGACGTGAGCCATGTGGATCATAGTTATTCTCCGGAACGTTTGGTTTTGTACGGTAGAGACTTGGAAAAAGTGGTTTTGGCCAAGGCTTTACGCCTTCTTTTGGAATCCAGAGTCATGGTATTCCAAAATCGTACGGTGATATTTGAATGATCCCGGTTTTCATTTTTTATTTCCCTTACCCATCGACGAACGATTCCGATTGACCGAATCCGAATCTAAGTGCCTTTTAATCATTTCCGATCGTTTCGAAATCCCATGAGTTTTAAAAGAATCCGCCTTCCCGTTGCCTTGCTTCTTTCCTCCATTCCTCTTTTGCTTTCCTTTTTCGGATATTTGCCCCCTCCTGTGGGAGGGATGTTTTTCATCTTCTTTTTAGCCGCAGGCTTTTGGATCTTCGAAATCATTCCCGGGCATGCAACCTCCATTCTCATCATTCTTGCAGAGATACTCCTTTTTTCGAATCCGGGCAAATGGGAGATTCTTCGACCTTATCACCCAGGACCCGGAAAGAATCCTGTTCCCGGAATCTTTCTTTCTTCCTTAGCGGATTCGGCGGTCATTCTATTCTTAGGAAGTTTTGCTTTGGCAAAGGCTTGCGTGAAAGTAGGAGTGGATCGCTGGTTGGCAAACCGGGTACTTCCTTATTTCGGAACCAAGCCCCAGTTCGTTCTATTAGGTCTCATGTGCATTACGGCGACCATTTCTCTCTGGATGAGCAATACTGCCACCGCCTCCCTCATGATCGCGCTGGTATTTCCTCTCTTATCCGCTCTGGACTCGGAGGAAAAATTTCGCAAGGCCGTATTGATAGGAATTCCTTTCGCTGCCAATTTGGGAGGAATCGGAACTCCCATAGGTTCTCCTCCAAACGTAATCGCTTTCGCCAATTTAAAGAACCAGGGATATGGAGAATTTCTTTCTTTCGGAACCTGGATGCTTGTAGCCGTTCCGTTATTGCTGTTACTTCTTGCGGCTGCTTGGTTTTGGCTACTGAAGGCCTTTCCCGCTTCCGAGGGTTTGAGTATATCGCTACATTACGGTTCCGCAGAAGATTCCGTTTCTAAGAAGAAGCTGAGATTCGTTTTGTTCGGATTCTTTTTCACGGTTCTTCTTTGGTTGAGCGAATCCTGGCATGGAATTCCGGCGGGAGTTGTAGCTCTAGTTCCTCTATTATTATTCACTTCTTTGGGGATCTTGGGATCCGAAGATTTGAGATCATTAGAATGGGACGTTTTGATTTTAGTCGCGGGCGGAATCGCTTTAGGGACCGGAATCGAAAAAAGCGGGGCGGGAATCTGGTTCGGAGAAATCATCGGGTCCAATACGGGTCCCGGAGAAAGCGTTTGGGTGTTAGGGATCTTTTTCTCTATCGGTCTTTTTCTTTCTACCTTCCTTTCTAATACGGCCACTGCGAATTTGCTTGTTCCTTTGGCATTACCGGTTGCCGCTCTTTTGCAACCCGGGAACTCTTCCTATGCGATACAATTGGTTTTAGGTTCCGCCTTGGGAGCTTCTCTCGCTATGTCCTTACCGGTTTCCACTCCTCCGAATGCAGTCGCCTATGCAGTGGGGGGATTCGAGATCCGAGATATGGCAAAGGTGGGAGTGAAGATCGGAATTCTCGGGCTCATCTTGGTTCTTTTGGGTTTCCTTCTCTTTAGTTGAATATTTTATAAAAACATAAATTATCCGGAATCACTTTTCCGGGTAACGCGCCTGATTTTCGAAAAATTATCCTTCAGAATTTCGATGGATTGAATAAGGTTCGGAATATGAAAACAGTTTTGGAAATACCGGAAACATTATTCAAAAAAGCGAATGCTTTAGCTGAAGAAGAAGGGATTCCTTTTTCCGGATTGGTTCTTACCTCCTTGGTAAATTCTTTAGAAGTCAAACTTGCCTTTCGAAAAGTGGACTTCGATTGGCATAAAGATTCGTATGGCTGGCCTGTGATTTCCCGTGGCGGGATGCGGGTCAGCGACGACTTGGTAAATTCTATACGTAAAGAAATCAGAATATAGGTCAAAGATTCAATTCTAACAAATATAGCCAAGGACCGATGGGATACCTTTTGGATGTAAATGTGCTGATCGCTTTGACGGACTCGAATCACGAATTCCATGAGGCCGCCTGGGAATGGTTTTTAGAGAGATCTTCCGAGGCATGGGCTACTTGTCCAATTACGAAAAACGGATTTGTTCGTATTTTCGGAAGCCCAAAATATCCGAACGGTCCCGGTTCCGAGGAGAAGGCAAGAGAACTCCTTTCGCAACTTAGGTTGGTGATATTTCTATTTCGAATCTTTCCATTTTTCCGGATTTGAGGTTCTCTCTTTCTAAGAACCTTACAAATCTACATTTCTTGGGGCTTGCCGTAAGCCATTCCTGTAAATTCGTGAGTTTTGATGCCGGGATCCCTTGGGCTCAAATCGTAGGAGGCGGTAAATTTCTGAAAATTATAGATCCGGTGTCAATTCTACAGGACCATCTTGAATTCATGAAGAGCGCAAAAATACGATTTCAGGAGGGGGCGAGTTTTAGAAGAACAGGTAAGTATTTTATTTCCGAATTATAGCTAAGCTCCGATACTGTCCTCCAATCATGAGGTTTTTTCGAAGCTCGCCGATTTCATTCCAAATAGTTGCTCTATTATTATTCTTAAATGGCCTTGGATTTAGCTGTGCGGGCATATCGGAAAAAAAACCGGATTCTTCTCAGAATATGGGATCCGCACTCGTCGGAAAAATCGAATCCCAAATCGATAAACTCTTAGGTAAAGAAGAAGATCCTGAAATCGTTAAGATTCTATTCGGCGGGGATGTGATGTTTAATTGGGGCATCCGAGATACGATCAAATCCAAGGGCGAGCTAGCTCCCGTAAAGGGACTGCAAGAGCTTTTCCTGGAAGCGGATTTAAGAGTATTGAATTTAGAGACTCCAGTAATTTCCGAGAAGGCTTGGGACCAAGGCAAGGCTTACGTTTTTCAAGCCAAGGAATCCGATTTGGAATCCATGTCTTTCCTGGGGGTGGATCTCGTTTCCTTGGGAAATAACCATGCAATGGATCATGGACCGGAGGGATTAGAGGAGACTTTGCGTTTCCTTTCCCAAAGAAATATTTCCCATATAGGCGCGGGCAAGAATTTGGAAGCTGCGTTTCGTCCTTGGACCTGGGATGGAAAGAATACTTCCCTAAGAGTCTATTCTGCGACCAATGTCGCCGAGGGAAGATCCCATTATGCAAGTCTCAAGCCTGGAGTCATGCCCTTGGATCTGGACTTACTCGGGAAACGATTTCAATCCGAGAATGCGATTTTAAATTCTACCAAGAACGGAAAAAAGTCTTCGAAAAAGTCTCCCGCTTTTTTTAAAGAAAGCCCTTTCAAAATTCTTTCATTGCATTGGGGTGTGGAATATTCTCCTTTTCCTACCCCGGAACAAAGAAAGACCGCTAAGAGCCTGTCCGATCACGGGATGAAGGTGATTATAGGCCACCATCCGCATATTCCCCAAGGAATCGAAAGAATCGGAAACACTCTCGTGTTTTATTCTCTTGGAAATCTGATTTTCGGAAGTAGAAACGCTTACTTGAATCATAACATAATCGTTATCTTACATATCAAGCGAGGCAATCTTCTAAAAGCGGAACTTGTTCCTATCTTCGGAAAATTCCAAAACGAAGATCATTTAGTACGTCCTTTGAAGGGGGAGGAAGCTAAGAACTTTTTACATGAGATAGCGGTTTTGTCCCAGGATTTAGGTACTAAGATCCGTATAGAAGGGGAAAGGGGCTGGATCGATCTGGACTAAACGTCCTTTAACCCGAATTTCGGAAGTTCGATCGAATATTTTCTCAGTTTTCTATATAAGGTGTTTCTTCCCATCCCCAAATTCTTTGCGGCCTTGCTGATTATGTAATTTTCTTTTTCCAGGGCTTCCAGAATCGCTTTTTTCTCCCAGGATTTTGTTGCGGAAGCGGATTCCATATCTTCCGGACCATCGCTTTCCAAGGCGTAAATCGAAGGGATTTCCAGGGAGTCTTCTTCCCAGACAAGCGACTCGGCTTCTATTTCCTTTTTATCCGAAGATAAGAAGACTGCCTGTTGCAAAACGCTTTGCAATTCTCTAATATTCCCCGGCCATGTGTAGTTTAGAATTTTTTTGAGAGATTCTTTGGAAAATACTCGGTCCTCGGATCCGATTTTCTTTAGAATGTCCTTGGATAATCCTATGATATCGGTTCTTTCTCGAAGCGGAATCATGTAGAGAACGATTCCTTTTAGTCGAAAATACAGATCCTTTCTGAATTTTCCGGATTGCACTTCCTTCCAGAGATTCCTATGAGTCGCGGCGATCACTCTCACATCCACCTTATGAGATTTGTAACTACCCACCGGATTTACGCTTCCTTCCTGCAATACTCGAAGTAGGGAAGATTGGGCTCTAGGATTCATATCCCCAATCTCATCCAAGAAGATGGTTCCTCCGTCCGCCGCCTGGAATTTTCCGATCCCTCCTTCTTTACTCGCTCCGGTAAAGGCTCCTTTTTCATAGCCAAATAATTCGCTTTCTATCAATGAATCGGGTATGGAACTGCAATTAACCGCTATGAAAGGTTTTCCGGCTCTGGAGCTATGATTGTGAATGGATTGCGCGTAGACTTCTTTTCCGGTTCCGGATTCTCCCAATAGCAGAATCGGAAAATGGTGCTCGGCCGCTCTTTTCGCAAGACCGATCAGGTTTTGGATTTTGGGACAATTGCAGTATAGATCCCCGAACGTGTATCTGGTTTCTTTAGAGATCGGTTTTTGCTTATCTAAAAATCCCCAGACTCTCTTTCTGCCGGTATAGATCGTATGGAATCTCGGATTTCCGGGAAAATCGGGAGACTCGATAACTTCCGTCCAATCTTTTCCGAGCGTCCCTTCTCCCAAGAGTTGTTTTGCCTTTCGATTTAGATATACGACTCTTCGAGACTCGTCTAAGGAGACGATGCTTCTTGTCTCGGCGGAGGATATCGCATCCAGTTCTTTTAGGATCTCCAGTTTTTCCTGGCGGGATCTATCCAGGAGAAGCCTTGTCTCCACCGATTCCGCCGCGAGGCAAGCCAAAGAAAGAGAATGCGGGATTTCGTCCTTATAGTGTCCGGTAATATCAAGAATTCCTAATAATTTGCCTTCAGGAGAATGGATGGGACTTGCGGCACAGGATAGAAAGGAATTCTTTTCCATGAAATGATTGCTTCCGTGGATTCTGACGGGAGCGTCTATCGCGAGAGAGGTTCCAATTGCATTCGTGCCCCTGATTCCTTCTCCCCAATTGGCTCCCGGTTTCAGGCAGACTCGTTCCGTTTTCTTTAGGAACTCCGGATCTCCTATGCTGTGTAGAATATTTCCTTTTTGGTCCGAGAGAATGGCAACATATCCGTAGGGAGAAAGTCTGGGAAAAATTCTCTCCAATACCGGAACGGCATACCGAAGCAAAAGAAAATTTTCGCTACGAGTGTGGTGGAGAACCGAAGAACTCATAATATCCCGTACGATAGGGGATTCGGAATCGAGTCCGAAATCCTTGGACCTCGATCTGGATTCTTGTACGATTCGATTCTCCGGAGAAATGGATTCCATAACGGTGAGAAATACAATACTCTCTTTCCGCTTGCCTTCCACTTCTTTTTACAAAAAAGAACGTTCCCTTGTTCCAAAATGGATCAATGTACTGGAACAGTAATTGATAAAACGCAGGTTAATGAGTAGGAATTCCTACATATTTAGGACGAATCGCTTTGGCACATTCTTTGCAATCTTTCGGTAGATTAGTAAGGAGAAGTCCGATGACTGCTACGAAAGTGTATCCCTTGCCAGGCGAGAAGGAAGCAAAGATTAAACTTCAGGCGAGGTACGAAAATTATATAGGAGGAGGATGGGTTCGACCGGTAAAAGGACAATACTTTGATAATATTACTCCGGTGACCGGTAAGAAACTTTGCGAGGTCGCTCGTTCCGGTTCCGAAGATATCGAGTTGGCCTTGGATGCTGCTCATAAGGCCAAAGAAGCCTGGGGTAAGACCTCCTTTGCGGAACGTTCCTTGATCTTGAATCGGATCGCAGACCGCATGCAGGAGAATTTGGAAGCTCTCGCTACCGTTGAAACCTGGGATAACGGTAAACCGATAAGGGAGACTTTGGCCGCGGATCTTCCCTTGGCTATCGACCATTTCCGATATTTTGCGGGATGTATCCGCGCGGAAGAAGGAAGCATAGGAGAAGTGGATCATGAAACGGTAGCCTATCATTTCCATGAGCCGTTAGGAGTCGTTGGGCAAATCATTCCCTGGAATTTTCCTCTTCTTATGGCTACTTGGAAACTCGCTCCTGCCTTGGCTGCAGGAAACTGCGTCGTACTAAAACCTGCGGAACAGACTCCTCTTAGTATTTTGTACTGGGCCGAATTGATATCGGATCTTCTTCCTCCGGGAGTTCTGAACATCGTCAACGGGTTTGGGATAGAGGCGGGAAAACCGCTGGCTCAAAGTAAGAGGATCGCTAAGATCGCTTTCACCGGAGAGACTACTACGGGAAGGCTTATCATGCAATACGCCTCCGAGAATATCATTCCCGTGACCTTGGAGCTGGGAGGAAAATCCGCGAACATATTCTTTGAAGACGTTTTTCAAAGAGGAGAAGAATATTTGGACAAGGCATTGGAAGGTTTCGCGATGTTTGCCTTAAATCAAGGAGAGGTATGCACTTGTCCTTCTCGCGCTCTCGTCCAGGAATCGATTTATGAAAAATTTATGGACCTTGCCGTCGCCCGAGTCAAGAAAATCGAGCAAGGAAATCCTCTTTCTCTTTCCACGATGATCGGTGCCCAAGCCTCCGTGGACCAATTGGAAAAGATTCTTTCCTATATCGATATAGGAAAGAGAGAAGGTGCAGGAGTGTTGACCGGAGGAGAAAGAGCGAATCTGGGAGGAAGCATCGGAGACGGATATTACGTGCAGCCCACCATATTCACCGGAAACAATAAGATGAGAATCTTCCAAGAAGAGATCTTCGGACCGGTGGTTTCCGTTACCAAATTCAAGGACGAGAAGGAAGCTTTGGAAATCGCGAACGACACTCTCTACGGATTAGGAGCCGGAGTCTGGACCTTGGATATGAACCGGGCTTTCCGCATAGGTAAAGGACTGCAAGCGGGTAGGGTTTGGACGAATTGCTATCACGCGTATCCGGCTCACGCGGCCTTCGGAGGATACAAGCAATCCGGAATAGGTAGAGAGACTCATAAGATGATGCTCCACCATTACCAGCAAACCAAGAACCTTTTAGTGAGTTATAGCACCAAGGCCCTCGGGTTCTTCTAAAAATTCGAAAAAGCCCCCAAGTGGGGGCTTTTCTCCTGGGAGGGGAAATGCAAATTATAAATAGGGTCTCTGCCACCGAGGAAGCTAAGTCTTGGATCCGGAAATTAAAATCGGAGAAGGGCGAGCTGCTATTCCACCAATCGGGGGGATGCTGTGACGGTTCCGCACCCATGTGTTATCCGGCGGGTGACTTTATCATAGGCGCAAACGATGTATTTCTCGGGGAAGTGGAGGGCGTCCCGGTCTATATGGGAGGCCAACAATTCGAATATTGGCGTCATACTCATCTGATCCTGGATTTGGTACCGGGAAGAGGGGCGAGTTTCAGCGTGGAGGCCCCGTATGGAGTTCGGTTTCTAACAAGATCCCGGCTCCTGGAGGAATCGGACTATATCGGATCTGCCTAATCCGTTTTGTGACTCTTCTTTTGGGATTCTTTCAGAATCCCTTCTTTTTCTCCTTCCAATTATGGCCTTGACCGGCGACCGAGGCGGCCGAAAATAGGGCAAAATCCGGTTCTTCTGCTCGCCACGGATCGTAGGCGGGCATTTTCCCATAGGAGAAACTTTTGAGAAACTACGAGATTACCACAATCACGCGTTCTACCGCGAAGGAAGTCGCTAAAAGCGAGGTCGTTGAGATCTTCAAAAAGCATTCCATCAACGTAACCGCAGAAGAAGATTGGGGCCAGAAAAAACTTTGGCATCCCATTAAACACCAAGATTACGGCATCTTCACCCACTTCAAGGTGAGTGCTGATCAATCCGCCTTAGAAAAGGTAGAGCGCGACTTCGGTTTGAACCAAAATCTGCTCCGCTCTATGATCGTCCGCCTCAATGGCTAACGATATCAATCGGGTGACCCTTGTCGGTCGCCTGACCCGTGACCCGGAATTCAAAACGGTCAACGGGACTTCCCTGGTGAATTTTTCCTTAGCGAACGGTCGCACCTATGTGACCGGTGGAGAGAAGAAGGAGGAAACTCATTTCTTCGACTGCGAAGCCTGGGGAAAAGGCGCGGATATCATCCAGCAATACTGCAAGAAGGGCAAACAACTCGTGATCGAGGGACGCTTGAAGCAGGACACCTGGGAAACCATGGAAGGCAAGAAGGCCTCTCGGATCCGTATCGTCGTGGAAAATTTCCAGATGATCGGAGCTAGAGAGAACGGCGGCGGAGAATACGGTTCTTCCGCCAATAGCGGCTCCTCTTATTCCTCCTCACACGAGGAGATGAGCGGCTCCGCTATGGACGACGATATACCTTTTTAATGAGGACACGATAGATGTCAGAGAACGAAACCCAAGAAGAAACAGCAGGTAAGGAAGTTACCGCAGAGGGCATGCCTTTAGACCAAGAAGGCGGTCGCCCTCCTAAGAAACAAAATAAATACAAGAAGAAGGTTTGCCGTTTCACTGCGGACCCTGAACTTGCGAAACAAATCAATTATAAGAATACGGAACTCCTCGAGAGATTTATAACCAACCGTGGTAAAATCATTCCTCGTAGAATCACCGGAACTTCCGCTAAATACCAAAGGATTCTCGCGAGAGAAATCCGCAAAGCCCGTAGCATCGGCTTACTACCGTTCAAGGTAAACTGAGGAGGAAACGAATGAGAGTAATTTTGCAAAAAGACGTTTCCAATCTGGGCGATGCGGGAGATATCAAGGACGTTGCGGATGGATTCGCACGTAATTACCTTTTCCCTAATAGACTTGCGGTTCGCGCTTCCGAAGGTAAGACCAAAATGGCTCTTCATCAGAAGAAACTCGCCGACCTGAAAAAAGAAAAACGCAAGAAGGACATGGAATCCGTGTCCGGCGGATTGAACGGAAAGGAATTCGAAATTTCCGTGAAAACCGGTGGCGGAGACAAGCTTTTCGGAGCGGTAACTCCTGCGGACGTTGCGGCTCTTTTAAAAGCGGCAGGTTTCGAGTTGGACAAGCGTAAGATCGAGTTCCCTGAACCGATCCGTAGCCTTGGATCCTATAAGCTGAAAATCCGTCTCGCGGAAGGTATCCTCCCTACTATCACTATCAACGTGAAGAAAGAGGAAGAAGTTCCCGCCGCAGGCTGATCCAGTAAAATCGCATGCAAGCCGACTCCTTGTACGAACTGGAATCCGAGAAGTCCTTTCTTGGATTCCTGCTCCTCAAGGGGGCGGATAACCTCATAGACATCCCCCTCGCTCCTGAGGATTTTTACCAAGACACAAACAGAAGAGTCTATAAGGCCATCATTGACCTGGTCGATAAGCGCACCGCAGTCGATCCTGTCTCGGTCCTGAACTACTTAAAAGAGAATTCCCTACTCAAAGATCCGGAGAGGGAATACGAATACATTTACTCCTTATATAAGGATTCCGTGGTTTCCCATCCCTTGGGATACTATGCGGACAGAATCAAGCGTCTTTCCGAGAGAAGAAAATATTCCAAATTATTGATGAACGCCCTGGATCTGATCCAGAAAGAACCGGGGGAAAACGAATCCGTTTTTAACCGTATCGAGCAGAGTCTGACGGAGATATCTCGGGCCACAGACGTTAAGGGACTTCTTCCCGTCGCCCAGGACAAGGCGGCTCTTTCCGAATATATCCGGGAAATTATGGAAAGCAGGGGCCAAATCAAGGGGCTTCGCACTAATTTTACCCAGTTCGACGAGATGACTTCTGGCCTCAAAGAATACGAGCTTATGGTGCTCGCGGCTCGTCCCGGTAACGGAAAAACGACCCTCGCTTTGAATATAGCCTCGAACGTGGCTCTCATACACAATCGTCCCGTCGTCATCTTCTCTTTGGAGATGAGCCGGATGGAATTGCTTCTGAAACTGGTTTGTTCCTACGCCCAGGTGGAATCGAACAAACTAAAAAGATCCGAAGTCACTCGTTCCGACGCTCCGAAGCTTATCGATGCGATCGTGAAGGTGACTTCTTCTCCCATCTATATCGACGATTCAGGCGCACTGACTGTGGACGATTTCAAAGGAAGGGTACGTAAACTTCTTACCAACGAAACTCTGGGACTCATCATCGTGGATTACCTTCAGCTCATGAGTGATCCCAAAAACCGGGACGGGGGACGCCAACAAGAGGTTTCCTCCATATCCAGAACGTTAAAACAGATCGCCAAGGAAGCGAAATGTCCGGTGATCGCACTTTCTCAGATGAACCGTTCCATCGAACAGAGGTCGAAGGACCAAAGACCCCAGCTCGCCGACTTACGGGAGTCGGGAGCCATCGAGCAGGATGCGGATATCGTTACATTCATCTACAGGGGAGAGAAGGGAAAGGACGAGGAGGAAGATCCTCGTATGAAAGGAATGGCGGAGATTATCGTCGCCAAAAACAGGTCGGGGCCTACGGGTTCTTTTCCACTTGCCTTCCGACCCGAACTTTCCAGATTTGATAACGTATAGTCCCGCAAAAGGGATTTTACACGGCCGTATTTGTGAATCGAAATGTCGGCTCAAGTTTTGTCCGTTTCGAATTAAGTTTCGAAAGCGAGCTCTTATAATACGAAGTAAGGAACTGTATTTCTTTGGAAGATTGGATTTTAGAAAATTATAAAAGTAGATTTTGGGCGGGAGAAGCGAGTGTCGCCCAAGAAGGAAAGACTCTCACGTTGTTCGGATGGTCGTTCCGATTCCGGGACCAGGGCGGGGTCATTTTCGTGGATCTCCGAGATAGAACCGGGATCCTACAAGTCGTTCTTCGCAAGGAAATCCTGGGGGATTCCTTTTCTTTGGCCGAAAAAATCCGCTCCGAGTATGTGATCGCAGTCCAGGGGAAACTCAAAAAAAGGGATCCGGAAAGCGTGAATCCCAAGATGGCGACCGGTGCAGTGGAGTTAGTGGTCGAGAAACTCTCGATTCTCAACCAATCCAAGACCCCTCCTTTCTCTCTGGACGAGTTCGACGATACTTCCGAAGAACACCGTTTGAAATACAGATACTTGGATTTTCGTAGGGACGAACTCAAAGATAGGATGATCAAACGCCATGAGTTCATCTTCGCGATTCGCAATTATCTCAATTCCCGTAAATTCCTGGAGATAGAGACTCCTATCCTGAACAAGTCCACTCCGGAAGGTGCTCGGGATTTTCTAGTACCTTCTCGTTTGAATCCCAACTCTTTCTACGCTCTTCCTCAATCTCCCCAGATATTTAAGCAAATTCTAATGGTGGGGGGAATGGAGAGATATTTCCAGATCGTGAAATGTTTCCGAGACGAGGACCTTCGCGCGGATCGCCAACCCGAATTCACCCAGCTGGATATGGAGTTCGCATTCGTTTCCCAGGAGGAAATTCTCTCCGAAATAGAGGGACTATTCTCCCAAATCATGAAGGAAGTCTTCGGAGTCGGATTCCAAGGCCCCTTTGCCCGTATGCCTTACAAACAGGCAATGGAAGAATACGGTTCCGATAAACCGGATCTGCGTTTCGGAATGAAGCTCGTGGATGTTTCGGAAATCGTAAAAAACAGCGATTTCCAAGTCTTTTCCGGAGCAGTCGCTTCCGGGGGAGTAGTGAAGGCGGTTTGCGTTCCGGGCGGTTCCGTTATTTCCCGAAAAGAAATCGAAGAACTCACCGCTTGGTTGAATCGGGATTACAAAGCCAAGGGCCTCGCCTACATGAAGCACGGGCCGGAAGGTCTCGAGTCCACTATTACGAAACGGTTCACTCCGGAGGCTTTGTCCGGAATCGCAAACGCTGTCGGTTCCAAAGAAGGAGACATGGTCTTTTTCGGAGCGGACGAGAGGGAGATCGTGAACCATTCTCTCGGGGCGCTACGTCTAAAGTTATCGGAAAGATTTGACAAACCTGCGGAAGGAAGCTTTCATATTTCCTGGATCGTCGACTTTCCGATGTTCGAATGGAACAAGGACAGCAAACGCTGGGATTCCTTGCACCATCCGTTCACTTCTCCTAGCGACTCCAGTCTGGAAATCTTTTCCTCCGAGGAAAGATTGCAGAAGGAAGCTGGAAATGCTCTGGCTAAGGCCTATGATTTGGTCTTGAACGGGGTGGAGATCGGAGGCGGATCCATTCGTATCCATTCCAAAGAAGTGCAGAATAGAGTATTCTCCACTCTCGGAATCGGACCGGAAGATGCGAAGAATAAATTCGGCTTCCTATTGGAAGCGTTGGAATACGGCGCTCCTCCTCACGGAGGGATCGCCTTCGGAATCGATAGGATCCTCATGCTCATGACCGGAGGAAAATCGATTCGCGATGTGATCGCGTTTCCTAAGACCCAGAAAGGGATTTGCCTCATGAGCGAATGCCCTTCCGAGGTAGAGGAAAAACAGCTCCAAGAACTGAAACTTAGGTTGATAAAGGTTTAATCGTATCAGGAAAGAACAGTTTACTTTCGAAAACCAAGACCTGTATCGTAAGATCTGCGGGATCAACGATGCAGGCGTTCGGAATCTGGAAAAACAATTGGAACTGGATCTGATTCCGAGAGGAAACGGATTCCAATTGGAAGGCAGTTCCCCAAAGGTAGATTTTGCCTTGGATTTTTTCAATCTGCTGGAAACCAATTACCGGGATAGACCCGACAGGGATTTCACGGATTCCTTCGATTTCGGTTATCTTCTCAAACAAGCGACCCGGGAAAAGAAAAAGGAAGAGAGAAAATCCGAAGACCTTCCTTTTACTCCCAGCGAAAAGATTCTCACCACCTATAAAGGAAAGCATCTTTATCCTAGGACCAAGAATCAGGATAAGTATATTCAATCTTTCTTAAATAATTTGATTACATTTGGAATCGGTCCTGCGGGAACCGGAAAGACTTTTCTCTCCGTCGCAATGGCATGTCGTTTCCTACAGAACGGTATCGTTGATAAGATAGTTCTTACTCGCCCCGCCGTGGAAGCGGGGGAGAACCTTGGATTTCTTCCGGGAGACCTGAACCAAAAAGTGGATCCTTATCTTCGTCCCGTATACGACGCTTTGAACGAATGTATCGGCTTCGAAAAGACCCAGGAGTATATAGCTCTCACTAAAATAGAAATCGCTCCCGTGGCATTTATGAGGGGGCGCACACTTTCCAAGAGTTTTATCATTCTGGACGAGGCCCAAAACTGCACCCTCTCCCAATTAAAGATGATTATGACCCGATTGGGTAGGAACTCTCGCATGTGTATTTCCGGAGACGTGACCCAAATCGATTTGGAACACGGTAGATCCGGTTTCGATCGTGTGGTAAACTTGTTCCGGAGCACGGAGAGTATCGGACAGGTATTCTTCGGAAAAGAGGACATCACGAGACATCCTCTGGTAGAAACGATAGTGAGGAAGTTCGAGGAATTGTAATGTTTCCCCTGGGATCGCTATTAGAGAGAGGAATGGCCTGGATTACGGATACTTTAACCAAGATCCGTCCCATTTCTTTCGTTCGAAAATTTCAGGTCATATTGACCGCGATCACTCTCATCATCGTGACCTGGATGCTTGCGATTCCTTTCTTCGGTCAGGATAAGATCGATCTTTCTCCGGACGGTCCTTATTCGGAAGGTAAGACCGCTTTGGAAAAAGTGGTTTCCCTGAAGGAAATCGTCTACGAGGACGAAGAAAAAACCAAGGCAAAGAAACTCAAAGCGTATCAGGCGGCTCCCAATTATTTTGATCGGGACTATCGTATTCTCATAGATATCATCCGTCCCGCTATCCAAGAGGATATGGAAAATTACAGATCCTTGAAGCCAAGCGGAGAAGCGAAGAATGCCGCGGAACTTCTTACCACGGTTCCTCGTTGGAAGAATAGGTCCAAGGAGGATCTGGAGCTTCTTTTGAAGACGCCCGGAAAATCCAGGGTCCGGGATCTGGTCCAGCAATACACCAATCTGATCTTTTCCAATTTCTGCGTGCTTAGGGACGCGCCGGCGGATTATAACTCCATGAGAGCCGCAGAAGCTAAGGTTCGTAATTCCGGAGCCATCGGAAACAAAGAACAGATTTCCTCCTTGGAAGGAACTCTAGTGGTTCCGAGGACTTATTTATACAGGGACAATGCTACCGTCGAGGCGTTGAATCGATTGGCATCTGAGAAATTGCAGGCTACGGATCCGCAGCTTCTTTCCGTGATCCAAAAACTTTCCCTGACTTACGTGTATTCCAATCCGGCTTGTACTTACAACGCGGAGGAGACCAAGAACCAAAAGCAGGCGATTGTGGACAGAACGGAGCCAGTGAATAGTCGCATAGATGCGGGAGAAAGTATAGTAAAAGCGGGTGAGATCATCACTCCGGAAATCCACAAGAAACTTCAGATCGTAAACCGTTACGCTACCAGGGCCAATATAGCGTCCATCATCTCCATTCTTCTTATTCAATCCATTTTCGTAATCATAGTCTACGCTTTCCTAAAGAAATACAATCCTAAGAGATTGAATGACGTATCGAGTAACGTTATCGTATTCACTTTGATCTGGTCTTTGGTACTCTGGACGTATCTCGCGTCCAAAGCGTTCTATAGCTTCGAAAACAGTTACGACGCCGTATTCTATTTCGCTTTGGTCATTCCTACGGGAATGGTCTGTCTCATTCTTTCCATGATCTACGATGAGCAGCTGTCGATAGCAATAGGATTCTTTCTCTCGTTCTTCGTGTTCGCCGCTTCCCGTTATAATCCCACTTCCTTCATGTTGGCTTTCGTGATGACCGTGGTTGCGGCCACGTACGGAAGAAAAATGCGTAAGCGGATCGATTTTATCAAGGCCGGATTCTATATGGCCTTGGTCCAGATTCTAATCTCTTCTTCCGGCTATCTTTTCGATTCGCGAAATTATTGGGTGGCGGTTCCTTCCGGTTCCTATTTGCGGGACTTATGGGAATCGAATATATTCAAATTGTATTTATTATGCTTAGTGAACGGATTCGTATGCTCGACTCTCACCCAGTTGCTTTTGCCCATCTACGAATACGTTTTCAATATTCCTACCAGATTCAAACTGATGGAATTGGCCGATACGGGACATCCGCTTCTCCAGAGCCTCCTGACTAAGGCGCCTTCCACTTATACCCATACTTTTCTTGTGGCGGCGATGTCGGAAAGGGCTGCCCAAAATTTGGAACTGGATTGGTTACTCACAAGGGTCGGAGTATATTTCCACGATATAGGCAAGATTCCGAACGCGGGCTTTTTCGTGGAGAACCAGCATTTGATTCCTAAAAAGGAAAATATCGATAAGAATAATCCAGCCAAGGCGGCAAAGATCGTGATCGATCACGTATTGGACGGAATAGAGATGGCCAAGAAGGCCAGATTGCCTCGTGAGGTCATCGATTTCATTCCGGAACACCATGGCACTTCCACGATGGCGTTCTTTTACCATAAAGCATTGGCCGAACTTTCTCCTTCTCAGAAAAAGAAATTGAGAAAGCAGGATTTCCAGTATCCCGGACCCAAGCCACAGAGAAAGGAAACCGCGATCGTGATGATCGCGGATAGCTTGGAGGCTGCGAGTCGCTCTTTGGAAGAAGTCACTCCGGAAGCCTTGGATGCACTTATTACGAAAATCGTAAATAGCAAGCTTGCTGAGAACCAATTGGACGAATGCGGACTGACTCTCGGCGATCTGGAAGTTGTCAAATCCTCCTTTAAAGAAGTGCTGCTCTCCAGTCTTCATTCCCGCCCTAAATATCCCAAACCGGAAGACACCAAGGCACTGGAGGAGAAGAATAGGAATATTCTAGGCAAGAATGCCGGAAAGGCCTCTTAATCTTGTTTTCATTCGCTTCCGATATTTCGGAACATTCTCTCCCGGATTGGTTGAACGAGGAATTCCTTGGAGACCGATCTTCCGTTCTAACCGGATTCGCATTTCCTAATATTCTAACGGAGATTTCGCTGTTACTCGTGGACGACCCTAATATGCGGGAAATTAATCGGGTCAGGAGGGCGAAAGATTATGCAACGGACGTCCTGTCTTTTCCTTTGAGTTTCGACGAGATTCCTTGGGAACTTCCCCCTACGGCAGATAAAAAATTCGGACCCGTCTTAAGCCTGGGAGAGATCGTCATCTCCTGGGACACCTGTAAGGCACAGGCGAAACAAATCGGTCATAGCGAAAAGGAAGAATTCTTTCGATTATTTGTACACGGATTTTTGCATCTAATCGGTTACGATCACGAAAGAGGAGAATCGGACGAGGCTCTCATGAAGGAAAAGGAAGATCTATGTCTGGATCTAGTTCTGGGGCCTTAAAGAAAACCAAGGGAATCGTAATGGAAAGTCGGATTCTTCCCGAAGGAGACGCTTTCCTTCGACTACTTCCCGAAGAGGGGGAAGTGGGAAGTTTCCGCGTAAAGGGGATTAAGAAAAGTAAGACCCGCCCCATCGCCGCCGTCGAACCGGGTTCTCTTACCGTATTGGATTATTATTATACGCAAGGTAGGGAGTCCTATAA
Organism: Leptospira wolffii serovar Khorat str. Khorat-H2; assembly: GCF_000306115.2. Lineage (NCBI taxonomy): Bacteria > Pseudomonadati > Spirochaetota > Leptospiria > Leptospirales > Leptospiraceae > Leptospira > Leptospira wolffii. Next base: position 185,822 of record NZ_AKWX02000004.1, read on the forward strand.
CGTAAAGGAGATCGGACTCATCCAGCGTTTCGACCGTGCTAAGACCGGTTATACAGGGACCGTGCTTGTCGCTTATCTTGTGGAACTGGTATCCGCTTTTCTTACGGAGGGAGGATCTCATCCTCAGGAGTATAAGCTTCTTCTCGCGGCCTTAAAAGAACTGGACGAAGACGGATATCGTCCGGTCTTTTTACCTTTCTTCAAATTAAAACTACTGTATGTAGGAGGTTTCGTTTCCAGGGAGATGGAATGCGCGAGTTGCGGCAAGACCGTTTCCGAAATGCAAGCCTGTAGCCTTGAGGAGAGTCATTTCGAAATCGTTTGCGGGGATTGCCAAACTCCTCCATCGGACAAACTGGGACTGGTTCGTTTTTTGCAGGATTGTCTGTTGCTGCGTTATAGGGACTTAAAGGAGAAAAAGATTTCCCTTGAACTCCTGAAGGAGGCGGATAGTCTCAGCAACCGGGCCTTAAAGCCACTACTCGGCAAGCGACTGAAATCGGAAGCCATGCTCTACGAAGCCTTGGGAGACGGCCTTGAATAAGTTTTTTAAAACCTGCTTTCTACTTTTATATATAGTCGGACTCGTATTCGGTTTGGTCCTGGACCAACGTTGGGGTAAAAAGGATCCGCCGCCCAGGACCGCATTCCGAGAGGATTCCAGATCCTGCCAAACTCTTGAATGTATCCTCAGGGAGAAAAATCTTGTCCTGGGGGCATTGGACAAAAGCTGGAATACGATCCGGGAGAAAAGACTCTTTCCGGATTGGGAAAATCAATCCTCCCAAAAATAGGAAACCCGCCGCATAGAATGAAAGAAACGGATACTCTGAAGCAACTCGTATTGAACGCCTTACAGGAAGGCGTCGCTGAATATTGTAAGAAGGACGCCCCTCACCTGGACCCTAAGGATCTTAGGATACGTATAGAATATTCTAGAGAGGAATCATTCGGAGATTATTCCACATCGTTCGCTTTGGAGAATGCGAAAGCCTTGGGAAAGAAGCCTTTGGACTCCGCTTCGATCTTGGCGGGACATCTGCAATCCAGAACCGATTTATTCGAGAAGGTGGATTTTACTCCCCCCGGGTTCGTGAATTTTAGAATCTCGCCCGCATTTCTGATTCGTTATTTGGAATCGACTATCCAGAAGGGAGACGCTTTTCCTAAATTGGAGACTCCGAAAAAAATCAATTTGGAGTTCGTAAGCGCGAATCCCACCGGTCCACTGAATATAGTCTCCGCGAGAGCGGCGGCTACCGGAGATGCTTTCGCCAATCTTCTTAGGGCAGTAGGCAACCAAGTAGATAAGGAATTTTACGTAAACGATTACGGGAACCAGGTCTTTTTGTTGGGCGTTTCCGCCTTGGCGAGAATCCGGGAAATCCGAGGAGAGTCCGTAAGCTTTCAGGAATCCGAGGACGGAACCCCGATCGAGGATTTACTCGCTCGCAATATCATTCCTTCCGAAGGATACAGGGGCGAATACCTAAAAGAAATCGCCTCTAGACTATTAGAAAATCCGAATACTAAAGGAGAGATCGAGTCTCTTCTTGCCTCTAAGAATTACTTCGCTCTTGCTGAAAAATGTTCCCGCTGGGCGGTCGAGTCCAATCTGGCTTGGCAGAGAAAGGATTTGGATCTTTTCGGAGTGGAATACGACCGTTTCTTCTCCGAAACTACTCTTCATGATTCTGGCAAAGTCATGGCCGTCCTGGAAGATCTCAAGAAATCGGGAAAAGTTTTCTCCGAAGAGGGCAAGCAGGTTTTTCGTTCCACGGATTACGGAGACGATAAGGATAGGGTAGTGGTAAGGGACGACGGACGTCCCACCTATCTACTCGCGGATATTGCGTATCACAACGACAAGATCGCAAGAGGTTACGACAAGATCATAGATATCTGGGGACCGGATCACCACGGTTATATCGCAAGACTCTCAGGAGCGGTGCAGGCTCTAGGATATCCTAAGGAAAATTTTCAGGTGGTCATCGCCCAGCAGGTCAATCTTTTGATGGGCGGGCAAAAGATGAAAATGAGTAAGAGAGCCGGAGAGTTCCAAACCATGGAAGATCTTCTAGGGTATCTGGGAAAACACGCGAGAGACGTAGCACGTTACTTTTTCGTAATGCGTTCCTTGGATTCTCCCCTGGATTTCGATTTGGATCTGGCCAAGGACGAGTCGGACAAAAATCCTGTCTTCTATCTGCAATACGCTCACGCGAGAGTGTCTTCCATTTTCCGGGAAGTAGGTTCGGATTCGGACGCTAATGCTTTGGAAAATCTGGAAATGACCGAAGAAAGAAAGAGACTTCTGTTCTGGGTCTCCCGCTTTTCGGAAGAAGTTTTGGATTCCGCTCTGACTTTGGAGCCGCATAGAATCACGAATTATCTGCAAAATTTGGCTCGCGCATTCACCCAATTTTATATCGCTAAGAACAATCGACTGAAGGAAGCGGACGAACAAACGAAACTGGGACTCGCTAGAATTTGTAAATCCGCTCAAATCGTTTTGGCACTGGGACTAGGACTCCTAGGGGTTTCCGCTCCGGAAAGATTGGAGAAAGAAGCTTGAATCGACCCAGGGTCATCATCGTTTCCACCGGATCGGAACTGACTGCGGGTAGAAGTCAGGATACGAACGCGTCTTGGATATCCAATGAATTATTCGGAATCGGTTACTCCGTGGAAAAATTCGTAGTATTACCCGACGATCCGATTTTGATTCGGAAGGAATTACAATCTTTTGCGGAAAGTGGCAGCCAGGAAGAACCGGTCCTCATCGTAATGACCGGAGGCCTCGGACCCACGGAAGACGATTACACGCTGGAGGTCGTATGCGAATTGACCTCTTCGGTTCCGATTCGAAATGAGAAGGCTTTCGATCGACTGCAAGCGCTGTATCGTTTGAGAGGAAAGGGATTCGAAGAAGCGTTAACCACGGCACTCCGACAAGTTTCCATCCCTTCCAAATCCACCGTCTTACACAATAGCGTAGGAATCGCCCCCGGATTCTGGTCGGAATTGAAACCGTGGGTGTTTCTAGCCTGTATGCCGGGTGTGCCTAAAGAAATGACCGCTATGTTCCGGGAGGAGCTCATTCCTCTGGTGCAAAAGCATTTTAATTCCCAGGAATTGTATTCGGATTTCGTTTTCATTTGGGGAATGAGCGAATCCCTTTTCCAACAGGAATTCATCGAACTACTTCCTCATTTTAAGGAAGGAAGAGCTGTATGGGGAGTCGCCGCTAAGCGAGGTTTTATCCGCGTAACCTACCAATCCCAGGACAAATCCGTCGTATCCGAACTCATTCGTCTTACTTTGGAAAAATATTCCGGGCTCTGCACGGGAGATTTATTCGAAGAGCTGCCGAAACTTCTTTTGGAAAGAAAACTGACTTTAGGTACTGCGGAGAGTTGTACCGGCGGACTCGTCGCGAAACTAGTCACCGACAGAGCCGGTTCCTCCGAATACTTCTTAGGGTCGGTGGTTTCCTACGCAAATTCGGTTAAGGCCGAGATATTAGGAGTGAGCTCCGAAAATTTGGAAAAATACGGAGCGGTGAGCGAACCTGTGGCTAGAGAAATGGCGGACGGGGCGGCAGAGATTTTGGGAACCGATCTCTCCATTAGCATCACGGGTATTGCGGGACCCGGCGGAGGGACTCCCGGTAAAAAGGTCGGGACCGTATTCATAGGAACTCATATTAAGGGAAAGGAAACTGAAGTAAAGGAGCTTTATCTTCCTTTTCAAAGGGAACTTTTTCGGGACGTCGTATCGGCCACTTCGCTATATATACTCTATAATCGCTTAAGGAAATCATAATGTTATTTAGGATCCTAGGATTGAGCGTAATCTTCTTTCTTGCTTTTTTTTATTTTATAGGCAATCCCTACGATTCCGCCAGAGGAATCCAGAAAACCTGGTCCTGGAGTAAGGAAGCTAGGTTGGGAAATTTTCCCGATCCACGCTCCGATTTCGATCCGGAAAAAGTGTTGAACGGATACAAGACGGGCGCCGCTTATGTGAGAATTCCCGGCGGGGAATCCGTTGCGATAGACGATCTTTCTCGAATCGAATATCCTCTCAGCTCTAAAGGCTATCTATCTTACAATAAGATCGGAAATTCCGTAGAATTCTTCTCCGAATCGGGAGAGCTACTTTGGACCAAAGAGTATAAGAGTTATCCGAAAGTGCATCCGGACGGAAGTCTCATCCTATTCTTATCCGGAGACAATAACCAGGTCCTAGTTTCGGATATCAACGGTAATCCTCTCGGGGCCAAGAAATTGGACGGAAGGTTTCTGACGGATTTAGGATTCGCCTCCAAGAATCTTTCCCAAGGAGAAACCGCGGTATTATTCTCAGGAGGAGAATTATTCGTATTGAACGGGAAAGGCGATCTTCTTTTTCAAAATAGAATGGGAGAGAAAGAGCCCGTATTCTCCAAGAGCCTGGCGGTGTCGGTTGACGGAAGTAAGATTGCGGTGCATTTCTTGAGAGGAAATCGGGATTTCATTCGCGTATACGATCAGGACGGCACGGAATCGGAGGAATGGAACTTAGGAAGGGTTCTCCCTCATAAACTTTACTTGGCGGTATCTTCCGAAGGTTCGGTTCTAGCGGGTTTTCACGATTCTTTGGTTCTCTACTCCAAGAAAGGCAAGGTACTTTTCGAGAAGAAGAGGGCCAAGATCGGGCCGGTATACCAAACGGTCTTTCATGCTGGAACTTGGTTTGCCGGAGAGGCCGATGGAAATCTTTATTTTCTGGGAGAAGACGGCAACGTACTGCGAGAAGAAAAAATCAAGGCTGCGGACAGACCCTATCGCTTCTTTTCCTCCGGTAGAATGGGGGAGGCGTTCTTGGAAGGCGGTAAAGAGATCGTATTGTATCGGGATCTATAAGGAAGTTTAAGCTTGAGAATCTCTTCCGATTTTTCGGAAAATATGTATTCCAAATTGAGTCGAGATATCGCATTCGGAGTTGCCTGCCGTGATTAATAGATTTTTGCTCAGAACTATTTTAGTCTTAAGCTTTTGTATTTCCTATTCCTGCATCTCTATGATCGGAGAGAGAACGGGGCAGGTTTTGGAAGCCGGATACTCCGGAACTCGAAAGATGCTTCAAGGAGATTCCTATACCGCGAGAAGTAAATGCCCTTGGACTAAGACCGGAATGTACATTGGATTCGGCGGGGATATTGGGCTTAGCGCTTATATTCTTTCATTCCAGTTCGCTTCGGCTCCGCATATTATCGGAGGCCTATTCTATCTTATAGGATCTATTGTAAAGACCCAGTATCCTGAAATCAAAGAATGCGGCTGAATTAGACCTCGTAAATGGATAGGGATTTATAACCCTTATTGGTCTGTTTGTCCATGAGGGCGATGATCTCCGTTCTTCTTTCTTTTTCTATATTGAAAATCAACTGATCCGAAATTTCCCTACAGATATATAAGCCTCTTCCGTGGGAATCTGCGAGCCCTGCGGGAAGTCCCGTTGGACCGTCTACGGTGATATGCCGATCTAATCTTTTTAGGATTTCCTTCTTATTTAGGGAGCCGAAATGATCCCTAACGATGATGATATAGGAATTGTCGGCGATACCGTACCCTAATTCGAAATAATCCGTTTCGGCCAGTTGTATATGTTCCAAAGGAACCAGAAGGTCCCGAGAGGGAAGTTCGTATTGGTATTTGGAATTTCCTTTGGAATCTCTTGGGGCACGTATCATCGCGTTGGAGGTGAGTTCCTCCAAAATCTGATGAACCGCATTCGGAGCCCCTTTTTCGATGAGGAAGGAACCTACGCGGTTGCAAATATGATTCCTTTCCTGGTCGGAACGGATCTTGCGGAATACTACTCCGTTCTCGGGAGGAACGGAAAAGCCTTCTCCTTCTTCTTCCAACATTCTGAAATCGGCGCCGAAATATTTCTCCACACCGAATATATCCTTAAAGAGCAATTTCTTAACCATTACGGTTATGAGATTGATGTCCAAAAAAGAATACTTAGGGATGATATTCCAGATATCGTGTTCGTAAGCGAAATTGATATAGTCGTTGATATTATAGGCAGTCATCAGGGAATACTGGACTCCAGGATGATCCTTCTGTATGGTTTTTATCAGATCCAAACCGGATTTCCCAGGCATACGTATGTCCGTAATGACCAGATCCACCGGCTCGGAGGCCAGGATCTCTACCGCTTGATCGTAATTTTCCGCGTCGAAGACCTCATAGTCTCTGACTAGAATGTCCTTCACGGCTTCGCGTATGGAATGAATGTCTTCAACTACGAGTATTCTACGTTTGGACAAATTAAGCCCCTTTAGGTTGTTCCAAAGGCAGGGAGATCTTGAATCTGGTCTTGCGATCGTAGGAACGAACCGTTAGCTCTCCGCTATGCTCTCTTACGATGGAATGGCAGATGGAGAGTCCTAGCCCCGTGCCGATTCCGGATTTGTTTTTGGTAAAGAATGGGGAGAAAATCTTATCCAGCATATCTTCCGGAATTCCACCGGCAGTATCTTCGACGAATATGTGCATCATATTTCGAGTCCTACGTACTTCTACTCTGATTTTTCCTTCTCCATAGTCGTAGGCTTGGAGTGAATTCTTGAAAAGATTGATAAAGAGTCGTTCGATTTTTACAGGATTGAATTGGAAAACCATACCCGGTTCGCTTAGGATTTCCCATTCCACATTTTTGGAAAGAACCGGATAGACCCAGGTGACGGAATCTTTGGCTTTCATCACAGTTTCATGGATATCGGCGCCGGTGGTGACTAATTTATCCGGCTTTGCGAAACTGATTACGTCTAAGACGATCATTGCGGCGCGAGTAAGATCCTCTTTGATCATCTCCAGCCGTTTTCTAAAGAACGCCGGATCCATGCTAGAGAGATTATTCATTAGGTTTTGCAATGTTAGACTCATTCCGGTGAGGGGATTATTTAACTCGTGAGCCACCCCGGAGATGAAAATACCAAGAGAGGCAAGGTTGCGTATCCGTAGATTTTCCTCTTCCTTCTCTTTGATTCGTGTGATATTGCTGATCTTTTCCACGATGGCTACGATATTGCCGTCCTTGCGGATAGGAAAGAAATCCAGGTAAAGAGTCTCCTTTTGGTCGTTGGCTACATGGAAGATTTCGCGACCGATCTCTCCTCTTCCTTCGAATTGTTTATCGAAGAAGGGCTCGTCTTCGTGGTGATCTCGCATCGGACAGTAAGGGCAGACCCCGGTGCGATTGTATAAGATTTCGTAACATTTCCGTCCAAGCACGGTCGGAAAATCGGGCTCGTTGGAGAATTCCAAAGTTGCTCGATTTACACGACGAACCCGGAAACCCGGATCGATTAAAACCAAGGGTTCCGTAATTCCGTCGAGAATGGCTTGGAGTTCCTCCGCTCTCTCGTGGAGGTTTTCCATTAGGGATGACATCCGGATCAATATTCTAGTGATTCTTTATAACTTTGCAGTAATTTTTTTTGGTTTTTGGAAGAATGTTGGCTCTGCATTTCCTGGAGACGTAACACATGGATAAAGAAATCCTCAATTAATTTCAGATAAAATTCCTTTTTGAATTCCGACCGATCCCGGTTCACTCCTTCGTCGGGCAGATAGTTTAGGGGATATTCCGCCTCCCTTCCGTTTCGATCCGCATATATGAGAAGATCGTCCACGTTATTGTCCAAGGGGGTATTGTCGGTCATTCTGACGAGCACAGTATCTTCCGTGGTATAATTCGCCGTTTTGATTTCCGAAACCACTTTGGATAAGGTAGACCCGTTGAATTCCAGTAGAATGGATTTCTCTTCGGCTCTTTCCACTCCTCCCGGGGAGGAAGAAGGTACTACGCTGAATTTAGTGATTTTCACTCCCTTGCGGTTCGGATAGGTTCCGACCCAGGTGACCAGGGTCCCGATAGGGAGGGCCTCCATTCTCTCGAATTTCAAGAGCTCTCTCGCAACACCCAGGCTTTCGTACGCCTTCAGGATACGTTGATTCAAGATTTGCGTAGAAGTGGCTACAGCGGCCTTTGTGCTATCTTGGTTTTGGGAAAAAACGGGAGAAGAAGAATGGATCCAGGAGATCAGCAGAAGGAACAAGGCGGAACGAGCCGCCTTTACAGTTGGAGAGAGTCGAAAATTACGGTTTAGGTTGTCCTTCCGGAGCGGGAGCGTTGGTAGGAGCTGCTGGGGCCGAATTGGCATCTGTTCCTCCTTGGTTTTCCGGAGCTCCTTCAATGGTCGCAGCCGGAGGAGGCGCGATATCGGAGACCGGGGTGGTATTGTATCCGCTAGTCTTCGCAAAAAGGAAAGAAAGAATCAAAGAAAGTGCTAAAAAAAGAAGGCCTGCAACTCGAGTCGCTTTTGTCAAAACATCCGCCGTCGACGATCCGAATACGGATTGGCTGGCTCCACCGCCCAGGACTCCTCCCATTCCGCCTTTACCGGTCTGGATCATAACGAGAAGAATTAAGAAAAGGCTAACGAAAACGAAAAGAACTAGAATGGTTCCTGTGATAAATCCCATGGGGTCGATTCCTGGTAAGAAAAAGGTTTGTTTCAGACGAAAAATCGCCTGCAAAGCCAAATTACCGTTCGGCTCTGCACTGACAAGTCGTTTCGAAAACCTCAAAACGGGGGTTTAGAGAGTCGGATCCGGATATGTAAGAATTAGAAAAGTGCCAGGAAGCTATCCAACTTTTGACTAGCTCCGCCTACGAGCCCTCCGTCGATATCCGCTTGGGATAGGAGTTCCTTCACATTATCCGCCTTTACCGATCCTCCGTAAAGAATAGGTAGAACGTCTGCGACTGCCTTTCCTCCTTGGAAAAGTCCCGCGATTTCCTTACGGATGAACGCGTGGGCTTCCTGGGCCTGGGTGGGAGTAGCGACTTTTCCGGTTCCTATAGCCCAAACCGGTTCATAGGCTACCCAGATTCTAGGAAATTGGTCGCTAGAGATGGACGCTAGTCCGTCGCGGATTTGTCTTCCTAAAACTTCGAAAGTTTTTCCGGACTCTCTTTCTTCCAGAGTTTCTCCCACGCAGTACACCGCCGTGAAATTTCTCTGAACTAGATAGGTGATCTTACGATTGCAGAATTCGTTCGTTTCTCCCAGAAATTGTCTTCTTTCCGAGTGACCGACGAGAGCGAATCCGAGGCCCAATTCTGCGAGTTGGTCCGGGCCATTCTCTCCGGTCATGGCGGTCAGAGGGGCCGGATATACGTTCTGAGCCCCTACTTGGACGCCGGAACCCTCTAAGATCCTCGCTACGGAAGCCAAATGGATCGCTGAAGGAAAAACCACCGCTTTCTTGCTGCCTAGTTTAGAAGGAAGTTTTTCCTTCAGGCCTTGGGCGAGTTGCAATGCCTCCTTTTCGGAGAGATTCATTTTCCAGTTTCCTGCGATGATTTTAGGGCGCATATCCAGTCCTTTCTACTTTCGGAATATTCAAATTCTCTGTTTCGTTTACTTCAGGAGTGCCACGACTCCGGGGAGTTTCTTTCCTTCCAAAAATTCTAAGGAAGCCCCTCCTCCGGTGGAAACGTGGGTGATCTTATCTTCCACCTTGGCCTTATTGATCGCGGCGATGGAGTCTCCTCCACCCACTACGGTCTTGGCCTTGGATTTGGCTACGGCCTTAGCGATTGCCATGGTCCCGGAAGCGAATTTATCGAATTCGAAGACTCCCATGGGTCCGTTCCAAACGATTGTCGCTGCATTCTTGATAATCTTTTCATAGTTTGAGACGGTTTTGGGTCCGATATCCATCCCCATCCATCCGTCTATGATTCCCATTTTGTCCACAACCTTGGTCTTGGCGTTCGGATCGAATTTATCTCCGATCACATGGTCCACTGGGAGTTGGAAATCCACTCCGGCGACTCCTGCCTTTTCGATCAGTTGGAACGCTTCCACTTCGAAATCTTTTTCTACTAAAGAATTTCCTACCGGGATGGCTCTGGACTTTAGGAAAGTGTAGGCCATACCTCCCCCGATCAGGATATGATCCACTTTATCTATAAGATTTTTGATCACGCTGATTTTGGAGGAAACCTTGGATCCGCCTATGATAGCCACGAACGGTTTGGCGGGACGGGAAAGAAGGCTAGAGAGTTCGGTGATCTCCTTGTACATCAAGAGGCCCGCAAAAGAGGGGAGAAGATGGGCGATCCCTTCCGTGGAAGCATGGGCCCTATGAGCGGCTCCGAACGCGTCGTTCACATAAACGTCTGCGAGAGCCGCGAGCTTTTTACAGAAGCCCGCCTCATTCTCTTCTTCTTCCTTATGGAAGCGGAGATTTTCCAGAACTAGAATTTCACCGTCTTTCAATCCGTTGGAGAGTTTGGTGACGCTGTCTCCTACGACTTCTTTAGAGAAAGAAACCGGAGCCTTTACCATTCCCCTGAATACCTCGTAGACGGGTTCCATGGAATACTGAGGATCCGGTTTGCCTTTAGGACGCCCCAAATGGCTCGCGATCACGAGCCTCGCACCCTTCTTCACGAGCAATTCGATCGTAGGAAGGGTTTTTTCGATTCTGGTCTTATCCGTTACTTTACCGTTCTCTAATGGAACGTTAAAATCGACCCGGAGAAAGACCCGCTTTCCTTGGAGGTTCTCGTTTTCGAGTCTGGGTAATTGCATCGATTATCCTTTTTTCGCCATATAACGGATCAGGTCCAGAACTCGGTTGGAGTAACCCATCTCGTTATCATACCAGGAAACCAATTTGAAGAATCTAGAGTTCAACTCAATACAAGCGTCGGCATCGAAGATGGAAGACAGAGTGGAGCTTAAGAAGTCGTTGGAGACGACCATCTCGTCGGTGTAACCCAGGATTCCTTTCATAGCACCTTCAGAAGCTTCTTTCATTTTTGCGGAAATCTCTTTTAGGCTGGTTTCTTTGGTGGTTCTTACGGTAAGATCCACTACGGATACGTCCGGGGTAGGAACTCGGAAAGACATACCGGTAAGTTTACCGTTTACTTCGGGAATACAAAGACCGACCGCTTTTGCAGCACCCGTGGAAGCGGGGATGATGTTTTGCATAGCGCCTCTTCCTCCTCTCCAGTCCTTTTTGGAAGGACCGTCAACGGTAGGTTGGGTGGCGGTGGTCGCGTGGATGGTGGTCATGAGACCTTCTTCGATTCCGAAATTGTCCAGAACGACTTTTGTGATCGGAGCGAGACAGTTGGTGGTGCAGGATGCGTTGGAAACCACATGGTCCTTACTCGGATCGTATTTCTCATTATTGACTCCCATCACGAAAGTGGGGATGTCCTTGTCCTTCGCAGGCGCGGAGATGACTACTTTCTTAGCTCCCGCTTTGATATGCTTCTCTGCACCGACTCTATCGGTGAACAGACCGGTGGATTCGATCACATAGTCTACTTTTAGGTCTTTCCACGGGAGTTTTTCCGGGTCTCTTTCGGAAACGCAGAGAACTTTTTTTCCGTCCACTATGAGTTCTTTATCAGTATGCTCCACAGTTCCGTTGAAACGTCCATGGGTAGAGTCGTATTTTAGAAGATAGCCGAGATTGTCCGGAGTAACTAGGTCGTTGATTGCTACGAATTCGATGTTGGGGTCTTTGATTCCGGAGCGAAAAACCAGTCTTCCGATCCGTCCAAATCCGTTGATAGCGATTCTTGTCATGTTCTTCCCTTATTTTCCTTTGCTTGTTTCTGGAGAGGTTTGAGCGAAAAGCTCGTCCAAATACATGTTTTTATAGTAAAACCATCCTGAAAATCCGTTTTTTGCCGGTTCGCAGACGAGAAAAATGGGGGTTTTAGAGTAGTTTACCTAGGATCTTATCGAAACCGATTGGGCCGAAATCCCTGGAATCCGTACAATCGTCTCGGTTGTCGCAAAGAAGGAAATAATTTCGATCCTCTATTCTTACCGGAGGGAGATTATCTCTTTGGGAAAAGCCGGAAGCAAAGGGAGGCCGATTGTCCGAGTGTTGTACGGAGAAGGGAAGGCTACCTTCCGTCTCGGAAACCCCGTTTCTATAAACGACCTTGTCCTGGATGGAAATGGAATCTCCCGGTTTTCCTACGATCCTCGCTAAGACCACTTTATTTTTTTGGGTGGGGTGCTCGGTTAGAACGACGTTTCCCAAAAATAGGGAATCCGGACGGATCCATCGGAATATATAAACCCGTTTTCCGGAAGGATAAGTAGGACTCATTTCGGAGTTAGAAATCGTGAAAGGAAATAAGATCCAAAAGCGTACCGCAAATGCGAGGAGGAATCCGAGCAAGGCCGCTATTCCGAAAATACGAATCAACTTTTTGCGATCGATCTTCTTTTCTTTTTCCCCGAAGCCTTTTACGGAACCAGACATAGAAGCCAGACTACGTTCCGACTTAAAAAGGTCAAAGTAGATTTTTATAAAAAACGGTTTCTATTTTTCGAACGAAGCTATATTAAGAAACTATCCTCTTTGATTGCGAAAATTAGATGAAATTTTGGAAAGAAAAACTTACCCCATTTGCGTTATCTAATCTGATCTGTCTTCTTTTTGTCTCGTTTGTGTTTTTGAAAATTCCGGCAGAATCAGTTTTGGTCGCGGATAATCAGACAAAAATACTTCAGGCTCAAGCCTTTTTGGATACAGGATTCCAATCTCAGTATTCGAAGTGTTCGATATTGGAAGGGCTCGGAGGATGTGCTTATTCTCCCGGAGGAAACGGGAAAGATATACCTATCTTAATCGGAGTATTCCCGGTCGCGTTTTCGCTCTTTGCGGCTCTCGTCCGATTGACAGGAGACTATACGCATTTAGTTTATATTTCCGTTCTATTCTTTCTTGCGGGAACTTGGTTGCTTTCACTTCGGATTCGAAAGAATTTTTGGATTCCCGTCGTATTGACTTTCGGACCCTGTTTCTTTCATTCCTTCCTTTTTCCGGATTATGCGATCGTATTCTTTCTGATTGCCGTCTTGGTGGGATTTTATTATAGGCCGCTTTTCGGGAAGTATTCCAATTTTATGGTAGGCCTGGTCAGCGGGTCGGCCGTCTTTTTTCGGCCGGAGGTGGTATTTCTTCCTTTTCTTCTTAGCATTTTTCTTGTTTTCCGTTTCTTTAGGACAGGGTTTCCGAAGAAGGATTCGGAAGACGCGAAACGTTTCTATCTGCTGATCGGATACGGATTCTCAGTATTCCTCTTTTTTTTGATGAACTATGTTCTATATGGAAACTTTTTGGGAACGCGGATTGAAGCGAATAAAACGGGGATGGAATCCTTCTTGGATTGGGAAAAATACGCTTCTCTCCTTTTTTACGGAAATGGTCGAGTAGGATTCTTTCTTTTTTCTACCTGGGCCCTTATTGCGATTTTGCATTTGTTGTTTCGCATTCGGGATTTGGAAAAGAAAGAGCTCCTTTTCGCTACAATAATATCTATTTTTCTAATCTTACTGCTTTCTCCTAACGATTCCAATATAGATTGGGGAACCCGTTATCTTTCCTGGCTCACGATTCCCGTTTCGATACTATACTTCGGTAAGGATTTCGGAAAAACTTCCTTAGATAAGATATGGCGAAAGTCGGTAATTTCCCTTTTTGCTCTTGGTTTCATCGTGGTTTACGTTTTCTTTCGTTTGCAGGTGAAAGTCTCCCAAGAATTTCAAAAATATAATTCCGTCTTAACTAATCTATCGGGAGAGGTGTCCGTTGTTTCGGAGCCTAGTATTATCGGATTTTATGGGAAAGATATTTTAGAGAAAAAAGTGTTACTGATTCGCCGATCCGAAGATAAAAAGGAATTCGTAAAATTCCTTTCCGGAAAGGTTTCCCGTTTGGATTTGATCCAATATGAGCCTGTTACGTATTATCTCCTGGAAGGAATGAGGCAAGACGGATTAGAAAGAAATGAAGCCATATTGAAAAAGGAATTATTGCGACAAGGCTGGCGATTATCCGAACAAAGGATCGCTTGGAAATTAGAAATTCTCAGCTTCGTACGCTGATTTTTACGTTTTTCTTTCGGAGAATCCGAAGCGGAAAGCTTCGAATTTCGACTTGTTTGTCTTCCAAGAGGCTTTAAAATAGTATGCAAGTGGGAGAAGAAACATATGCAACAGGTTTATAAAGCGGGTAATATTCTGGAATATATGGGAAAACGTCCCGTAATCGGGGAGGAAGTTTTTCTTGCCCCCGGTTCTCAGGTCGTTGGCGATGTGATCGTCGGCAAGAATTCTTCGATTTGGTTCCAAACTTTGATCCGAGGAGATGTGAATTATATCCGAATCGGCGAAAACGTGAATATCCAAGACATGACGGTGGTACATGTTTCTAAGGATCATCACCCGGTGGAGATAGGTAATAACGTTTCCATAGGGCATAGGGCGGTCATTCACGGGTGCAAGCTCAGGGATAATTCTTTCGTGGGAATGGGTGCGATTCTCATGGACGGAGTGGAACTGGGAGAATACGCGTTCGTGGCTGCAGGCGCTATGGTCACTCCTGGAAAAATCATACCGCCCGGATCCATGGTCATGGGATCTCCCGGAAAAGTAGTGAGGGAGATCACCGATAAGGAAAGGCAAATGATCGAAAAAACCACTGCAAATTACGTGAACTATAAAAATAATTATCTTCAGGATTATTTTTATAGAATTAGCGGAGTCTGATTCGAATCTGAGTTTATGGGAGAAAATAAACAGGGGTCGAACTTTAGGTGAGCGGAGAGGGAAAGCCGGGAGTATTCCTGCGAGGAACCGGTGTGATCGGATGGCCCCTGGCCTCCCTCTTATTATTACTGCAGAGTAAATTCGGAGGATTCCGAGTCTTTGTAGAGCCTTATAAACTTCGTAAGTCCGAACTTCCTCAGATTCTTTCCCTAGTGGAAAAAGGAGCGATCCTCGTAGACGATTCGGAAAACGGAGTTCGAGATTTTTTTCCCGAATGGATCTCTAAGCAAGAAGCTCTTCAAAATTGCTTCGTGCTTTGCGATTCCTCTCCCCCCGGAGTGGCAGATAAGAGAAAATCGGAATACGAAGGGCCATTATATCATAATATTCGAATTTTCATCGCCCAGGGAAGCGAGCATGCGTTCGGCCCCCAGTTCGTTTATCCCGATAATTCCCGCGTTTTGGATTCGGAACTGCCCCGTTTTCTACATATCTCCACTTGCAATACCCATACGCTGGCCGGGATTCTTAGGCCATTCTACGAAAGGCACGCAAAAGAACTTTCCGGTCTTCTAGAAGAGGCGGATTTTTTCGTTATACGTAGGGATGCCGATATGGCAAAGAACGATCCTCACGTCACCGGACCCTTGCTCGTTTTACCCGAATCGGAAACGGGGACCCATCACGGAAGACTTTTGAACGAATTGTACGATACTATGGGATTTCGGATTCCTATCGGGTCCTCATCTATCACGATCAATTCTCCTTATATGCATTTGATCCGTTTTAAGCTTAGGCTCAAAAAGGAGATCCGAAGGGACTGGCTTATATCTAAAATCGAGAACGACCCTTTTTTAAGTACCTCGGAACTGGTTTCCACCAATTCCATTTTTTCTTCCGGTCGGGACAGGGGTCTGTACGGGAGGATTTTTTCCCATGCGGTCTTTCCGCTTTCGGCCCTGGAAGTTTTAGGAAAAGAGGTAAGGGGATATGCGGCTACTCCCGGAGATTCCAACGTACATATCTCTACGATTTACGCGGTTTACAAAGGGCTAGGAGTTTCTTGGGGACCGGAAACGGAAGCCTTTCTTTCCGGAATTGTCTTGAAGGAAGTTTAAGAATCGGAAGAAATTGCATGCCCGGCTACCGGTTTTTTCATTGATGTCATTTGATATATTGAAAAATGTGTTTAATATAGTAGCGAAACGGAAAAATTCCAGTTGTAAGAGGTAAGAATCTCCCATGAAAGCCAATAATATCTTAGAGACGATCGGTAATACTCCGCATGTAAAAATCAACCGACTCTTTGGTTCCAAACACACTGTTTATAACAAATTAGAGCGTAGCAATCCAGGTGGATCCATTAAGGATCGTATCGCTCTTTCCATGATCGAAGACGCTGAAAAGACCGGAAAATTGACAAAAGACACCGTCATCATCGAGCCCACTTCAGGGAACACCGGAATCGGTTTGGCATTAGTCGCTGCAGTGAAAGGTTACCGTCTGATTTTAGTAATGCCTGAGTCCATGAGCGTGGAAAGACGAAGAATCATGGCTGCTTACGGAGCGGAATTCGACCTGACTCCTAGAGAAAAAGGAATGCCGGGAGCTATCGAAAGAGCAAAGCAACTCGTTGCGGAAAATCCTAAGGCTTGGATGCCCCAACAGTTTGAAAACGAAGCTAATATTAAAGTGCACGTCGAAACGACCGCAGCGGAAATTCTAAAAGACTTCCCTAACGGAGTCGATGTGCTCATCACCGGAGTCGGTACCGGCGGACATATCACCGGAGTTGCCAAAGTTCTGAAGGAAAAATTCCCTAAAACGAAGGTATATGCTGTAGAGCCTGAGGCTTCTCCCGTTATCTCCGGAGGAAAGCCCGGACCGCACCCAATCCAAGGGATCGGAGCCGGATTCATTCCTAAAAACCTACACACTGATCTTTTGGACGGAGTCATCCAAGTTTCCAAAGACGAGGCATTCCAATACGCTCTACGCGCGGCTAAAGAAGAAGGAATCTTCCTGGGAGTATCCTCCGGAGCGGCTCTTGCAGCGGTAGCGAAAAAGCTTCCTGAAATTCCAGAAGGATCCACTATTCTCACCTTCAACTATGACACCGGAGAAAGATACCTTTCCATCGAAGGACTTTTCCCGGTTCCTTCTAACGGCTAAGAATCAATCTTAAAAGCTTCCGTTTTGAACGGAGAGAATGAAAATCCCGGCAATTTGCCGGGATTTTTTTGTCCTTGGGAATTTTCAGAGCCGGCTTTTTCAAAAGTATATCTTGATTTTATAATATGTTTTATATAAAACTATCGAGCGGGTGCGAGGTGTCCTGAGAAATATCAAGTCTCGAAGGGTATCCGGTAAACGTTTGTTCAATAGGTATTCGATTCTATAAACCGTTCGTAATCCAACCATTGAAGAAAAATAAAAGATTGCTTGTAAGATATTCTTATTTATCACGATTGTGTGAAAAAGATGCGCCTCCGCCTATGTGGATATTTTCTTCCAGGCTCCGGGAATCCGGATAAATTAGTAAGAGGCTTTAAGTAGGAATTCTATGGCCAATCGCTTTCAAGTATTAGAACAAATTCGGGACTTGGATCCTGAGAAAGATGCACAGAAAATCGTTTTCCTTTCGGGGAGTTACGACTTTCCCCAGGATGTAGAGATCTCTCTTGCGATCTCTTTCTTTCGAACCTTTGCAATTCCTTCCATTTCCAAGATTTTAGACGGAACCAAACAGTTCGAGAAGTCAGGACAAAAACGATACGACGATACCGCATTGATTCTCGCGGAATTTCTGGAAAACGGATTGGAAAGCGAAAGAGGTAAGGAGGCGATTCGAAGATTGAATCAAATCCACAAGCAATACGATATCAAGAACGAGGACTTCCTATATACACTAACCACCTTTATCTTCGAACCGGATCGTTGGAACGAGAGATTCGGATGGAGGAGGAGTACGGAGAAGGAGAGGTTGGCGAACTTTTATCTTTGGAAGAAGATCGGTAAATTGATGAATATAAAGAATATGCCGGAAACGTACGAGGAGATGTTGGACTTCAACCGCAGATTCGAAAAGGAGAATTTTCGTTATACTCCCGAGTCCGGGAATGTTGCCAGAGCCACTATGCAGATCGCCGCAAGTAGGCTTCCAAAAATTCCCGGCCTGAGATATCTGGTATTTCATTCCGTATATTCTCTCATGGACAAACCTTTACGGGATGCGATGGGATTTCCTTCTCCGAATCCTGTCGTAACAATACTTGCTTACCTAACTTTAAAGATTCGAGCCTTCATTCTTCGCTTTATATGGCCTCCCAGGACTTCTCCTTATTACGTAACGAAAAGAAAGAACCCCACTTATCCGAACGGATATTTGATTGAAGAGTTAGGCCCTCACTAGAATCATACGGTAGGACCTTAGGGTCCGGTTCCGAATGTCCGTTCTTCTCATCGTCGAGTCTCCAGCCAAAGTTAAAACCATCTCCTCTTATTTGGGAAAAGAATACAGGGTCGTTGCCACCTTCGGACATGTTTTGGATCTTCCCCCCGATAAATTAGGTGTGAAGATCCAAAAAGACTTCGAACCGGAATACGTTCTTTTAAAAGGAAAGAAGAAGGTTTTGTCCTCAATCCTAAAGGAGGCAAAATCTTCGGACCGGATTCTTATCGCTACCGACCCGGATAGAGAAGGGGAATTCATCGGTTCCATACTCGCCGATAAGATCGGCTTAAAGAAAAAAATCCAAAGAATCCGTTTCCAGGAGATTAGCCCGGATGCTATTCGTAGAGCGATGGAGAATCCCCTCCCGATAGATAAGGATCTTGTGGATTCCCAAAAAGCCCGGAGGATCCTAGACCGCTTGATCGGCTATTTGGTCAGTCCATTCTTATGGAAAGGCATAGGAAGCGGGCTCTCCGCGGGAAGAGTACAGTCCGTCGCTCTGAAATGGATTTGTGAAAGAGAAAAAGAAATCCGAGAATTTTTGCCTGTGGAGTCCTGGATCGTTTCCGCGAACGTAAGATACGGAAAAGATGAAAAAGAGACTCTATCCTTTTTTCCAAATCGGGACGCATTTAGTAACAAGGCCGATGCGGAGAAGTTTTTATCTGATATATTAAAGAAAACAAATGTTTTGGAAATTCAATCCAGGACGGAAAAGAAGGGGGAGACTCTTCCTCCTCCTCCTTTTACGACCTCCACTTTGCAGCAGGAGGCGTTTCGGATACTGAAATTTCCCGCATCCAAGACCATGAGATTGGCACAGGATTTATACGAGGGTGCCGACCTGGGAAAGGGGAGATCCCAAGGCCTAATCACTTATATGCGCACGGATTCCGTCCGAATGTCCGAAGAGGCAGTAGGAAAAATTCGTAGTAAGATCTCAACCTTCTTCGGTAAGGATTTTGTTTCGGAGAAAGCGATTTCCTATAGATCCAAAAAGACCGGGTCAAAATCCCAGGATGCACACGAGGCGATCCGCCCAGTCGATATTTTTTTAGAACCGAACGAATTGAGTAGGCTTGGAAAAGACGCAAAAAATCTATATGAATTGATCTGGAAGAGGACGGTCGCTTCCCAGATGAGATCGGAAAAATGGATCCGGATCGTCTTTCAAGCTTCGGCGGGAAGTACGGAATGGAAAGGCGAAGCAGTTTTTACATTGGATCCGGGATATAAAAAAATCTACGGGGTCTTACCGGAAAATTTTCCGAGTTGGCAGAAGGGCGATTCTCTACATCCGGAATCCTGGGATGTATCTTCCAAAACTACCGAGCCTCCTCTCCGTTATACGGAGGCGAGTCTCGTTTCCAAAATGGAAAAAGAAGGGATAGGAAGACCCTCCACTTTCGCAAATATATTAGAAACGTTATATAAAAGAAAATATGCTAGTAACGAAAAAGGGAGAATCTTCGCTTCCGCCCTAGGCGAAAAGGTGAATCTCTTCCTGCAGTCCGCTTTTTCCGAATTGTTCCGGGAAAAATTTACCTCGGAGATGGAAGACAAATTGGATTCGATAGCCGAAGGGGAAGAGTCCCGTTCCAGGGTCTTGGGCGATTTTTATTCCTTATTGGAATCCAACCTAAAGAAAGCCGACGCTAAAAAAATCTCCGCAGAATGGAAGGCTATCCCCAAGACTTCTCTTTACGGGATCTGTCCGGTCTGCAAACAAGGATACAGGGTCCAAAAAAAATCCGCTAAGAAAAAAACGTACTACGTTTGTTCCCGGTTTCCGGAATGCGATTATGCGGAATACGCGGACTAGGTCCTTTCCGTTAAGGCCATCCAGGTACCGTTTCGATTCTCCGCTTCGACCTTGCGGTCGTAAAGATTCGAAAGTCTCGCTCCCGTAAAGGCCTCGTGGATTTTTCCGGAATATAAAATTCTTCCCGATTTAAGAAGCGCTGCGTGTTCGTAAAAAGGAGGAATCTCGTCGATCCTGTGAGTGATATAGATGGAGGTAAAGGTTCTATTCTTCTTATAGGCGTCCAGGAAATCGATGAACTCCTCTCTGGCGGTCAGATCCAATCCGGAACAAGGTTCGTCCAGAATGACGAACTCTGGAGAAGTACACATGGCTCTTAGAAAGAGTACCTTCTTCTTTTCTCCGGAAGAAAGAGTACGAAAAAGTTGGTTTCTCTTGGCTCCGAATCCGTGTTCTTCCAGAATTCTCTCCGCCTCTTTTTCTTCCCAAGGATCCGATTCCCTATAGAATCCGATAGTATGAAAGAAGCCTGTCAAAAGAACCTCGTAAACGGTCAGACTTTTTTGCAAAGCGCTCTCTTGTTGGGAAGAATCCAGAATCCCTATCTTGTTCCGGAGAACTTGCAACGGAGTTTCTCCGAAGGTTTCGCCGAAAAGATTGATTCTACCCGCGGTGGGCCAGATGGAACCGTAGATCAGATTGACTAAGGTAGTTTTTCCGGCTCCGTTTCTTCCTAATAGGACCCAATGCTCGCCGGACCGAATATCCAAATCGATTCCGTCCAAGATCGCGTTTCCGGAACTATAGAATTTGATTCCATGAAGACTTAAAAGAGGAGTGGTTTCAGTTTTCTTCATTCGTGATCTCGTAAGCCTTTGCGAGCTTCTCACAGGTCTCTTCGAACTTGCGTTTATCGTCCAATTGGAATTTTTTCAGAATACTGGAATCCACCGCATAATAACTGACTTTCTTTTCTAGATAATCGCACATCATATTCGCCAAATATACGGAATCCACCAGATCCGCATATATGGTATTAGTCGCCATGAAGGCCCGATGATGGAACTCTATCATATGCACTAAATCCGGAGGAAAATCCCATTTTCTAGCAAGCATTGCGCCTAGACTAGGATGAGAGATCCCCGTTGAGATTTCCTCTAGGATAGTCGAGTTGGAAAGGTCCCTATGTTTTTGATAGGATGCCAATCGCTTGAACAAATTCGGATCTAAAGAGAGTAGGATGAATTTTCCCAAATCGTGTAAAAGAGCGCCGACTGCTGCGATGTCCGAGAGTTTTCCTAACCCGGCTCTTTGAGAGATTTGCCTTGCTATATAGCTGGTTAAATTGGAGTGATTCCAAACTTCTTGGAGTTTGGTGTATCTTCCCTCCATAATTTTTCTAACTCCGGAAACATAGAGAAGATTTCGAACGTTCTTTAGCCCTACCACCTTGACAGCTTGGACGATGGTATTCACTTTATTCCTACTCGCAAATCCGGCGGAGTTGGAAAGTTTCAATAGGTCCGCGCTGAGCGCCGGATTTTTCTCTATTTCATTCGCAATGACTCCAAGATCGGAGTCCGGATTATTACAAAGATTGATAATTCTTGTGAGTGTATTGGGAAGAGGAGGAAGTCCTTCCACTTCCGCAAGGATCTTGTCTTTGAGTTTGGTTGTGACATCCAGAGGAACGATCTGCTTGGGGATCACTAGAGTTGCCCGAGTTATCTTTCCGTCAGATTCTATCTTGAATTTGTCCGAACCTATCCCCGAATTTTTAAGTAGAAGTTGGATTAAAACTAACCCTAATCCCGCACTCTCTTGGCTATCCGACATGGAAAGGAAGGCGTCGGAAAGGTCGTTGAACTTACTTGCGGATTCCAATCTCGCTTTGATTCTTTCCATCTCTTGTGGAAGTAGAATCGCATCGTTTTCTACTAAAAAGATCAGGTTCTGGTTCATGATCTTTGCTCGGAGACGGACGCTTAAATTAGAACCCTTGAGTACCTTTTCCTGGTCGTCCCATTTATGAATGATCTCCTCCAGGAATCTACGCATCCCCTTGTTATAATGGGATGGCTCGTTGATATTCAGACCTTCGGAGAGAAAAAAAATCCGTTTCGCGTTGGCCTTATTGGCATTCATGAGGAGCTCTTTCAATACGGTAGAAACCACCTCGGTCAGAAAGAGTCGGTCCAAATTCCCTAGAGCCTGGAGTAAAAGTAAGTAAATCTGTTGGTGGTCCTCGTCCGAGATAAATCTGTATTCTAGATCGATCTCTTTTCCGGAAGCGAGAGTTTCTGCAAGCTCTGGAACGTTCAGCATTCCCTCAAAATTAGGCGCGAAGGCCTTCGTCGCAAGAAAAAAAACGCAAGCACCCCCTAGTCTCGGGGAATCGATTTGTCCGGGCCTATCGCTACACTATCTAAGGAGCCGGAAACATGGAAGAAGATCCTAAAAATACGGGAAGATTGCCGGAAGGGGAAGAAGGGGATTTGCAGGAGGAACTGAAGTTTTTCCTGGAGAATCGTCTAAACGGACTATTGGAAGAAGCGGAGAAATTCCGAAATTTCCGGACAGGACTTAAGACTCGTTCTCGTTTCCGGAGGAAAGAGGAGAATTCTGAGAAAAATCAGGGATACCTTCCCTTTATCTATCCTATCCCTCCGGTGAGGGAGGGAAATTCGGCTGAACCTGGGTCCAAGGCTGCTGGAGAGGAGGGATGAATCGCCTAGATTATTTTCTCATTAGCTAAATTAAGATGGACATTTCGCTAGGACGAATCATGGTATAGATGGATGGATAAAGACTTCTTCTACGAAGAGGGCCCTGAGGAACCGGGAAGCCGAGATATTTTAGATATCATGGATTCCTATCGGTATATGAATTCGTCCTACTTCTTTGATTTCCTTTCGGACGGAAGGTGGGATCACGGAAAAGGGTGGGTTGAAAAAAATATCGATCGAGGCCTATGGACCACCCGGTTCGTTCCGGGCAGCATCGATCGCTATCGTCGTCCACCTTCGACTTAAGCTTAGTCGTCACTCTAAGCGCCTGATCCCTTAAAAACAAAAAAGGACTCTTAAGAGTCCTTTTTCAATATTCGGAGCGAAAGCGAGTCCATATTTTTAGTTCACTAATTTCAATCCGTTAATGTCTATGATCTTGCGATAGACCAATTTGTTCTTTTCCTTTTGAGGGTTGAAGATCAAAACCACAACCTTATTGAACGTGAAATAACCGGGACGATATTCCGTGTAATGGTGGGAGAAGATGGACGTCTTGTATTTCGCGTTGTAGATCGTATAAGTATGTTTGCTCAAGGAATCGTGCTTTTGCTTCTGCAAATCTTCCGGAGTCTGAGCGACGTAATTGCTGATCAGAACCTTATCCTTTGGAGGGCCTTCTTCTCCGTATAGAACGATAGGAAGAGCATCTTTAGGATTATTGGTCAGATAATGCATGAGTTCATTTAGACTAGGATTCGGCATCTTGACTTTCTCACCCTTAGCAATCCTATCGTCGTAGCCTTTCTTGACCTCTCCGTAACGTTTTTCTCCCCAGACGGCCTTATTGTCTAATTTGACCGGAACTAGGTTATGGAAGTTTACCACTCTGGTATCTTCCTCTACGTCGTAATTTCTCCACTTAGGAAAGGGAACCAGATCCCTATGGTCGTCGACTTTCGCCTTGGAGGTCTCGTTTACCGCAAGAATGTAGACGGCGAAGTTTGCCGCGTCGAAATCACGGTTTTCCAATTCTACCAGCACGTCCATGAACTCGCCTTTTCCGTTGTCGGAGTGTCTACGGAAGAAGGACACATCCTTAACCAGTAGGCGATCGTCGTAATAGGCGAGAGGGTAAAACTCCACGCCCTCAGAGCCGGATTGCTTTCCGTCTCGTTCCGCGTTGTTTTGGCCGGACGCTGTGGTCCCCAAAAGCAGGAATAGTAGGATGAAAGAGTATTTAGTGACGGATTTCATGCGTGTAATGATCCCAGTACGGTTCTTCCTATTGAATATCGACAAAACGACCCGGAAACTTAGCCCGGCTTTTTCGTTTTTAACGAAAAAAGGAAATTCTCCCGGATATCCTAATGCCGGGGAAACTTAGTGTAGCTTAGGCTCGGTATTTCGTCCAGCCGGTTTCCAAGGCTAGGATTGAGGCAAAACCGCTTCGAGAACGGGATTTTAGGAGAATCTATCCTGGATGGCAGTTTATTTCTTAATATGGTTCTTGTCGTCGACTAGAACAACCTGGGGTTTATATCCCTTAGGAAGATCTTTCTCTTCCAAGGATCCGTAGGAGATAATGATGACTTTGTCTCCCTTCATTCCCAGTCGAGCGGCCGCTCCGTTCAGGCAGATTTCTCCCGAGCCCCTTTTGCCTTCGATCAGATAGGTTTCGAAGCGAGCGCCGTTATTTACGTTCACAACGGAGACTTTTTCGTAAGGATACATTCCGGCAGCATCTACCAAATCCATGTCGACCGTCAGACTTCCTTCGTAATTGAGATCCGCGTCCGTGACCGTAGCTCTGTGGATTTTGCCTTTGCAAACAGTAATGACCATTATTTCAAACCCGGTTACTCGCTAAAAAGTACCTTAAATATTTTGCCCGAGATATTCAAAAGCGTTTTTCTCTTAAAGAAATGGATTTTGGTATTAATCGTTTCCTTACTAAACTTAATTTCCGAGAAAAGCGGTGTAATGACATAGTTTTCGTAGAGATTCGGATACACCCGATTCTCGTCGTAAACGCTTCCCTTAAAATTTTCCAAGATCTTTCGTAGGATTCTTTTTTCCTGACGGTTCAGGTCGATCTCGTCTTCATGAGCGGGGCCCACCCAAGTCAGTAGATATCCGGAAATCCCCTGTTCCGTCAATTTGGGAGTCACATCAATTAGACGGTTTTCCTTCAGATGAAGTAACGCCTGATTCAATTCCATAGGGTAAGGAGAATCTTCTAAATGGATGTATTTTTGTTCCGTAATCACTTTGGCGTATTTTTGGAAGAATAGACCGTCCGCCAAATAGATCAATTTGGCCAGTTCCTGACGATTTCTCCCTCGGGGAGATCTTTGGAGGATAAAGGAGATGACTTCGAGCAGCTTTTCCATGGACCCTTTCCTCTAGTGAAGGCTTTTTCTTTTAAGACTCCCGTTCCTTACGAAAGATACGTTCTCTTCCAAGAAAAATCTAGGGCGAGAAGGAGGGAATCGATTCTATTTTTAGAACACCCTCTTACGATTACCGGAGGGATCAATTACAATATCGGAAACCTACTCCGAAACCAGGAATTCCTAACGGAAAAAGGGATTTCATTGCATTATATCAAGAGAGGAGGGGACTTCACCGCTCACGAACCGGGCCAGATCGTGGTGTATCTTCATTTGGATTTGAAAAAAAGAAATTTAGGAATTTCGGAATTTCTGGATTCCGTTCTCGGTTCGGCCAAGCAGGCATTCCAAGAGGTTTGGAATCTAGAACTTGTGAAGAATCCGGAGGCTCCCGGTTTGTATCTAGCCTCGGATCCAAGACTGAAAATTCTCTCTATCGGAGTATTATTCAAATCCTGGTTCACGAGTTACGGAATCGCTCTCAATGTATCCAACGATTTTTCCGCATTCCAATGCATCCATCCTTGCGGAGGGGATTGGAGATCCATGACTTCCGTGGCAAAGCTAGGCCTACCTTCCGGAGAAGAGAAGAAGAAGGAGTGGATCCGTATATTCTCCGATCGGATCCGAGAAAATTTTCATCCGAGCGTAGTTTAAGAACCTATTCTTCCCGGATTTTGTTCTTTAGAGAATGAGCGAAATCGGCCGATTCTCAATAGAAGAGAGGTTCTCAGGTGCAGATTTTCAAACATATACTATTCTTCTTCCTGGCGCTTTTGATTTGCGAAGGGATCGCCGTGGGTGCCACCGCCTGGTCCTATCTGGAATCCTCCTTGGCGGCTTTCGAACAGATCCGAGATCTATCCGACCAGAGAGCCAGGGATACGATCGGAGCGATCTCCAAATCCAGCGAAGGAAAACTGAGTCCCGAAAAAGTCGCCGATCTCAATTTCGCATTCCATCGTTTGGTGGCGGTTACTTCCGCGGATAAAGAAGGATTTAAAATCACCGAACTCTCGATCGTGGATGACTCAGGGATCGTGCTTGCCTCCTCCAACGAAAAATTCCTGGAAACTCCTAGGGCCAAGAGAAAGCCTGAGGAAAAATTCCAGTCCGCTAGTTATACATCCGCCCATCGTTTGAGAAAATGGCAGATCGGAGTTCCCGTACTATTGGATAAGCAACCCGTTTCGGAGAATGAAAAATTCCTGAAGGCGATTTCTCCTTATTTTCCTGAGATACTCCAACCGGAGGTCCTACTTTCTATGGCGGTCTATCAGGAAAACAAATTGGAACGAGTCGCTTCTTTGCATATGATTTACGAAAGGGGAAATTTCGCGCATTTCGTTAGAGTGCAATCGGAACTTTTTCTTTGGAATTTGCAGAATAACGCCATCGTCGCGCTTATTTGCGCGTTAATATTAGGATTCGCTCATTTACTTATAAAAAGCATTCGCACTTCCTTTACTCCTTCCGGAGAATACGTGGTGCCTCCTGCAAACCCTCCTCTTTGGGAGAAGGTGGATTTCGCTACGACTCAAGGGCCAGTTCGTTGGCAAGGACAGGAAATGACTTCCGTTCCGGATAGATCGGTTCCCGCTCGTAACGAAGTATTGGAGAAGGCTATGCCGGTCCCGCATGCGGTTCCTTTAGCGGAAGCCCATAAGGAAAAGGCGGAAGTACTGGACGCAATCTACTTAGGATAATTTTTCTTGGAAATTCGAACTTCTAAACTCGGAAAAATCGCGAAGGTGGCTCCCGGAGGAGTCCTGGACTCCTACGCTTCCTTCGATTTGGTACGTTTTATCAAAGCCAAATGGGAAGAAGGAGATAGACTCTTTCTCTTGGACGCTTCCGGAATCGAATACTTGGAAGAAGAAGGAATTTCCGCCTTAAACGAGCTTCGAGTATTTTTCGATAAGCACGGTGGGAATATAGCATTCTATCGTTGGAATGAAGAAAATAGACTCGTTCTAGGATTATTCGGTTTGGACCAAGCACAAGGATTCTTTTCCGAAGAGAAAGAAGCGGAAGTCTGGCTCTCCTCTTTGAAAGTGGAAGATCTTAGGACAAAACCGGAACCGAGCTATCAAAGTATCTCTCAGTTAAGAAAGACTAAACCGGTTCAATTCTACGCTTCTTCCGTTCCGAAGGCTCCGGACTCCGACGTCTATGTGCCGGAACTCAGCTCGGTTCCTCTTTCCGAATCGGGGAGGGAAGACTCTTCCAAAGAGACCGAGAGACTCAAGAGCAATTCCTTGGAAGCTTCCGTGGAACGGGAGAAGGCAGTCTTCCAGGAAAAGATTCTATTTTGCGAATCTTGCCGTTCTCGTTTGAGGATCAAGAGCATCGGTCGACACCAATGTCCTAGTTGCGGAATTCAGTTTGACGTGAGTAGGACAGGCGGAGTTCGCTACTTGGAGAAGCTACTCGATTAGTTTCTTTCCGGTAGAACCGGTCGTGTAGGATCTCTTGTCCCAAGCCGCAAAAAGAAGTTTCGCTCTTTCCTTTTATACGCTTTTATCCCGCATTTTAGGTCTCTTCAGAGACCATTTCATGGCGGTCTCCTTCGGAACCGGTATGGTAGCCTCCGCTTTTTCGGTGGCTTATCGTCTGCCGAATATGTTCCGCAACCTTCTTGCGGAAGGGACCCTCTCCCAATCCTTTATGCCTTTGTATTCCCAATTCGGCAAAGAGGGGGAGGAAGCCGCGAGAAGAATGAGTGGCGCAGTCTTGAGTTTTCTTTTCGTGGTTCTCGCCGCTTTGGTGGCCCTCGTATTCACATTCTCTCCTTGGGCGCTTCCGATCATTGTGGGGGGAAGTTTAGAATATTCCGGATTAGTGATAGAGTTCACTTATATTCTTTTTTTTCTCATCATTACCTCCAGTCTTTCCTCCATTTATATGGCGATCTCGAACGTAAAGAATCGATTCTTCGTTCCTTCTCTTTCTCCTATCATCCTGAATCTGAGTTACCTTACGATATTTCTGGGAGTATTCCCTTTCGTAGATTGGGATATGGTAACCAAAGCCAGAGTCCTCTGCTTCGGAATCGTAAGCGGAGGAGTGATCCAATTGATAGTGCAGGCCAGATACGTTTCCGGAAACGGAGAAGGGCCGATCTTTTCCTGGAATTATAAGCATCCCGCTATCGCTAAGATTTTTCGTTTAATGCTTCCTGCCGCGATAGGCGGGGGATTCTACCAATTGGGTCTTTTAATAGACATTTTTTGGGCCAACTGGGTCCAAAACAATCATCCGGGATTAGGAGCGGTGGTGAGTTTGGATTATTCCCAAAGGCTCGTTCAGTTGCCTACCGGGATCATCGGTGTGGCCCTTGCCACTACCACGTTACCTGCATTACTCGGGGCTTTGCGGGAGAATCGACAATCGGAAGTCCCGGGAGAAATGCTCGGAGTTTTAGGCTTCGCTTCCTTTTTGACGGCTCCAGCGGCTTTGGGTATCGGGATACTTGCCTCTCCGATTCTGGACTCCATCTATTACGGAGGTAAATGGGATCATATAGCGACGGAAACCGCGGCGCTGCCTTTGATTTTTTATTCGGTGGCCGTCCCTTTTTATAGTATGAATAAGGTACTCATTTCCACATTTTACGCCTTTCAGGATACTACGACCCCTCTTCTCGTCCAAGCATTCACGTTTTGTCTGAACGTAATATTAAATTATCTTTTAGTACCTTATTTGGAACATTCGGCGATCGCTCTCTCCTCCGCCGTCTCCACCCTGGTCACCTGGTCCGTCCTTTCCTCTAACGTTAAGAAACATTCCATTCATTTTCCTTGGAGAGGATTCATCGGAAAGGTCCTTCGGTTACTCGGTCCCCTTTTTCTCATGGGGGGATTTCTGGTCGTGTTTCGATTTTTGGTTTATCCGGCGGCGCTCTCTTTCTTCGAGGACAAGGGCTTTAGTTATGCCAATTCCTCCAGAATCTGCCTAATCCTTGCGATTCTGCCCGCGGCTGCGATTTTTTTCGGATCGAGTCTGCTTTTCGGACTGGAAGAGATAAGATTAATCACTGGAAAAATTTTTCGTAAAAGATAGATTTGTCCGACATTTTCGGAAACGATGAGAATCCAAGTTAGGATAAAGCCGAATTCCAAGAAACCTTTCGTGCAAAAGGGAGAGGATGGAATTTGGATCGTCGCGGTAAGAGAACCTGCCCTGGAGGGAAAGGCCAATAACGCTCTAATTCGGGCTGTGGCGGCCGAGTTGGACCTCCCACAGTCGCGGGTACGCTTAGTGCGGGGCGAGAAAAGTAGACTCAAGATATTAGAGATAGATGATTAAGACTTCGTGCAAATATTCCTTCTCTTTTTCTCGGTCGGTTCGGATTATCGGACTACTTGCCGTTCTACTCTTCAATTCCGGCATATTCTCCCAATCTAAGAATTATTTCGACGATCTAACGTCGGAAAGAAAGCCCATCTTAGGAAGCGAAAAGGAAGATAAGTATGCCTTTCGATTTCCTCCCTTCGCTAGCGTGGAAAGTTGGGGACCGCATTTTTCCGTCCAGACTCTAGCATTATTTTCTTACACGAATTATCCTAGGTTTAAAGAAGTCTCATTCTTTCCCTTTTACAATCGGCTTTGGGCCAAAGAAAGCGATTCTTATCGGCATTATCTCGTTCCGTTTTTTTACTCCCAAAGGATAGAAGAGGCGAGCGGAGTCTCCGGCTTTCAATTTTCCCTTTTGCACTATCGACAGTACCAAACGGGAGCGAATTTCTCCGAGGAGTCCGTTCGATTTCCGTCCTTTCTTCCTTTATTCGGAGGCGAGAATTCGGTACTAAACGGTCAAGAGACTACGTTCCGATATGCGGTTCCGTTTCTATTCTTCCAGAAGCGCTCGCCCGAAACGAATTGGACTCAATTTCTACTCTTTCATTCAGGGAAGGATCGGGACTCTTCCTATGGTGCTATCTTTCCGTTTCTCTTTTGGGGGTCCGGAAACAATCGTAGGCATTTAAGTTTTTTTCCTCTTTGGTATTACGATTCCAACGATTCCAGTCGGGAAGGATCCTTTTTGACTCCCTTATTCGGCCAGGTTTGGAAGGACCGAGTGACCGTGGATAATACGGAAGAGGAAAGGTTCAGTTACTTTCTTCCTTACTTTAGAAATAGTATCCGAGAGAACGGAGAGTTAAAAAGATATAGGTCCTTTATTCCGGTCCTTTTTTATAGAAAATTCGAAAAGGACGCGGGAACGAATACGAATCTACTCGTTCTCGGAGGTTGGAATTCGGATGCGAAAGGGGATTATAAGTCTTCCTATTTCTTTCCGTTTCTATTCCACGAAAAGGGGGAGAAATTCGTTCTATTTCCCGCTTACTTCGATTTAGGTAAGGAAAAATTCGGGATTCTTCCGGCTCCTTTCTATTATTATAGAACCGCCACCAGTTCCCAATTTTATATTTTAAATACCTATTATTCTAAGGATTGGAAAGAATCCACTTTTCTGTTCTTTCCTCTGTTTTATAGAAACGTAAAACTTTCAGAGAGGACTACGGTTGCGCCCCTATTCTATAGAAACATAACCGAGGATCGTGCGGTTACCTATTTCTTGAATTCTTATTGGGAAGCGGAAAAGAACGGGAATTGGAGTTTTCTATTCTTCCCCTTATTCGCTCATTCGCAAAAAGGAGACGGATATACGAATTTCGGGCCTATTTGGTATAGGGATACGGAAGGAAAGTCTTCTAGAACTCTTTTCGTAAATACGTACCTTTCTTGGAATCAGGAGGGAGAGTTTGATCGAGGGATCTTCTTTCCGTTACTATATTATAAATCTAAGGAATACTTTCATATTTTTCCCGTATATTTCGATACGAGCAGGGAAAAATTCGGTCTATTTCCGTTTCCATTCTATCATTACGACGATTCCTATCGCACTCGCACTTATGCTTTAAACATGCTCTATTCTTCCGATAAGAACGGGGACTGGAGTTTTCTGTTTTTTCCCCTTTTCTATAGGTCCCATACCGGATCGGAGAACACCACGTTTGCTCCGGCCTTTTATAGGAATTCGGATGGACTTTCCTCCAAGAATTATATTCTGAATTCGTATTGGTCCTATAATAAATCCGGAGAACTGGATCGTGCGGTCTTTTTTCCCTTACTGTTTTATAAGTCCAACGATTATTTTTCACTACTTCCTTTTCTGATAAAAGGAAATCGAACGGAGAACGAATACACTCTACTCCCGGCGCTTCTTACCTATTGGGATGAAGATCGACTTTGGGTTGCGAATACGTATCTCAAAAAGGATTCCAAGTCCGGAGATTATCGTCGGGTGACTATCTTTCCGTTCTGGTCCTATACCAGGAACGAAGAGGAGAGAAGTTATCTTCTTTTTCCCTTTTTCTATCGTGCGATAAATTCCTCGGAAACGAAGACGGTCGCTCCGCTTTACTATTCGTATCATTCTTCCGAAAAGGATTATTCCTTATACTTCCTTTACGAGACCTTCGAGTCAAAAAAAGAATCCACTCGTAGGGTTTATCCGTTTTATTTTTCCGGCTCGGATGACAGAGGTTCCTATTGGAACTTCCTGGGGATCGCAGGGAGAGGTTTCGGCAAGGAAGGGGACGCCGAGTATAGCTACGCCTTTCCCTTATACTTCTATAAAAAAGACAGCTATCGCTTGTTTATTCCGTTTTTCTTTCGTTTAGGATATGACGAGAAGCACTATAGGCATTTCGGAATATTCCATTATTGGAATAGATCTCCGGAGAAAGATAATACTTGGATCTGGCCTCTGTTGTGGTTCTCGAATGTGGACAAGGTACGTAAGGAGGATTTCACTACTTGGTTCCCCTTATATTGGAATTGGAATACCCCCAGGAGCAAGGGAGACATACTTCTTCCTTTTTACCTGAATTACGAGGAAGCGGATAAGTCCTTACAATTGGTTTTAGCATATTCTTATTCCCAATCCCTGGGTAATTTCGGAGGGTCCGCCGGTGTCGGGTCCAATGATAAGGAATATTTCATCGATACGGACCTGGGAATCTTCTATAATCTTTTTAGCATATCCAAGAGGACTGCTATTCCCAAGGACCAATTGCTTTGGTGGAGGGAAAATCATCCGGAAGAGGAGCCTACGAAGGAGAGTCCCGTCCCGGCGGTTTCTTCCGGAGTAAAGCAGGAAGAGAAGGTCGGAATCAATCGATATCATAGACTTTTGCGGGAGAATGTCCGTTCTTTCTGGGGTGTCAGCGCTTTATTTGGAATTTTCAGTTACGAAGAGGGGGACGATAGACGTCATTTGCGTCTTTTGCCTTTGAGTTGGTTCTCTTGGTCCAAAACTTCCGACAATAAGGTGTATGCGGCTCCGTTTTTCTTTTATAGCCGCATCGCGGACGAATCCTATTTGCTAGTCTTTCCGTTTTACGGAAGACAAAGCCAGTCGGAGGATTATCTGGAATCCTATCTTTTGCTCGGATTCTTAAGAAGCAAACAAGGGGAAACTAGGGATTATTCCGTTCTTTGGCCTCTTACTCGTTTGTATTATTCCCCGGATTCTTGGGGATTTAGATTCTTTCCTCTGGTTTCTCACGAGGAGACAAAGGCGGGCACTCGCACTCTTTCTCTGTTATATTATAGAAATTTAAACACCGAAGGGAGCGTGACCACGAGTTCCTTTCATAGTATAGCTTTACCTCTGATTCATTATAATTATGAGACCACTACCACGGACGAGGGGACCTGGAAGAAAGGAACGGATATGTTCCTTCCCTTTTATCTCAGAAATTCCACGGTCACTAAGACCGCGAGCGGAGTATTCTCATACGGAGAAGTCTATACTCTTCTATCCCGATACAAACACGCGAATCGTTTGGACGGAACTTCCTCTTCCGAATTCATTTCTCCGCTTTATTATTTTTCCAGGGAGAGAAAGGCGGGGCAATCGGAAGAAGAAGCCCAAAAATTCGATTTTCTTCCGATTCCTTGGGCGTTTTGGCAAAGGGATTCCGTTTCGAGTAAATTCTTCCTTTTGGGTTATTATTCGGAAAGAACGGAAGTCTCTAATTATACTACTTTTCTGGGACTAGTTAGCTCTTCCGAGACTAGGACGGGAACTCGCAGCGAGAGCTCTTTTAGAATGTTTCCGTTCTATTTCTACGGTAAGGAGACGGATGGGAATAAGATCTTGAGCCAATATTCGACCGTGCCGATCCTATTCAGCTGGAGTCGGGAGAAAGATAAACGCTCTTTGAATATATTAGGATTCTTGAATTCCGTCAGTTCCGATTCGGAGGATTCCTTCGCTTTTCTTCCGTTCTTTTATAAAATTTCCCAAACGGAGAATTCTCCCCAAGGGATCACAGAGATTCGGACCGTTTACACTCCGTTGGCAAAATACGAAAGCCGTAAAGAATCGAACGGAACTTCGGTGACTAGTTTTCTGTCTCCGTTCTATTATTCCTATCGATTCTTAAGGGGAGGGGAGCCGGAGGAGAATGCAACCAAGCTGGATTTTTATTTGATTCCCGGTTTGTATTGGGAGAGGAGCCCTAAAGAGTCCACATTCTTCCTATTAGGATTTTATAGGGAAAGGACGGAATACTCCGGCGAGACTAGTTTCCTCGGGCTGATTTCTTCTTACGATTTCCATGTGGGAAGCAGAACGAAGGAATCATTCCAGGTCGTTCCTTTCTATTTCTCCAGTTTGGAAAAAGAAGGAGAGAAGGAGTTGAGAAGTTCTAGGACGATTCCGATTCTGTACCATTCTTCTCGTGAAGGAGAAAGTAGTAGTTGGAATGTTCTGGGCCTTTTAAACGGAACAAAATCGGAGACCGAAGAATCGTTCGCTTTGTATCCTTTCGTTTCGATTACGGATACGAAATCGAAAAATTTCCAGACCAGAACGGTTTGGGGGATTCCTTTTTATTACGACAAAACGGAATATGTGGGAGGAAATTCCAATTCTCTTTCCGTGAATCCTCTGGGAGTGTTTACTCGTTCCAATCATAATTCCTACCAAACCGATACTGTTTTTTGGTTTTTACCGATTCCCACTTTGTATTATGAAAAGAGTGTTTCTCCTCTTGGAATCGTGAATCGTGAGCTGAGTTTTCTGGAATTGATAACTTATAAAAGTAGGGAAGATACCAAGGAAGGAAAAGTGGACAAGACCGAGTTTTCGGCTTTCCTTTTCGCGTCCGGAAAATCGGAGACTTATCCGACCCAAAGCGGTTTGAGATCGGAGTCGCAGTATTATATTTTCCCTCTTTTCTGGTTAGGTAGGGAATCGTTGGCGAACCAGTCCAAAACTCATCTTAATTTCTTAATATTTGCGGATTACTCGAGCGAATCCGTTACCAAGAGCTCCAGACTTATCCTCGGGCCATTCTTCCATTTTGCGGAGGCGAATTCCAGAACATTCGGAATATTTCCTCTTGCCTTCTGGCAAAACGATACCAATTCCAATTCTTGGGGCGTTCTACCTTTGGTGTTTAGAAAGAAAGAAGTCGATTATTCTTTCTGGTTCGCTTTGGGGGTCTACGGTTATTCCGACTCCGAGGAGAATCGTTGGGGATTCGCAGGTCTTGTGGATACAAGTTACGAGTCGAAACGTAAGCGTAGGAACTTGAATCTATTCCTAGGATTGATCCATACGGAACTCGAGGAATCCAGGACGCAAGTGGCGATTTTGGGCGGAATACTCGGAGGATACGAGGGGCGTCCCGATTATTCCGACGCGAATTTTCTTTGGTTGAGATACCGTTCCTCTCCGGGGGATACTCTCGCGAATTTCCTTCCAGTCTACTATTATCATAGGGACGCGGATGGAACTGCGGCCTTAGTGCCTCCGATACTCGGATATTTCTCTTCCGAGAAAGACGGAAGATTCGATATGCTGGGCCTTGGTCTTCTTTATTATAGGAACCAGAGAATTTCTAAGGAAGAGGATTTGATGCTCGTGGGTCCGGGATTGTTCTATTATAAACAGACTCCGACGGCGATGGGACTGCATTCGATGGGAATCCTAGCTCTTCCGGTTATGGGAGGTCTTCTATGGGATTGGGAATACGAGACGAGAACTAGCTACAGCAGATATTCCATTCTGAACATATTATATAGCAGGACAACGAGAAAAGACGGAACCCAGTTCAGTAGGATTCTGGGATTTAAAATAGAATAATATTCTAAAAATAAAAAAGCCGAGGAAAAATTCCCCGGCTTTTACTTTTCCGAAAGGAAGAGGGCAACATTACATCATGCCGCCCATTCCTCCCATACCGCCCATTCCACCCATAGGAGGCATTCCGCCGCCGTCTTTTTCAGGTTTGTCGGTGATTGTAACTTCCGTAGTTAACAACATTGATCCGATAGAAGCAGCGTTTTGTAGTGCAGAACGAACTACTTTCGCAGGGTCAACGACTCCGGCTTGTAGTAGGTCTTCCCAAACCATTGTAAGTGCGTTGAAACCTTCGTTTCCTTTCTTACCTTTGGCTTGTTCTACGATCACGGATCCTTCCAGACCTGCGTTAGAAGTGATCATACGGATCGGTTCTTCTAATGCGCGGAAGATGATTTTTGCTCCAGTAGCCTCGTCGCCCTCTAATTTAAGAGCTGCAACTGCTTCTTGAGCTTTTAGTAGAGTTAATCCACCACCTGGAACGATTCCTTCCTCTACTGCTGCGCGAGTAGCTGAAAGTGCATCTTCCACACGGTGTTTTTTCTCTTTCATTTCCACTTCGGTAGCCGCACCTACGTGAATCACCGCGACTCCCCCCGCGAGTTTCGCTAAACGCTCTTGGAGTTTTTCGCGATCATATTCGGAAGTGGTGTCGTCGATTTGTTTTTTGATCTGACCTACACGGCCTTGGATATCTTTGGAAGCGCCTTGTCCTTCGATGATGGTGGTGTTTTCCTTATCGACGGTTACTTTTTTAGCACGTCCCAGTTGTTGAACTGTTGCGTTTTCCAGTTTCATCCCGAGGTCTTCGGAAATCACTTGGCCACCGGTAAGGATTGCGATATCTTCCAACATCGCTTTACGACGATCTCCGAATCCAGGAGCTTTAACAGCCACGCAAGAGATAGTTTTACGGAGAGTGTTTACTACGATAGTAGCCAACGCTTCTCCTTCCACTTCTTCTGCGATAATGACTAAAGGTCTTCCTGCTTGAGCCACTTTTTCCAACACGGGAAGAAGGTCTCTCATGGAAGAGATCTTCTTGTCGTAGATCAGAATATAAGGATCGCTTAAAGTCGCGATCATCGCTTCAGGATCGGTTACCATATAAGGAGAAACGTATCCACGGTCGAATTGCATCCCTTCTACCACGTCTAAAGTGGTTTCGATGGATTTTGCTTCCTCTACGGTGATGACTCCGTCTTTTCCGACTTTGTCCATAGCATCTGCGATCAGATTTCCTATATCCTTGTCGTTGTTTGCGGAGATGGTCGCAACGTTAGCGATGTCTTTTTTGTTTTCGATCTTTACGGAACGTTTTTTGATACTTTCTACCGCTGCATTGACCGCTTTATCGATACCGTGTTTAAGTGCCATAGGGTTTGCACCGGCGGTAACGTTCTTCAATCCTTCGTTAACGATAGATTGAGCGAGAATGGTTGCCGTAGTGGTTCCATCTCCCGCAACGTCATTCGTCTTGGTGGAAACTTCTTTCACCATTTGAGCGCCCATGTTCTCGATAGCGTCTTCTAATTCGATTTCTTTTGCGACGGTAACCCCGTCTTTGGTGATCGTGGGAGAACCGAATTTCTTGTCGATGACTACGTTTCTTCCCTTAGGACCTAAGGTTACTTTTACAGCGTTCGCCAGTTTGTTGACGCCTTCTAGGAGTTTACGTCTCGCTGTTTCGTCGTATTCTATAACTTTTGCCATTTTTCTTTCCTCGGCCGATTACTTTTTCACGATGGCAAGAATGTCGCTTTCGCGGATGATTAAGTATTCTTTACCGTCGGATTTGATTTCAGTTCCGGAATATTTGCCGTATAGAACGACGTCACCGGGTTTAACTTCCAGGGGCACAAGCTTTCCGTCTTCATAACGTCCGCTTCCTACCTCTACAACTTTTCCCTCTTGCGGTTTTTCTTTAGCCGTATCAGGAACGAAGATGCTGCCGATTTTTTCTTCGGCTTCTTGTTTAGGTTCAACCAAAACACGGTCGCCCAATGGTTTAATCGCCATGACTTTCTCCTCTTAGAGTCTCTTAGCACTTGTAGTATATGAGTGCTTGAATTTAAGTTCCAGGAAAAACGAAACAGGGGTAGGCGGTCAAGCACTTTCAAGCGGAGAGTGCTAATTCCCGCCTTAAAAACCCGGTTCGGTAGGGAATTTTTCATTTCCCGATTTTCAGATTGGGGAGTCTAATCGCCTCCTCCTCGGTACGATTTATGCCTAGGCATAAATCACTCGGGACGGGCCCCTGGGGTTATAGGTATAAGTCTTGGGTAGAAGGTACTACATTGGATGAGAAGGGATAGGCTTTGTTTTCAGAGAAGAATTTGATTCGAGTGAGAGAGGGAAATAAGAAGCCGGTTCGGGAAGAAGGAGAATTCGTACTGTATTGGATCCGGGCGAACCGACGACTGGCATGGAATCACAGTCTGGATTATTCCATCCATTTGGCTAAGAAGTTTGGAAAGCCTCTGGTGATTTTCGAATCCGTAAGGATGGACTTCGAATGGAGTTCCCCTAGGCTCCATCGTTTTCTTTTGGAAGGAATTTGCGATACTGCGGAGGAAGCCAAAAAAAAGGGCTTCACCTACTGGGCATTCATAGAGACCGAAGAGGTCTCTTTGAAGAATGTAGTACCTTCTACCTTAAGTCGTTCGGCCCTCGTCGTTACGGACGATTTTCCCTGTTTCTTTCTCCCGGCGCATGCGGAAGAACTATCCCGCACCTTGGATTGCAAGTTTCTTCTGGTGGACTCGAATTCAGTAGTACCCCTTACCGCTTACGAGGCCTCTTACGTGTATGCCAGGGTACTTAGGCCAAGGTTACACGACCGGTTTTTGGAATCCTTTGCATTTCATTCCGATCCGAAACCGAATTCCAAAGGAATCCCTTCTTCCGATGCTCTAAAACCTCCGGAATATCTATTTTCTACAGATCGGAAAGACATAGATTCCGTTTTGGCCCGGATGAAATCCAGGTGTCCTGATGTAGTACCTTATACAAATCGGATCGGAGGTAGAAAAGAGGCGCTTCGACTTATGGCGAAATTCTTAAAAGAGGGCCTCCCCTTTTATTCGGAAGAAAGGAGCGAACCCCGCCCTCCGGAGACTTCCCGGTCTTCGTCGCTTTCTCCCTATCTGCATTTCGGGATGATTTCTTCCGAAGAATTGACTCTTGTGGCACTACAATCGGATCCTAGGGTTACCTGGACTCCCGAAACGATCAACCATTCTCAGAGAGGAAAGAACGAAGGATTCTTCCATCCGAATCCAAATGTGAATTCCTTTTTGGACGAACTATTAACTTGGAGAGAATTGGGTTTTCTATTCTTCCATAAGTCTCCCGACTTTCGAAAGGATCTTTCCATTCTACCCGATTGGGCTAAGAAGACATTAGAATTTCATAAATCGGATCCTAGAAAATACGTTTATTCCAAGGAAGAGTTGGAAAACGCCAGAACCCACGATCCTATTTGGAACGCCGCCCAGAAGGAATTAGTTCTAACCGGCTCCATGCAGAATTACTTAAGAATGCTTTGGGGAAAAAAGGTGATAGAATGGACTCGTTCTCCCGAGGAAGCTTTTTCCATATTAGAAGATCTGAATCACAAATACGCGTACGACGGTCGGGATCCGAATTCCTATACCGGGATTTTATGGTGTTTCGGGGCCTTCGATCGACCCTGGTTTCCGGAAAGGGAAATTTTCGGGACGGTCCGTTACATGTCTTCGGAATCCGCGGCCAAGAAATTTAAACTCAAGCCCTATCTGGATTTTATCCATTCCTTAGAAGGGAAGAAGGAGCCGGGTCTTTTTGCATAACGAACGTTATTTGATTTGAAAGAGAAAGGCTTGCGAAATCTTCTCCTTGGTATATTCTGTAATCCGGAGGATGACAATGTCCGAAAACAAAAAATACGAAACATTACAGGAATTCTGGCCCTTCTATCTGAGAGAACATTCGAATAAAATGAATCGTGTGTTTCATTTCATAGGAACGACCTGCGCTTTGATTTTTATCATTTCTTCCCTGGTTTTTCTGAACGCTTGGTACTTATTGGCGGCCCTATTTAGCGGATATTTCTTCGCTTGGATCGGTCACTTTTTTCTGGAAAAGAATCGTCCTGCCACCTTCATCTACCCGTTTAAGTCCTTTGTCAGCGATTGGAGAATGTACTTCTGCACAATCACCGGACAGTTGGACAAAGAACTCCAAAAGGCAGGAGTAAAATAGCAAAATAGTTCCCACCTGAATTCTTCGATTCTTCCGGAGCTCTCCATCGACTTCGGAAGGATTCCTGCCTTCTCTCCTTTTCGTTCTCCTCTTTGATGAATTTCCGAATGCTCCATACTAACTAACGGATCCTAACGTATTTGTTTCCCCCATTTGGGGGATGGAAAGAATTCACACCATTTAAGGAATAGGCTTTTCTCTTAAACAAGTACGTTATTGGACATTATTACCGCTTGCGTTATTCGAGTCCGGATTCGAAATTCTTAAGCACGATTTCTTTTTTTCCTTCTCAAGGTGGAAATTCCTTTTACTCTGCCCGCGAGACCTGGGGGTTTATTTGGATTCCGTTTTACCCGCCGCAAAGGCTTTGGCAAAGAATGTGGACGTACTTTGGATCACATTCGCTTCCGCTCTCGTGTTTTTCATGCAAGCGGGCTTTCTTCTCTTGGAATCGGGCCTGGTACGCTCCAAGAACTCCATCAACGTAGCGATCAAAAATCTTTTGGATTACGTGGTCGGAACGATTTGCTTCTTCCTTCTAGGTTACGGTTTCATGTACGGAACCTCCTGGAACGGTTGGATAGGGAAGGATTTGTTCCTACTCGAGGGCTTGGAAACCGGAAAAGAATTCGCTTTCTTCCTATTCCAGGTCACTTTTATGGGAACTGCTGCAACCATCGTATCGGGTGCTGTAGCGGAGAGGATCCGATTTCAGGCTTATTTGATCTGTTCCTTATTCGTATCTCTTATCATTTATCCCGTATTCGGGCATTGGACTTGGGGAGGGGGATGGCTCGGGCAGGCAGGCTTTCACGATTTTGCGGGAAGTTCCGTAGTCCATTCCGTGGGTGCTTGGGTATCCTTGGCTGGAGTCATCGTTTTAGGTCCTAGAAAAGATCGCTTCGATTCTTCCGGTAAACCTAGGGAATTGTACGGTCACAATCTACCTTTCTCCGTTTTAGGAACTTTTATCCTTTGGTTCGGTTGGTTCGGGTTCAACGGCGGCAGTACTCTTTCTCTCACGGACGACGTTCCTCGCATTATAGTTAATACTAGTTTGGCTGCCTGTGCAGGTTGTTGTTCCGCGATCGCCTTCGATTATATTACGAAGGGATTGCCTCATGTGGGAGGAGCGATCAACGGAGTGTTGGGAGGGCTCGTTGCCATCACAGCGGGTTGCGACGTCTTGAGTCCCGCATCTTCTCTTATAGTGGGATTTATTTCGGGCCTGCTTGTGGAGTTCACCGTTTATGCGATGGAAAATTGGCTCAAGTTGGACGACGTTGTCGGTGCCTTCCCAGTTCACGGTATGGGAGGAATCTGGGGAACGATTGCGGTTTGCATCTTTGCCAAGGACGAATCCTTAAGAAGTTTGGATCAGTGGCAGGTGCAATTGGTCGGAGTTGCAGTATGCGCCGTTTGGGCCTTTTCTATGGGGCTCGTACTATTTTTCTTAATGAAATTCACGATTTCCATTCGGGTGAGTTCAGAAGAAGAGGAAATCGGTCTGAACGAATCCGAACATGGGGCCAAGACTGTATGGTTGGATCTAATGAACGCCATGAAATACGTTGCGGATTCCAAGGACCTACGAAAAAGGATCGAAGTCGATCGCGGTATGGAATCGGGAGCCGTAGCCGAGCTTTTCAATCGGCTTCTCTTGAGTCTGACTCAAATCATTTCCGTAGTTAAGGAGAATTCGGATAAGATAGAAAGCGAATCCGAGTTATTGGACACCTCCACACTAAATATCACGAAGGAGATCCAAAAGCAGAAGGAAAGGACGGAAACCGTAAGGAATACCTCCGATCTCTTGGAGTCATCCTTAAAGGCGGTCCTGGATCTGGTCCGAGAGGAAAGAAAGAGATCCGGAGAAATGAGAAGAATGTCGGAAGAAATGTCCGAAGGAATGAAGGAACTCCAGCAAGAAATCCGTTCTTCCGGTATGATCGCGAATTCCATCCAAGATATCGCGTTTGCGGGCGAAAAAACTCTGGAAAACACAGTGAAGAGTATGCAAGGCCTGAACGGTTCCGCGAAGAAAGTCGAGGAGCTCGTAGTGATTCTGCAAAAGATCGCAGAGCAGCTCGGCATGTTGTCCATCAATGCGTCCATCGAATCCGCGAGAGGAGGTGATAAAGGTTTTGCCGTAGTCGCCGAACAGATATCCGTTTTGGCCGAAAAGACCTCCAGTAACGCCAAGCAGGCGAATAAATATTTGAGAGAAATCTGGGATACTGTAAACGGTTCCTTATCCTCTCTTTCCGTCACAGTGGATTCCTTTAAATCCATCCTGGGCAAGGTCCCCGAACTTTCCAAAAATATGAAAAACGCTTTGGAGTCCGTTCTTTCCTATTCTTCCAAATCGGGAGAATTGGAGGAGTCCATACAATGGGTGGCGGGCTTAAGCGAATCCGTCGCGGGGGATATGGAAAAACGTTATGCGGAACTTAATAGAATGCGGGACTTTTTCGGCGAGTTGGAGGACGGAGCCGTTCGAATCGGAAATCTATTGGAAGACCTACAGAAGATGAGCCTGATGCTTAGCGGGCAAACGATTCGCATGCACAGAGTGGTGGATACGTTCCGGATCGAGGCCGGTTGACTAATGTCGGATAAGTTTAGGAAAATAGAATAAGGGATAGATTAGTAGGTATCCGTTCGCGATCCACCAGCTCCAATTATAGTCGGATCGAATCGTCCAGAAGGCGAGAGCCTGGAGGCCGGAAGCGAATGTAAGAGCCAAGGAAACGAGCGCCAAGGCTCTCCATTCTTTTTTTCCCGTTTTGGAAAAGTAAAGGCTAGTCAGTCCGGTAAAAGATATGAATAGATCCAGGGGTAGAAAGGACCAGTTCCAAGCGGACAGGATCGGATTATCGTAATCCTTGAAAAGATATTCTTCCGGAATGGCATGCACCAAAGTGATGGCCCAGTAGAGAATAAACCCGATATCGGTGGCTAAAAAGAACCACCGAAGTCCTTTAAACTTTTGGATTTCATTTTTAAGATCCAATTAGGCTCCTACCGCGACTACCGTAACGAGTTTTTCCTTTCCTTTTACCTGGACTGGAGGAAGGGTTTCTCCCCTGAAATTGGCTCCCGCTAATTTCCAGGTGTCTTCGGACACCAAAAGCTCTTTTCCGAAATTCTTGGTCAAGGATTCGATTCGGGAAGCAGTATTGACTGCGTCTCCGATCACTGTAAATTCCGCTCTTTGGCTGGTTTCTATGTTTCCGGAAAATACTTCTCCGGTATGGATTCCTATTCCGATTCTTACCGGTTCCAGGCCTCTTTCTTCTCTTGCCTTATTGAATTCTCCTAATTTTTCCAACATACGTTGCCCGCATTGCAAGGCTCGAATTGCATCCGAAGCGGGATCTTCCGATGGATAGGGAGTTCCGAATGTGGCCATAACCGCGTCCCCGATGTATTTGTCCAGGGTTCCTCCGAATTCAAAAACGCAATCGGTTAATGTTTCTCTAATGGAAGAAAGAAAACGGCTCAGTTCCAGAGGATCCATATTTTCGGACAACGCGGTGAAATTACGGATATCCGTGAAGAGTATGGTGGCTGTCTGTCTTCTACCTTCTAAAACGTCGGGATTGGACATCATTTCCTCCACCATTCCGGGAGAGAAATATCTGGATAGAAGGGAACGTTGCGCTTCTCCTTCTCCTATTCTTCGTATCATGATAAGCGTCCTAAGGATTCCGAAACAGAAGAAGAAACCTAAGATCAGATATATAACGGGTCTACCGAATAGGATATCGGAGAGTAGAACGTTCGGACCCATCACGTAGTCCCCCCAGTCCTTCGCGAAATTGATCCGATCGAAAGCGACTGCGTATCCGAGTATTCCGAAATAGATCGAGTAAAAGAGCACGATGCTCAAAAGTACGAATCGAAGGCGAAATTGTATCAAGGAAAAGGCGAGGGGAAATAGAAAGAAATTCATCATTGGATTCTTGATCGCGAATCCCAAGTCGAAAGTGTTCTGGTGCAGACTATAATATAACAGTATTGCCGTTATGATTATGAAATCGGCGAATAGGGCCAGATACGCGTATACTTTAATCGCCCAGGTGGGACAAGTGCGAATGACGACGGAATGACCCACGGTGATCAATGCGAAGAATGCGATTCCTATTCCGTTGGCAAGCATACTTCCGCTTTTCCAATTGGCGGCGATTTGCAGAGCGAAGAAAAGAAGTAGAATATAGCGAAACACATTGGAAACATAAGCACCCAGGAGTTCCTCGTTTTCGAGTACCTTCCGAACCGAATCGTTCATATGCTTGCGATCCGTCGTGTTCAGTATATTACAAAGAAATTTCGGTAGATATTGTTCAATGGGCATAGTCGCTCAAAATACTCCTTTCCAATTTGACTTCAATCGTTTCTTATTGTTTTGTAAAAGGAAATGCGGGAATCGGCTTACGGATTCTATTCGTCTGTTACGAAACAAATGGAACCTTTGATAAGATCCGAGGTCCCGAGGCTATATACAGGATGATGGGAAATGAATAATCGAATCGGAATTATTGCCGGCGCTACGGGGCTCGTCGGAGGGGAATTACTCCAGGAATTATTGATAGATCCTACCTGGTCCAAAGTCTATGTTCTTGTGAGAAGACCCCTGGAATGGTCTCACCCCAAATTGGAAACGATCCTTATTGATTGGGATCGTTTTCCCGCTCTTCCCGCCGGAATCACGGATGCGTTTTGTTGTTTAGGAACTACGATCTCTCAAGCCGGCTCCAAGGAGAATTTTCGTAAAGTGGACTACGAGTATGCGGTTTCTTACGCAAAGGCTGCTAAAAATGCGGGTGCGGATTCTTTTCATATCGTCACGGCTCTGGGATCGGATCCTCATTCTCTCATATTT
The DNA here is from genome assembly GCF_000306115.2 of Leptospira wolffii serovar Khorat str. Khorat-H2. Lineage (NCBI taxonomy): Bacteria > Pseudomonadati > Spirochaetota > Leptospiria > Leptospirales > Leptospiraceae > Leptospira > Leptospira wolffii. The sequence continues at coordinate 230,102 of NZ_AKWX02000004.1, forward strand.
TATAATAGGGTGAAAGGGGAAGCCGAGACGGAAATTCGTAAGATCGGTTTTTCTTCTTTGGGAATTTTTAGGCCATCGCTTTTGGATGGGGACAGAAAGGAGTTCCGATTAGGCGAAAAGATCGGCCAGGTCCTCGCGATTCTTATCAATCCTTTGCTCTTCGGGCCGATTCGAAAATATAGATCCATTCAGGGAAAGACTGTGGCAAAGGCTATGTTGAATCTGGCCTGGTCCGGAAAGAAAGGGACTTTCCTTGTGGAGTCGGACAGAATTCAAGTATTGGGAACCAGTTCCGCCAGATCCAATCTGGATTCGATCTTAGGATAGTTATAATAACTTAATGTTATCCTAAGATCGATCTAAGGATTTCGAGAGCATTTCGTTATGAATTAAGAAAGCCTGATCCTGGAAAATCCTAAAGGAAGAAGCGGTCCTAAACTAGAGCAGGCACTCCTTTATTTCGTATTCTAATTCGATTGTATTCCAATAGGGCGAGGCTATCCGTTTGGTACGAATTAACTAGAGAAGATCTTTCTTCTTTTGCCTTTCCTTCCAGTTTGGTTAGACTTTTTTCCAGAATCGTTCCAATGATTACTCTGGTCGCGGATTCCACGAGTTCGAAAGATACCTCGTCCTTATCCGGACCGTTCCCCAAAGAAACGTATAGTTCATGTGATTCGTCCAATTTTTCCCGAAGACCCTTTAGTTCCGTACTCGGTTCGAATAGATTCGCTTCCTCTTCCAGATATTGTCTTAGGATTCCTTTGGTGCCTAGACCGGTTACGATTCCTCCGATTGCGGCTACCACTTGTAGTTGAGTCGTTCCTTCGTAGATATTCGTGATGCGCACATCCCTATAAATACGGGAAATATCGTAATCGTAAGTATATCCGGCACCCCCATGGATTTGCAGGGCGTCGAAAGCGATTCTATTGGCCTGTTCGGTAATATAATATTTGGAAAGGGGAGTAAATAGGTTCGCGAGTTTTTCCCATTTGCGGATGCTTTCGTCTTTCTTGATCTCTCTTTCCTCGACGCCTTCTTCTTTCAATCTCTCCGATTTCCAGTGGTATAGATCGATGGAACGGGAAGCTTCTTGTAGAATAGAACGCATGGCGACGATTTCGCGATCCATAAGATCGAGCATTTTCTTCACTGCTGGGATATTACGGATCTTTTTACCGAATTGTTCTCTTTCATCCGCATATTTTTTTGCCTCATAATAAGCCGCGGCTCCTATCCCCATGGCTTGGCCGGCGATGGAAAGTCTTGCGCCGTTCATCATGGCCATCGAGTATTTTACGAGTCCGTACCCTTCTTCTCCTATGAGTATTCCGGGAGTATTCTCGTAGACTACTTCGCAGGTAGGAGAGCAATGCAATCCCATCTTGTGTTCTATTCCTGCGATCTGCACGTCCTCGCTTTTTACCAAGAAGAAGGAGAGTCCTCTCGCTCCGCTAGTAGGGCTTCCCGTTCTCGCCAAGGTTAGAATAATGGAAGGTTTATCGTCGAAACCGCAACCGTGAGTAATGAATCTTTTCGCTCCCGTGATTCTCCAGACTCCGTCCTCTCCTTTAATCGCCTTTGTCTGTAAATTCGGAAGATCGGATCCGTAATTCGGTTCGGTTAAGGCCATGGCTCCGCAAAGTTCACCGGCAGCCATCTTAGATACGTAGGTTTCCACCATCTCTTTTGTTCCGAATCTTTCCACAGTTTCGGCTAAATTCATACATCCCAAAGCGATTGCGAGAGATCCGTCCGCTCTGGAAAAAATCTCCATGAGCATCGCTTGAACGGAAGAGGGAAGACCGAGTCCCCCGTGTTTACGACCGATAGAATAGGGTAGAATGCCTGCTTCCTTCACCTTACGCACTCCGTCGATCATCGCTTTAGGGAATCGCACCTGTCCATTATGAAAATTTAATCCTTCTTTGTCCATTTCCTTGGCGACCGGAGCGATCGTGGTTCCGGCTATATCTCCCGCAGCCTCCAATACGGAACGATAGAATTCCAGAGCTTCTTCCTTACTTCCCGGAGCCAGGGAGAGTTCCTCTTTTCCGGATCTTTCGTATTCTTTCCGGTCTGAGAAGCCTTGCTCGAATGCATCCACTATTTCGTTCCAATCGATTATGGAATCGAAATGTAGGAGTAAATCCTCGTTTTCGGAAAAGTAATTATTCTCTATCATGATCGCTCTCCATCATAGCTTGTGAACAATGGTTCACTCCGGATCTTGTTCTTAAGGATGCCTTATTTCGCCCTGCGGAGAATGGAAAGAAGAAAAAGATAAATCCCCGGAATACACCAGAATAGGTTTGGAATAAGAATAATAACTCTGCGGATCGAACGCCGTTCGACGGGGCGAATGAGTATGTAAGGAATTTCTAAATTTTCTCCGGGAAATAAAAAAGCCGCTCGAATGAGCGGCTTTCCGGCAGAGCCGATTTTAAGAAGGATTACTTCTTGTCGCCTGCAACAGCTTTTTTCAAAGCTTCTTCAGCAGCGGTAGCTTGCTTTTGCAGTTCTGCAGGGTTAGCGTGCAGAATCGGAGAAAGTCCTGGAACACCCGGAGGGCCAAGAACTCCAACGGTAGCTACGAAAGATCCTTTAACTTCGCCCACTTTGTAAGTGGTGAAAGTGATTCTGTAAAGACCGCGAACTAAAAGTTTTTTAGTATCGAGGTTTTTCAGTTCATCAAGGCTCTTAGGCAGGTTAGGGATGGTGATGCGAAGCAAAGAGTTGTACTTAGCGTGACGCTCTTCGTTGTAAGTGTCGTCTCCGTCATCATTGTCTCCGAGGTTTTGCAGAGCTTTTCCTTTAGCAGCGCCTTCGATTTGGTTAGGCATAATAGCTGCTAAACGCTCAACACGGATCCAGGTGTCGAACCAGTTCGGCATGGATTTTTCTTCCGGAGTTGCAGCTTTGAAAGCGTCGCTTTGGAAGTCTTCGCTGGAAGGATCACCGATTTCGCCGGTAGGGGAAATGAGACGAACGCCGAGTTCAGCGATCGCTGCAGGAACCCAAACATACAAGAAATAAGATTTCTTTCCGTTTACGACTGCGTCAGCAGCTTGTCCTGGTTTGATGTATCCCCAATAGTTTACCGTTTCGGAATAAGGGGCAAAAGCTTTTTGAACTCCTACTCCGGGAACGTCGTGCTCACCAATCACAAAAGAACTTTTTAATGATGGTAGTCCACCGATACAAGCAGCAAAGCTGACCAATATAGCGGCGGAGAAAGTAAGGATCGAAGTTTTCTTCATTCGAGAGATCTCCTTGGTATGGATTGCTCAAGATAGAGAAGAGATTCCTTTTTGTAAATCTAATTAATAAATTTTTGTTTCCAGGGGTGTTTTTGCGGTGCAAAAATTCGAACCGGCAGGAAATTCTCGGGTCCCGTTTCGGAATCGGATTCCGAGACTCGCCTGTTCTGCGTTTTAAACTCGGAATATAAACGGGTTCTTGTTTCGGATCGCTTAACTCCGAAAAACTGTCTCATTGGAAAAAAGATATCAAACGGTAAGGATTCGTTTGTTTTTGCGAAACCTTTCGATTATCGATTTTGTCGACTGAAAAGCCAGGACAAAAACCATTCCCACAGGTCGATGAGCCAAGCGATCAGCCGCCCGAAGAGTCCGGTATTCGAATATCTGCGCAAAAGCCTTTGGGCTCTCTCTTGTTCCTCCGGGGTGAAAGGGAGACGCACATTGTTTTCTTCGGCTTCGATGAGTATTCTTTCCTTTTTACTCCTGACGTCTACGATTCGTACGTCCACGTATTCCCAGCCTAGGAGTTTTACGCATTCCAGCCTTCGTTCTCCGGAGACCAATTTATTGTCCAAATCGATAATAATAGGATGTAAGAGTCCGAGGTTTTGGATGGAGGTCTTAAGGCTCTGGAGATCGCCTAAGTCTTTGCGGATGCGGTTCTTAACTTTTATATCGGAGACCCGAATTTTCATCTAAGAAATCCTTTTTTCACCTGGAAAATCCTACAAATCAAATTCTAAGGTTTTTATTAAATTTCCGGTCGAGGCCGAACCTAAGGAGCAATTCGAATCGGATTCACTTGACATCGGCGACTTAGGTAGGTTTATAGTTTTAGGGCGCTAAAGAGGCGGCCTCTTAGAACAGTAAAAATAGGAATCTAAACCGAATGTCCCTGCAAGACTTTATATTTACCTCGGAATCCGTATCGGAGGGTCATCCTGACAAGGTATGCGACCAGATTTCCGACGCGATTTTGGACGCGTATCTCGCACAGGATCCTAAATCCAGGGTAGCTTGCGAATCTTTGGTAACTACCAACCTCGCAGTCATCGCAGGGGAGGTTACGAGCAAAGGAAAGATCGATGCGGCGGAGATTGCTCGCAACGTGATTAAGGATATCGGTTATAATGATATATCCCTCGGATTCGATGCGGAGTTCGCCGTGGTTTCCGCTCATATCCACGCTCAGAGTCCGGATATTTCCCAAGGTGTGACCGAAGGGGAAGGTCTCTTTAAAGAGCAAGGAGCCGGAGACCAAGGATTAATGTTCGGTTTCGCAATCGACGAGACTCCCGAACTCATGCCGATGCCTATCTATTATTCTCATGAACTCGTTAAGCATCTTGCAGGACTACGCCATTCCGGAAAACTCAAGTGGCTTCGTCCGGATGCAAAGTCTCAAGTTACCGTAGAATACAAGGACGGTAAGCCGGTTCGTATCGATACCATCGTAATCTCCACCCAACACACTCCCGACGTTTCCCATAAGCAAATCGAGGAAGCAGTAATCGAAGAATGTATCAAGAAAGTAGTTCCGGCTAATTTCCTGAAGGATACTAAATATTTCATCAATCCTACCGGACAGTTCATCATCGGTGGGCCTCACGGGGATACGGGACTCACCGGCCGTAAGATTATCGTAGATACTTACGGCGGTTACGGTCGTCACGGTGGTGGCGCATTCTCCGGAAAGGATCCTTCCAAAGTGGATCGTTCCGCAGCGTATATGGGAAGATATATCGCCAAAAACGTGGTAGCCGCAGGGCTTGCCTCCAAGTGTGAAGTGCAATTGGCATACGCGATCGGAGTGGCAGAGCCTGTTTCCGTTCACGTGGATACTTTCGGAACCGGAAAACAATCCGAAGAAGAAATCGTAAAAAGAATCCGAGCTAACTTCAGACTGACTCCTAGAGGAATCACCGAGTCTTTGCAGCTTCTGGAAAAAGGAAGAAAATACCGCGAAACCGCGGCTTACGGTCACTTCGGTAGATCCGGCGAGACCTTTACCTGGGAAAAAACGGATAAAGCAGGAGCATTGAAAGGATAATGGGAGCAGTTTCCGCATCTACAGCAGACCAAAAGGCGACCCGTGACGGATACGGGGACGCGTTGCACGAGTTAGGCGCCAAGCGCTCGGATATCGTTGTCTTGGATGCGGATCTTTCCGGATCCACCAAAACGAATAAATTCGCGAAGGCTTTTCCCGATCGTTTCTTTAACGTGGGAGTGGCGGAGCAGAATTTAGTCGGTCATGCGGCAGGGCTTGCGCTCTCCGGATATGTTCCTTTCGCTTCTTCATTTGCGATGTTTCTTTCCGGGCGCGCTTGGGAAGTGGTTCGAAATAGCGTGGTTTATCCCTTCCTGAACGTAAAACTCGTGGCGTCTCACGGAGGAATCACCGTGGGAGAAGATGGTGCTTCCCACCAATGTATCGAGGACTTCGCCACTATGAGGGCGATTCCGGAAATGGTAGTGATTTGTCCTTCCGATTATAATGAGACCAAGCAGATCATCCATACTATCGCGGATTATAAAGGACCGGTTTACGTAAGAGTAGGTCGTCCGAATGTTCCCGTGATCGAAAGGGAAAATTACCAATTCCAAATCGGTAAAGCCGAGGTCATGAGAGAAGGAAAGGACGTTCTAATCATTGCGAACGGAGTTCTCGTCGGCGAGGCTATGATCGCGGTGAAAGAATTGGAAGCGCAAGGCATCCAAGCCACTCTTCTGAATATGGCGACCATCAAGCCTATCGACGAGGAAGCCATTCTAAAATACGCAAAACTTTGCGGACTTGTGATCACTTGCGAAGAGCATAATGTGATCGGCGGACTCGGTTCTGCAGTGAGCGAATTCTTATCCGAAGTGTATCCGGTAAGAGTCCTGAAAATAGGTATGAAGGATACTTTCGGGAAATCCGGTACCTGGTCCGGGCTTTTGGATTATTTCGGTCTAAGAGCGAAAAACATCGTGGAATTAGCGAAAAAAGCGGTCCAATCCAAGTAAAAGAGAATCCGCCGGGTAGAGTTTCTCCGGCGGCCGGATACAGTCATGCCTCTCTCTCCCACAATTGAAGAAACGACTACAGAAGATCCTGTTTATACGGGAGGGCCTTGGAGAGTCATTCTTTGGGACGATAACGAGCATACCTACGAATATGTGATCGAGATGCTCATGGAAGTTTGTAAGATGACTCCCGAGCAGGCATTCGGTCACGCGGTGGAAGTGGACGCCCAAAAAAAGACGATCGTCTTTGCGGGAGAACTCGAACACGCCGAGCATATACAAGATAGAATCCTAAACTACGGACCCGATCCTTTACTTCCCGCTTCCAAAGGCTCCATGAGCGCCACTTTGGAAGGGGACTGATCCCTCGATACAAGTCCCTCAGTTTCCAATAGGGACTTGTCCGTCGTATCGAGGGGGATTACTTCTTCTTAACTAAAATCTTTCTTTCGATTTCGAAGATTTTCTCAGGAAGCTTTTCCTTCCCGTGTTTCTTCTTATCGTTTTCTTTCAGGAAGAGGTCCTCTCCGAATTTTTCGAAGGCATCGTTGGCCTTGATATTCTTGAGTCCGATGAACTGGATATGAACTTCTCCCGCCGGAATTCCGAACTCGGTTCCTCTATCTTTCACCGTTAGGATTCTTGAGATTGCGGTCACAGTGTCTCCGCTAAAGGACGGTTGGGTATGGTAACCTTCCGTGAAGCCAAGATCCCAGAGAACATTCTCCGTGGTATCTCTGGATGCGAGTCCGCAAAGCCATGCGAATACCAAACCTCCGTAAACCACAGGTTCTCCTCCCATGGGGCCGGAGATCCCCGCGGAATAAAGTTTATCGTAGTGAAGAGGATGTGTGTTTCCGACTCTGTAGGTCCAAGGGAAATGTTCGTCTGTGATCGTTCTTCCGTTCTGGTGGATATAGATCTGACCCGGCTCGAAGCTTTCGAAATACGTATCGCTCCAAGTTGCGGTTTCGAATCCTTTCGGAAATTTCAACTCAGGCAATTCGATCGTAGGGCTATTAGTATCCGGAAAGAAAGCGTCCTTGATCACCGGTTTCGGAGTTCCTTTCGGTTTTCCGTTGGAATGATAGATCATGATCTTTCTTTCGTATTGTATGACGAGTTCCTTGTTTTGGTTCAAGGCGATGGTTCTGACATGAACGATTCCCGGCTTATCAGGACCTTTATCGTCAATTTTGATGATTTTGGTCTTAGCGGAAAGTGTGTCTCCCGGATATACCGGCTTTAGAAATTGAACGTCGTAGTAACCTAGGTTTGCGAGAGCCTTTTCGGAATCGTTTTGGACTCCTAAGGAAAGAGCCAGGTTGAAGACCATTAAAGGGGAAACGAGAAGGTCCTTGAATCCATGTGCCTGGGCGTAAGGAGCGGAAAGGTATAGAGGGTTCGCTTCCATGAAGGTGGTTGCGAATTCCTGAGCGAATGCTCTGTCTATGGTAAGTTCTCTGGGATGCTCGAAGATGGCTCCTTCCGTAAACTCTTCTAAATAACGTCCGTATATGCCCCGTTTTACTTTACCGGTTTCTACCGGAGTTTTGGGACCCAATTCCGCAAAAGGGGGAGTAGGGATTTTTGCCATGAGAGAACTCCTGTTTGCACTTTTAGTTTCTTCCAGGATTTCGGGATTCGATTCTCGGAAAAGGCTTTTTCTCGTCTATTTACCGCCGAAATAATCATCCAATTGGCTCCTCGTTCCGAAGCGAGAACCTGCTATGGGTAATTCTTGTTTGGGTAAATCCGGATTATTGTCCTTCTCCCCGAACATATGATTCCAAGTATTCGAATATAAAATCGGAATCGAATTCTTCTCCTTCATTTGCGAAGAAGAAAGAGTCTTATCGAAATGTTCCACCGGATCTTGTAGGAAGATTTGATCTCCGGAATAAACGTTGGCGAGTTCCAGAGATACCGGCTTTCCGTTCGGATCCAGTTTCAGACGAAAGGATTCTATATCGTAGGTCCTACCGTAACGGAATCTACGATAGATTCTGTAAAAGAAGTCCTTCCAAGAGTTCGGATGGATTTCGTCCCGAAATACCAGACTGATTTGAAGTTCCGATCCTTGGGGAATCATCTCGCTTTTGCAGTAAACGGCGAGCAACACATTTCCCGACTTCACATCCGTTTCAGGTTGGGAAACCAAAAGAAAATTCGTTTTTGGACAAATCCCTTCTTGGGCAGGAAACACAGGAAGTTCGGGAGACCGGCAGCTTAAAATATAAAGGGGGAGGAGAAGAAGGAAAGCTTTCATTGTAGGAACTTCCGGGCGATTCGACCTCGGTTTTAGGTCTTTGTCAAGATGGAAAATGGATGCTTTCCCGTCCCGTCGCAGGAAGCTTGCTTTTAGGAGATCTATCCATGTCATTTCGAAACTTCCCGAATACTCCCCTGGAGACCCGAAAAGAAGCGGTTCGGGAAAAGTTACGGTCCACCAAACAGGTATTATCCGAAATTTTAGATAAAAAAGATCCTTCTTACGAATCCGTAATCCGTCCATTAAACGATTCTATGGAAGAACTCCAAGAAGAGTTCACCGTTCTCTCCCATCTCAATAGTGTGAAGAATAGCGAAGAGACCCAAAGCAATTATACGGAAATTCTGCCAGAAGTTACGGAGTTTTATAGCGAACTCGGCCAAAACGAGGAACTGTTTCGGAGATACAAAGAGATCTACGAAAAGGAAAAAACTTTTTTAAGCGGACCTCGTAAGAAGGTCTTAGAGGATGCGATTCTACAATTCCGCCTGGGCGGTGTCGGGCTTCCTCCGGAAAAGAAAGCCAGATTGCAGGAGATCCAACTTCGTTTGTCAGATCTGCAAAATCAATTCTCCCAGAATCTTTTGGATTCCACAAACGAGTTCGAATTACGAATCGATTCGGAAGAGGACGTGGCAGAGATTCCCGAATCGGATAAGGCATTGTATCGTAACGAGGACGGAACTTACACCTTCACTCTACAATTCCCGAGTTACAGTGCCTATATGACTTACGGCACCAATCGGGAAAAAAGGGAGGAACTCTATAAGGCGTACGTGACTCGTGCTCCTAAAAACGGAGCATTGATCGAGGAAATCCTGGCTCTTAGGGACGAATCCTCTAAAATATTAGGATATTCTAATTTTGCAGAATGTTCCCTCGCAACTAAGGTGGCGGATTCTCCCGTTCAAGTTTTGGATTTTCTGGAGAGGATCGGAAAACTAGCTAAGCCCGTAGCGGAGAAGGAATTCTCGGAGTTAAAAGAATTCGCCGGCACTCTGGGAATCCGAGATCTCCAAGCGTACGATACCACTTACGTTTCGGAAAAATTAAAGAAGAAGCTGTACGATTTCGACGAGGAGGAAACTAGACCTTATTTCGAAAAGAATACCGTAGTCAAGGGAGCATTCTCCTTTTTCGAAAAATTGCTGGGCCTTGGCTTCGAAAGAGTGGAGGTGCAGAGCTGGGATTCCAAAACGGAAGTCTTTCATGTGAAGAATAAAAACGAAACGATCGCAAGGCTCTACTTGGATCTGGAAGCCAGAAAGGAAAAGCAGGGCGGTGCCTGGATGAACCATTGGGAAACCAGAAATCGTCTGGGACAGGACACGATTCTGCCGTCCGCGTTCGTGGTCTGTAATTTTCCTCCCTCCAAAGAATCGGCCCCTTCTCTTCTGAAACACTCCGACGTAGTGACTTTTTTCCATGAGATGGGCCATGCCCTGCATCATCTATGCGCGAAAATCGAAGAACCTCCAGTGAGCGGAATCAACGGAGTGGAATGGGACGCGGTGGAATTTCCCTCCCAATTTCTGGAAAATTTCGCCTATGAGCCCGAAGTTTTGTCTTTTTTCGCCAAACACCATAAGACGGGTGAGCCCATGCCTGCGTCCCTTTCCGAGAAATTGAAAGGAACCAAGAATTTCCTGGCCGGGATGGGAGTGGTCCGACAATTAGAATTCGGAATTTTCGATATTAGAATTCATTTGAAAAAACATTCCGAAACGGAAGTGCAAACCGTTCTGGACCAAGTAAGAAAGGAAGTGAGTGTGATCGTTCCGCCTTCTTATAATAAATTCCAAAACGGATTCGGACATATTTTCTCGGGAGGTTATGCCGCAGGATACTATAGCTATAAATGGGCCGAGTTGCTGGCTGCGGACGCTTTCTTCGCCTTCCGTTCCAAAGGGATTTTCGATCCGATTCTTTCCGAAAAATATAGAACGGAAATTTTGGAGAAGGGAGGCTCGGAGAACGCGATGGTATTATTCAAAAGATTTTTAGGAAGGGATCCCGAGCCGGATGCGCTACTAAAGCTGTACGATTTGGTAGCTTGAGGGCTTAAGGGAGAATGTACTCGCAGTAGTTCTACGAGTGCATTCGATTTTCCTTAAGAGAGTTTTTTGCGGAAATTCTGCAATAGCTGTTCCGTACCGGACAGCAATAATTCAATCTGATCTAAATCAATATTATAGACTACGTTCGTCTTCAAAGACTCTTTGAAGGAGTTGGCGTCGATTTTTTTCTGATCGTAGTTATCCTTTAAAAAGTTATACCAACCTGCTAAGATTACTTTTAGATGAGGAAGTTCTTTGATGGGGACCGAAATGACTTTCTCTGCTTCCATAAGGACACCAGCAGGTTAATTTCCGAATCGAACCAGTCAACCAGATTTTTCCCGCTCGACCTGTTCCTTCCGTTTTCCGAAGAATCAGTCACGCAGCGCACAATAACGGATCGAAGTTTAGAACCCTTCGCAACTCAGATCATTTACGAATCCGTTTCAAAGCCTTCATAACCACGGATCTCGGTTTGTCCACTTTCGCGGCGTTAGGGGTCGCGGAGATCCTTTCTAGATATTCCTTTAATCCGGGAATTTGCTCCACAGGATTCGGAGAAATCCAATCTGCGAGATGTTCTAATACGATCGGAAAAGTGGCATATGCGGAGCAATCGGCCGCGGTAAAATTCTTACCTGCGATGTACGGATCGAATTTTACGATTCTGGAAAGAGCCTTGGCCCCTCTTTCCAAAGATTTTTTGACGGATTCCACCGTTTCGGGAGGAACGGGGTCTCCGGCGACTAGTAACGTATAGATCCTACGAGCGGGAATATCTATATAATTTTCGATAAAAACGATAATGGATCGAACCAATGCGGCCTCTAAAGGATCGGAAGGGATGAGACGCTTGGTATAAGGATATGCCTGGTCCAGAAATTCTAGAATAGCTTGGGATTCGAAAAGATAGACTCCGTCCACTTCCAAATAGGGAATCTTTCCCATAGGACTTTTTTTCAGGAATTCCTCCTCTTGGGAGAAAGGCGTTCGGATATCTTCGAACTCCAAACCTTTTTCCAAAAGGGCCAATTTGACCTTATTCGTATAATTACTTATCGGGTAGCCGTATAGTTTGATCATAAGAGTAGAGGAGAATGGTCTAAGCCGGAAAAGAGGTCAAACTTTTTTCCTCCTACAAAATGTAGGATCTTAAAGCCTAGTTTCGAATTCCGTTTTCTTCTTTCCTTAATAGAATTCGAGTCCTAAGATTGACCTCCAAATAAACGGACCTCGGTTCGGAAGGGATAATGGAATCATGAAAAAAACGGCTTTGATCACCGGAGCGACGGTGGGGATCGGCTATGAAATTGCGAAGCTTGCTGCACAGGACGGATACGATCTCATCTTAGTGGCGAGAAATCAAAAGAGTTTGGCTTCTGCAAAAAAAGAATTGGAGAAGCTAGGAGCCGGAGTCGAAATTCTTTCCGCCGATCTTTCCGATCCTAAATCTCCTAAGAAAATCTACGACTTTGCGAAAAAGAAAAAAGCGATCGTGGATCTTCTCGTGAATAACGCCGGATTCGGGACGAACGGTAAGTTCCATGCCTTGGATTTAAAGGAAGAATTGAATCTCATCCAAGTGAATGTGACTTCTTTGGTGGAACTCACTCATCTTTTCCTGAAGGATATGAGAGATAGGCACTCCGGAAAAATTCTAAATGTGGCTTCCACCGCCGCTTTCCAACCGGGACCCATGATGACCAATTATTACGCTTCCAAAGCATACGTGTTGTATTTCTCGGAAGGAATCGCGGAAGAAGTAAGAAAAGACGGCGTGACCGTTACCTGTCTTTGCCCCGGACCCACCAAAACCGAATTCTTTAAGAGGGCGGAAATGGACGGTTCCGCGATCTTAAATAGCGGCCTTGTACCTAAAGCAAACGCATCCGACGTAGCCAAGATCGGATATGAGGCGGTAAAATCCGGTAGAACCGTCGTGGTCTCTGGGATCGCTAACAAACTCATGGCTCAGTCCGTTCGGATATCTCCGCGCTTCCTGGTGAGAAAATTGGCCAGGATACTGAATACTGTAGGCTAGGATTCAGACAAAATGGAAGAAACCCTTTTAGACAAGGCGGTCCCTTTCTTTTTAGGTCTCGTCGTCGTAGAAGCCGTTTGGGGAAGACGAAAAGGCGTCTATAGATGGAACGACTCGGTGGGAGATTTGGCGACCGGAATTCTGTATTCCTTGAGCGGGGTTCTGATTACGATCGCGGCCCTATTCTTATATAAGGAAATCGGAATGTATTCTTCCGTTCAGACCTTATTCGGATGGGGAGAATTTCCGAGCGGATCTCCTTTGCAGAAGGGAGAAGGCGGATTCGTTTTTAGCCTAGAAAACCTTCTCGCCTGGGGCTTCGTACTGATCGCGGTGGATTTTATTTATTACTGGTTTCATAGGGCCACTCATGAAGTGCATTTTCTTTGGGCCTGCCATGTGACCCACCATTCCAGCGAAGAATTCAATCTGACCGTGGCCTTAAGGCAATCCATGTTCCAAAGAATTTTCGAATATGCCTTCAATTTGCCTCTGGCGCTCTTGGGGATTCCATGGTGGATGTTCTTCGTTTGTCATTCCATTCTAAAGATCTATCAATTCTGGGTACATACCAGGCTCGTCGGAAAATTGGGATGGATGGAAAAAATTCTTCTGACTCCATCCCACCATAGGGTACACCACGGAAGGGATCCGGAGTATCTGGATAAAAATCACGGAGGGATTCTGATCCTTTGGGATAAATGGTTCGGAACCTATACGGAGGAAAAGAAGGAGCCTATTTACGGACTTACGGAACCTTTACCCACTTTCAATCCGGTTTGGGCCAATTTTCACGTCTATTTTTCCCTTTGGGATCTGATTTCCAGAACTCCCTCTTGGAAGGATAAGATTCTTCTAATATTCAAAAAACCGGATTGGAGACCCGTATTTCTAGGTGGAGAAAAGGAAGTCCCTGAGATAGATCGGACCAAATACCGAAAATACGATCCGGAAATTCCGAATTCCTGGAAGATATACGGGATACTTCAGTTCATTCTTCTCGCGGGAGCTTCCGTATATCTTTTGAAATTGATCAAACTAGGAAAGGTTTCCACAGGCTTTTATCTAGGCTCTTCTATCTGGCTTATTTTCGCCTTTTTCCTGTTGGGGCTTCTTTGGGACGGAAGGAAGGGAATTTGGAAATGGGAAGGAATCAAGTTTCTAAGCCTCGGACTCTTTTACTTTTTTTAAAGCGCATCGGCCGGCCCTCCGAATTCGTTGGACAAAAGAGAAAATCGGGCAATTTTCAGCTTTTTTGTAGGAACTCTTAAATGCTGATATTGCTTCTTTTCTTGCTTATTCTGATTCTTCTTCCTGCTGGTACTTCCCTGGATGTGTGGCAGTATTCTAAAGCCGGTGAAAAGGGGTTTCCGTTTTTTTGGAGTATCTTCTCCATTTTGCTTATTTTCCTTATTTCGCCTATCGTTTCTCGCTTTTCCTCTTTGGCGACCCGATGGAGGAAGTCCTGGAGATTTACGGCGGGGATCTACGAGGTACTCTTTCTTCTTTTATCCGTAGGATTTTGCTATTTATCCCAAAAAGAATCGCAACTTTATAAGATCGCTCCGGAAAAATTCGGAGAGAAGGATCTCTGGCTGCTATTCTCGATTTATCTAGGCCCCTTCATATTCGTTTTCATTTCTGCGGTAGTATTATGGACCTATGATTTCGTAAAAAAACAAAACGGCAATTACGTTCTAACCAAAGAAAGAACGATTCTATATTTGGTCGTTTCCGGTTGCATTCTTCTCATTCCAGCGTTGCAATTGCATTTGCGTCTTACGAATCCGGATTTCGGAGAATACCAAAAAGCTCCGGAGACGATCCAATATCCGTTTTATCTGGTTTATGCATTCCTAATTTATGAATGGATTCGGAACCTGAAGTCGGAAGGAGGAAAAAATGGGGCGATGCTTTTCTTTGCCTGCCTGATCTTTACGGGGGTTTATTTCGTTCTTTTTCCGAATATACTATCGATCAGCTTGGCGGTCGCACTTCTATTTTCTCCCATTTGGATCGGTAAAGGACGGAAAACCGAATTTTCCGTAATACTTTTTTCGTTCACAGTCGGGGTCTTTCTCTCCCGTTTTATTTCCTGGAGACCTGAAATTTTTACGAAATTAGAATATTATAGATTCGACCATCATATTTCTCTTCTTCTGCTTTTATTATTCGGGAGCGAAATCCGTAAGTCTATCACTGAATGGCCGGAATCTAAAAAGGGAACTATCGTCAGGCAAATTCTATTTTACTACAGGATCCTAGTCTTTGCCGCATTTGCCGTCTGGGCGTCCTTTTATGAATTCGATGAGGGTGTGTATACCTCCCAGTTCGGTTTATTGCGCAGTGTTTCCTTGCATCTATTCTTTTTTGGGATGGGATATTTGCTTCCCAGTCTTTGGAAGAATAGAGAGCAAATCGTTTCTGCGCCAAAGGAATGGATTTCTAAACCCTACGAAGCGATTCCCGTTGGAGTCTTACTATTTAGTTTAGTCGCCTTTTTCTTCGGCGGGACTCGAAAGATTTCCGTAGACTCTTCGATTATCGTAGGTTCTCAGGCTCAGGAAATCAAGAATGTGTTAGGTCCGCCGATCATGGAAAACGCGACTACTTTAAAATATTATAAAGTAAAAACGGACAATTCTCCGGGAGCCGATCCGGAAAAATCCTGGGAATATCTCTTGGAATTCCGGTTATCGAACGCTCGAAATTGCTCAGAAGTCCCGCCGGGGACGGTTCGTAATATCACTGTTAAACTTCGTACGGGATATTTGTCCCGACCTTACGGCTGGATTCGTTCTAGTAAGTTGGATTGGTTCGGCGTCTCCGGGTTGGACGAAAAAAATCTTTCTACTGAGAAATTGGGAGATCTTTTAACGAAAATCAATCTTCCCGTATATACGGATAGAGAGGATTCCAACCCTACCTTGGGAGATTGGATGTATTTCAATCTGCCCGGAAAATTAAAGGGGGAGATTGTGCCGGCAGCATTTCGTTATAGGGATAGATTCGGAGAGATCGCCTTGGATGAGATATATTTAGGAGAAGGGGAGAATGAGGGCTGCTCGATCAATAAAACTAAAAGGGGAGTCTCGAATGGAATTCTAGATCCTGAAATTCTTTCCCGATTGGAGTGGAATCGATCTGCAAATTATGTTGTTACCGAAAATTTTTCCGCTAAAACCAAGCCGGAAGAAAATTCTCCAAACGCCTATCCGCTTTGGAAGGGGATGGCTCTTACTTTGCAAGTTCGCAAAAAAGAACCGGATAAGTTGGGAGATAAAACCGGGCATTGGTATTATTATCAAGGCGCTTGGATTTTCGATTCAGTATTGAAGGAGGCAAATAAGCTCTCCGACGGGGATTATGCTCCGCTGAAGCAAGAAGATTTGGAAAAGAACGGAATCAGTTTCGACCAATGGAGTTACGATGTCCAAGAGTCTTGCGCTTCCGGCGGTAAGAAGTATGAACCAAAGCCGGGATCCCTGCTCTGGAGTCTTCGGAACCGTTACGTAATTCTGACATTGAAATTGAAGACGGATCCAAAAGAAGGATATTCAACTTTAGGTTTTTCGGACTTTCCTGCATTTAAAGAGGATGATTTATATTATTTTCCGGATGATCTTCGGGATTTTTCTAACACAATCTATCATGCGCGAGTCGCCAAGGATGATTCTCCTTTTTCGGTAAAAGTAAAAGGAGAGCTGAGCCTCAGTTCCTATTGTATTACCGTTAAGGATAAGGAAAGCGTGAGTTACCAAGGTGAGACGAGTGTTTCATTTATCGCGAATTCGACGGACTTCGTTCCCCCTAAGCAGCAGCTTATTTCCTTCGGCGACTTCGAAGCTTTTAGAAAGGAATTTTTCCTTTCTTTCCCTGACCTGAATTCTGCAACGGATTATTGCAGACGACTAGGCCTAACCTTGGTCCGGAAAAATGAATTGGATCGAATGTATGCCCAAAAAGATAAATTCCAATTACCGATGGATTCGAATTACGAGTCCCAATACTGGCAAGCGGATCAAGTCATAGAAACGGGAGCGAGCGGTTCTCTCTTGAAGGCAATCTGCGTGAAGAGATAGCCTTAGTTAGTGTTCCAAACCAACAGTCGAGAAAGTAATCTTTTCGTTGCCAAGCTTAGCTTGCGCTCCAGTCGGTAATTTCTCAGGATTGCTAAACGATCAACCCCGCCATTCGGGAAATAGATAAGTTTGCAGGAGGCTAATTTGAGCACCAAATTTCAATTTGATTTACCGGAAGAATTACAACAGCTTCGGGACTTAGTCCGCGACGTAGTGCGCAAGGAAGTGGTCCCTAACCGGATGCATTACGACGAGAAGAACGAATATCCAAAAGCTATTTTACAAAAATTTAAAGAAGCTGGACTTTATCAGGCTTTATTCGACGAGGAACACGGAGGTCTGGGATACGGAATGATGGGCGGAATCGTTCTGGCAGAAGAAGTATCCTGGGGTTGTCTGGGAGTAAATACTGCTTTCACTTCTACAAAGTTAGGCGCGCTGCCTATCGATGTGGGTGGAACCAAGGAGCAAAAAGATAAATGGCTGCCTCTTCTCGCATCCGGAGAAAAAACCGCGGCCTTCGGACTTTCCGAACCGGGAGCCGGTTCCGACGTTCCCGCTATGGCGACAGTGGCCGTAAAAAAAGGGGACCGTTATGTTTTGAACGGAACCAAGCAATGGATCAGTAGTGCCGGACAAGCGGACATCTATACCGTATTCGCTATGACCGATAAGGATAGGGGACCCAGAGGTATTTCTTGCTTTATCGTGGAGAAGGGGGCCAAGGGTTTTTCCTTCGGAAAGAAGGAAGATAAATTGGGGATTCGCTGCTCCGAAACCAGACAATTGATCTTCGAAGATTGCGAGGTTCCCGCGGAGAATCTTGTAGGAGGAAAGGAAAACCAAGGCTTCTTACACGCTTTCAAGACGTTGATTCTATCTCGTCCGGCCGTGGCCGCCGGAGCGGTGGGACTCATGCAGGGAGCTTTCGACGCGGCGATAGAATACGCGAGAGAAAGGGAGCAGTTCGGAACCACCATCGCTTCTTTCCAGGCCATTCAACATATGCTGGCGGATATGGCGATCCGGATAGAAGGTTCCCGCTTATTGACCTATAAGGCCGGCGTTTATGCTGAGACCTTTAATAAGGATGCGGCTAAATTCTCCGCAATGGCAAAATGTTACGCTTCTGATTCGGCCGTACTCGTCGCTTCGGATGCGGTCCAGATTTTCGGCGGATACGGATACACGAAGGAATATCCCGTGGAGAAATTCTATCGCGACGCGAAAATTTTACAAATCTACGAAGGAACGAGCCAGATCCAAAGAAACGAGATCGCTGCGGGACTCATTAAGGAAGCCGCATCCAAAGCGAAGAAAAACTAACCCGAACTCTCGATCCTAGGATGGAATTTTAGCTTGCTTGTAGGGCCAGGTCAGGCAAGCTTTTCCCTCCGGTTTTAAAAAGAGTGAAGGAAAGGATTCCGAAAAAGCCGACTTTCTTCCGCAAGGTTCCGATTTTTTTAGCGGGACTTCTCCTTCTATTCTCCTCGCTCCCCGTGTGGTCTCTAGATACGGATTCGTTGCCGGAGGAGGGACTCGCTCTTTCTCCGTTCGCGGAAGTTTGGGTGGATGAAAAGGGAAACACGGATTTTTCTCGGGTTCGAAACCAAGAGTTCCATCGTTTGGATTCGGCTTCTTTGGGGTATTCTCCTTATGTTCATTGGTTTCGTGTGCCGGTGGAGAATACTGGCCATTCTTCTCTTTCTTGGATTTTAGAGATCCATTATAGCCAATTGGATCGTGCGGAGATTTATCTAGAATCCCGTGGAAATCGGGTGATTTTTAGAGGAGGGGATCGTATTCCTTTCCGAGAGAGGCCGATCAAGTATCGCTTTCCCAGTTTTCCATTGGAGCTTTCTTCCGGGGCAAAGGATACTGTTTACGTAAGAATAGAGACCAAGAGTACGGTGAATTTCAGCGCTTTCGGTTATAAAAGGACGGATTTTTATAAGAAAGTGTCGAGCGAGCAGATTCTACTCGGGATCTATTTCGGCTCCTTGCTCGTCATGGCGCTATATAATCTTTTTCTGTTTTTATCCACCAAGGAAAAGACCTATCTTTCATTCTTTTTATACGTAGGTTCCGGATTTCTAATACAATGGTCTTTGAACGGATATTCTTTCCAATTCTTCTGGCCGGAATCCATAGTTTGGGCAAGCCATGTAGTCACCTGTTTTACGTTTTTCGTGGCTGCGACCACTTCCGATTTTATCCGCAGCTATTTCGACGCCGAAAGAAAATATCCTAGAGCGGACCGAATCCTATTCGGGATTTCCTTTCTTTGCTATGTGTTGACCGTTCTGGGGTATTTTCTTCCGTTCGGACCGGCTTTGGCCTTATATGTCGCCATCTCTACTCTTACCCTCGCCTTGATTCTGTATCTGGGCTTCCAGGGACTGACTCGTAATTTGAGAGCAACGTTATTCTTTTTGTCCGCTTGGTTGGTCTTGGTCCTCGGCGCATTCGTATTCGTACTGCGTTTTTCCGGAATCCTACCTCATTCCGTTCCCTTGGTGTATTGGGGAGTGGAGATCGGAACTGCAGCACATGTCTTGTTGCTGGCTCTTGCCTTAGCGGACAGAGTCAACGATCTATCCAAGGATCTATCCGGAAAAGTGGTGGATTTAAACGAGGCCAAACAAGCGATAGAGCAGTCAGAATTAAGATTTCGTAATTTATTCGAAGGAGCGGAAGAACTTCTTCTTACATTGGACGAACAGGGAAGAATCTGGGACGCCAACCGTACTCTCTCCAGACTCACCGGTCACAGACCGTCGGATGTGGAGGGGAAGAATTTCCTGGATCTGATCTATTCCTTCGATCCCATAGACGAATCCATCACACTCATGCTCGCTAGGGAAAAAATGGAGGAGCATCTCAAGACCAGAAAAACGGTCGAGTTTCACTCCGAATTCAAACAGAAATACGTAATGGAACCTAAACCGGTTAAGATCCGCCTGCAGTCTTTCGAGAGGGAGGGCGGAAGAATGGTACTCGGCAAGGTATCCGAGATCTCCGAAGACATACTCTCCCGTTTTCTCGTTTCCGAGAGCATGCATTTTACGGTGAACAATTATCTACGCAACGCGGATATTCTCAGCCGGCAATTGACTTCCAATCTGAGCCAATTCGCGGGGTCGGAGGTGATCACCGCGATTCGTACCTGCGTTCGGGAAGTTCTGATCAACGCGATAGAGCACGGCAATCTAGGCATCAGCTTCGACGAAAAAACGGACTCCATGAAGATCGGGAATTATATGGAGTTCATACAAAAGCGCCAGAGAGAGGCGTTTTACGGAGCGAGGAGCATCAAGGTCGCCTATTCTCTAAACCAAAAAAGGATCGGTTTCGAAATAGAGGACGAGGGGGACGGTTTCGATTTTAAGAAGATACTGAACCTGGACGGGGACAAGTTGAACGAAGAGAGCTACACCCACGGAAGGGGAATCATGATGACTAAGAAGGTGTTCGACGTGGTCAAGTTCAACGAAAAAGGAAATAAGGTCCTACTCATTAAATACCTGCAAAAGCCACTGAAATACAAAAGGGACGCGAGCCCCCTGGACCTGTGATCGGATGTTCGATTAGAACGTTCCTTATTCTTTTAAAGAAATATATTCTTGATTCGAATCGATTTTCTTCTTAGAAATGATGGGTCCGAAGAGTCTTTCGGAATAAACAAACTTCCAGGATGGTTTCTCGATGTTGAAGAAAATTCCATTATTGCTTTTACTAATTTGGATTCCGTCCGGGATTTTCGCCTGGGATCTGGAAAAGGAAAAGAACGGCATAGTCGTTCATACTCGTCAGATTGAAGGTTCGGAACTCCGGGAATTCCGGGGAAAGACTAGGTTAAAGGCAAGCCTACACACCGTGATCGCGCTTATGGAAGACAATCCCAATTATACTACCTGGTTAAAGGATTGTAAGAAATCGGAAGCAGTAAAAGTGCTGAACCCCAAGGAAAAATATATATACATCCAGAACGGAGTGCCTTGGCCCTTGAATGATCGCGATTTCGTAATACATTCCATATTGATCCAGGATAAGAATACGGGTGCTGTCACCTACCAGATGCGTCCCGTATCCAACGTAGTACCGGAAAAAAGCGGTATAGTCCGAGGAACTATCCGAGGCTTTTGGAAATTCGTGCCGATAGGAGACGAGGTGGAGGTGACTTACCAGGTTCATAGCGAACCTGGAGGAAGTATTCCTACTTCCATCGCGAATTTCGTGGTAGTCGATATACCTTACGAGACCCTAAAAAAAATGAAGGAGAAGGTGGAAGATCCTAAATACAAAAACGCTCCCAAACATCCGGACGTAATCGAACCACCGGCTCCCAAATAGAATTCAGAGTTTGTAATTTACTCCGAAAAACAGTCCGCCGTAGGCGGACTGCATATCCAACTTTCTGGAATACTGGTTGGACAAAAGGATATTATCTTGGTTGGCGGATTCGGTGAGAGGGGAGACTCTTCCGTCCTGCCGTATGTAGATGCTGGCGTAGTCTCCGTTAAAAGAGCCATCGAAGGAAGCGATATTGATCCAAGAGAGATAGGTTCCGAAACTGAGCGTTACAGTGTCGGTGATCGGGGCGTTCAAGGATCCTTCCAAACGGAATTCCATTCCAGAACCTTTCAAGTTTCCTTCCTGCGAATAAAAGTCCTTGCCGTCCGTCGCATATCCTTTCGTGGTCCATAGAGCTTGGGCATAACCCATTCCGAGTCCCGCCTCCCAACGCAATAGTCGGTTGAATCTTCCTTCCTGCCAAACCATGGCGAGAAAATAGATGCTCTCCATTCCGAAATCCAATCTGGTATAAAACGGTTCCGTAGTAACATTCGTTAGGTGAAAGTTCTGGAAATAACGAAATCCACCCAGAAAGCCAACCTTAAAATTCTCTCCGAACTTGGTTCTTGCGAACATCTCGCCTTGGGTCATCATCCGGTTGTTTTCCTGAGTGGTACTGCTCGGAATCCTCGGATCCAAAGTGGAGCTGAATCCGTTCAGGTTCTGGTCGAAACGGTTCGGGCCGCGGATCCCCCATCCGAATCTAGCTCCGATCTCCCAATTTCCTTCTGGGGCCGGGGCCTGGTTTTTGGGGAGTTCCTTCATTTTAGGAGCGATCGGCGCTTCTTCTCCGAATACGGCCGAAAGGCCGGCAATATAGAATAGTAGAAGGAACCCGAATCGGAGGCCTTTCCAAACCGACGGCAATCCAAAAAGGAGTGGTTTTGGGACTCGATACGAGAAAACTGTGTAGGAACCCGGCATTCCTGCAGAATTTCCCGGGACCTATATTCTAAAAAGCCTTTATTTGCAAGGAAAGATTGATTGGGATGCTAACGACTAAACTTTTTCCGTTCTTGGATCTGGATATACTCAAACCGTACTTCTATTTTTTACTCTTCATCGGTTTGTATCTTACGATTCGACTGAAGTTTCCTCAGGTCCGTTTCTTATTCTTAGCCGTTAAAATCTTTTCGGGAAATATGGATTATAAAGGTTCTAGGGGAAGGCTCGTGCATTCCCAGGCATTTTATGCGGGCACAGGATCCTCTTTATTACCGGGAGCGGTACTCGGGTCGGCTCTTGCGCTTGTACTTTCCGGTCCCGGGGTTCTACTCTGGATTTGGGTTTCCAGCTTTCTTATCATGCCTCTTAGATTCGTATCATCCACTCTGGCGATTCGTTTCCGTATTAAGTTAGAAAGCGGTCGTTATCTTTCCGGTCCTATGTATTTTATCGAGAAAGCGCTGAAGGCAAGATGGCTTGCGATCGCTTTCGCATTAACAGGATTATTAACCGTTCTTGCAATGGGTGGGGCCATGCCCATGTTAGGAGTTTCCTTTCTCGCCCAAAACGGATTGGATATACAAGGAATGACGGTGCCCTTCCTGATCTCGGTCGTAGTGATCTTCGTAGTGCTCGGAGGTATTCGCAGAGTGGGAAGAATCTCCGCCTATCTAGCGCCGATCGGAATCATTTTGTTTTTCTTAAGTTACGTTCTTTTGTTCCGAGGAAACCTAGTTGGTTTCACTTCCTTCATGGAAGCGGTATGGAAGGATGCGACCCAACCTTTCTCTGTTCTTTTAGGGGGAGGATTTTCCCTATTCAGGATTTTCAGTACCGGAACCGGAATGTTCTTCCTTTCCACGGAAACCGGTATAGGTAAGAGCGCCGGTGTCGCGGGAGTTGTACGCACGGATGCTGCGGCTAAGCAAGGAATCGTAAGTATGCTTGCGACCTTCTTCGAGGGATTCGTAGTTTCCACATTCGTAATTTACGCCTTATTTTCCTTCGGAGTAAAGGATTTGGAAACGATCCGAAACTTCCTGGTTGTACTGATCCAGGGGCCTGTGGATCCGGCAAGAACCGCCTTATTCCTTTCGTTTTTGCTTTTCTCGGTGGTTGCGATATCCGGTTGGTTTTACACGGGAGAACAGAATGCCCGTTATATATTCGGTGAGAAATTCGCGAACGCATATCGTATTCTATTCATAGCCTCCCTTCTCGCGTCCGCTTATGGGTATTTGGTATACGGGGAGGACGTACTACTCCAGATCTTCGGAATCGGATATAGCCTTGCGCTCGTGACTGCGGTTCCGGTATTGGTGAGTCTTGTTCTTCTCGCGAAAGTCGCTCAGGGAGAATTGCGCAAATTCCTGGAAGGGGGAGCGCATTATGAAATCTTTAAAGACTTCTACCTTCTTTTACTTTCGATTTTACCTAAGAACCTTGTGTCTCTTTTATTCGGGATACTCGCATCCTTAAGATTGCCTCGCTTTATCATGATTCCCATACTTAGGGCTTTCGCTAAGGCGTACAAGATCAATGTGGACGAGGCAGAATTGGAAATCCAGGAATACAATTCCCTGAATCAATTCTTCACTCGGGCTTTGAAGGCAGGAGCGAGAATCATCGATTCCGCGGAGAATGCGATGGTATCTCCCGTGGACGCAAGAATCACCGGATTCGGAGATATACACGATCAGGTGATCCTACAGGCAAAAGGAGTGGATTATAATCTGAAGGAACTTATCGGAGGAGAAAAGTATCTCTCCAAGTTCCAAAACGGAAAATATATCACATTCTATCTTTCCCCTCAGGATTATCATAGGATCCATTCTCCCGCTTATGGAAGAATTTTAGGATATTATTATGAACCCGGAAAGCTATTCCCGGTGAACGAATTGGCCGTTTTCGGAATCAGAGGACTTTTCCCTAAGAACGAAAGATTGATCACCTTCCTACAGACCGAATACGGACTAGTGGCGGTGATCAAGGTGGGAGCTTCCAACGTAGGAAGAATTCGCGTTACCTACGACAAGAAGATCATCACGAATACTCTTATCCGCACCGCTAAGGAAGAGGATTACAAGGACGTATCCATAATGATTGATAAGGGCGCGGAATTGGGACGATTCGAGATGGGATCCACGGTGATCCTGGTGATCGAAAAGGATAGTTTCGATTTCGGAGAGTTGCCTCTGAACGATAAAGTGACTTATGGAACTCCTATCGGAACCTTCCGTAGGAAAGTATTGAATCTACCGAAATAAACCATGGCACTCAGTTTAAAAGCGACCACACCGGAAACGATTAGCTTCGACGAAGATACTCTTAAGATAGAATGGAAGGACGGAGTCGTTTCCGAATTTTCCCTTTTGGAACTGCGTAAACGATGTCCTTGCGTGGTATGTAGGGGCGGGCATGGCGGAAAGATAGGCGCAAGCACGGGCCAGATCAAAGAGGCTAAGCTTCTCTCTTTTTCCAAGGTGGGAAGATACGCGGTGAATTTAGTCTGGGGAGATTATCATAACACGGGAATCTATAGCTTCGATTCTCTCCGTCTTTTCTGGCAGGGAGAAGAAGGGGATCTGGGCCTTCCCGGTTGAAGCCGAACTTCCGCTTCTCTGAACGATCGATATAAAATAGGATTTGCCAGTTTTCTGATACACGCGAAGAATGATCCGACTCGGAAAAGGACGTTAGGCCGTTTTTCGTTTCGGAATTTAGATACGTGAACTTAAGATTTCCGCTTTCCTTTATAGTTTCGATTTTTTTAATTTTCGCTTCTTCGGGTATTCTGACGGGAAAAGAAGCGAGACCTCCCCAAAACACTCTGAATCTCATTCTTCCCTTCGACTGGTTGCAAATCGAACCTTTCGCCGGCGGGATTTTTGCCGCGAAGGATTACCATAATTCGGCGAGCGTTCTCGTGGTTCGCAGGGAACTCCCGGAGGGATCCGAGGTGGAGGCTTCCAACAGGGAATTCCAGACGGGAGTCATAGAAGCGGTCCGGGGAAGAAATGGGCGAATCATAGAGGCGGGAGACGTGAAACTCGCCAATCATTCGGCGTTTAGGATCTATTTCAAGGACAAGGGCAGCAATCTGCATACTCTTTCCTTCACCCTATTTGATGGAAATATAATGTATGGAATCATCTTCTTTTGTATGGGGGAAGATCCGAGCCTGAGATACGATGTCCAGAAAATCCTAAAAAAAGCCTATTTTAGAGTGGATGCTTAGCCGGAGCCCGGCGGCTCAACTGGTCGGGAATGATAGGGGCGAATCCTAGAAAAAACGTTTTGTGCGTCTGAGAAAGGAATAAAAGGTGTCCGTAATGTGGCGTTTCGGCGCTAAATATACCGGATTGATCCTTTGTTTGTGTCGTTCCATTTTCTAACTATGAATTGCATGTCGAGAATCGCGTTCCGGTTTTCCGATCTTATTCGGTTTTTCAAAAACCTACAGCTTCGCTCGGGGAAGGGTATCGTTCTCGCCGCTTTTTACTTCTCCTGTACCGTCCCCGATCTGACAGGAAATTCGGATTCTTCTCGCGTTTCCAATCTGGCAAAATCCGTTTTTTCGATTATGGGTCTTTCGGGTGGAGATGAGAACTCGATCCCTCCTGTGGACCCGAACGCGCCGGAATGCGTTTTGGGAACGGATGCATTGGGTTCCTGTAAATTACATTAGGGCTTATATGAAGGAAATATTAAATTACTTTAAGAAAGGAATCGGCTTAGGAGCGGGGCTCGGGGTCGGTTTTCTAGGAACTTCTCTCGTGGCAGTTGCCGTTTCCACTTTTAACGAAGGAGAGATTCTGACCGCGGCGAAATTGAATGAAAACTTCCAGGCTCTTAAGACGGCGGTGGAAGCCGCAAGCGCCTCGAGCGGAAATTATTCCGTCGTAGATTCCGGCGGTACAAAATTAGGAACCCTGACACCTAGAGGAATCCTGAACACAAAAGGCTACGAAGTAAGCGGTCTGGTGAGTCTCTACTTGGATCGCTATACCGGAGCCTACGGGGCGTATTCCGCGGCAAATTGGATAACATACCATACTAGTACCGATTGCTCCGGCTTCTCATATGTCACCGACATAGCCAAAGGGACTATTTGGTATATTGCATCCAGTGCGAAGTTCTACTATATTCCCATGAATTCCACAGCTGAACAGATTACGATAAAAGCGTATAAGGTCGGAAACGCTTGTAGTTCCGCCAGTACGGAAACGATCTATGCGTTTAAATTTATCGAGAACGACCCTGCTGTTACCGGTTTCAATCCGACTTCTTTCATTCCTCCTTTTAAATATTCTCCCTGACGATCGGCGTATTCGACTCGGGACATATCGGTTCGCCGGGGAAAATCTTCCGTTTGCGTGTTTGTAAGAATGGTAGAAAAAAGGGAGAATGTGACGATTCCTGTTTAGGCCACCCCGTTTTATTGGCACGGGATTTTACTTGTAATCCTTTCAAAAATCCGGTGAAATAGGTAGATCCGAGGCATTTCCCACCGTTTTTCCAATCAAGAAAAAAAAGGGATCGACAAAATTCTTTTTATTATGTCTCCTAATCCAAAACAGAGAGAGTGTGCCCAATATGGGTGAAGGATCCCTTTCCCAGGAAGAAATAGACGCCTTATTAGCCGGCGCAAATGAAACGTTCGATCCGAGTAGCATGGCTGCCGGAGGCGGATCCAAGGAAGCCGCAGGGTTGTCTCCTGTGGATAGGGATCTCCTGTCCGATTTCCTTTCTCATTGCTTTATGACTGCCGGAAATACTCTGGCCGCTATTCTATCCAAGACCTCCAATTTTATGAATCCCACTACGGAGACAAAGTCCCGTAAGGATGTAGAGGCGGAATTAAAATCCAATACTCTTATTCTTTATTCCACTTATTCGGGAAATCTGAACGGTAGGGTGGCTCTGGCCATGGGCGCGGATAACGCCGCTCGTATCGCCAATATGATGATGGGCGGTTTCGATTCCGGAGGACTGGACGAAGGGCAGCTCCAAACGCTCCGAGACAGCTTGATTCCTATCATGGGCGCTCTACAATCCCAAATTGCTGCGAAAACCGGAGGAGGCGTGAACGGTTCTCCTGCGGAGACCAGACATGTGACTTCTCCTGCGGCGCTTGTGCTTCCGGAAGGAGATCCGCTGGTTCGGACCTTTTTCAATCTTTCGATCGAAGGACTTCCTTCTTTTAGAGTGCAGTTTTTGATCTCTTTATCCATGGCCAACGATATCCTTTCTCTTTCCAAAAGATCCGGAGGAGGAGGGGGAGATTATGGCGGAGGCGGATACCAAGGCGGAATGGGCGGCGGTGCCGGCATGTCTCAAGTCGGAATGAAATCCGTATCCTTCCCGAATCTAGCTACAGCAAGCGGGGCCCAAGGCACCCCGAATTTGAATCTGCTCATGGACGTTCAGATGTCCGTGACCGTGGAGTTGGGAAGAACCAAGATGTACATCAAAGACATCCTGGGTTTGGGAGAAGGTTCCATCATCGAGTTGGATAAATTGGCCGGTGAGCCTGTGGATCTATTGGTTAACGGCAAGTTGATTGCGAAAGGAGAGGTCGTGGTCATCGACGAAAACTTCGGTGTTCGTGTGACGGATATCGTAAGTCCCGCCGATCGTATCAAGCCGGAGTCGGGAGGCGGATGAACCGGAATCTTCCAGTGAATCAGTCTAGTGGTTTACGACTCGGCTCCCTCGCGATTGCGATCGGAGTCTTTTGTGTTTTATTAGGTTCTTCTAATTCCCTTTTCGCACAAGGTTCGGAAAGGGAGAAGATGGACGAGCTCCTAAAGCAGGAATTGAAATCGGAAGGACAAAAGGCCGCGACTCCGGGAGAAAAAACTTCTTCCGAGCCCGCAAACAACACCGTTCCTTCCGAGAATACGGCACCCGCTCCGAATCCGATCGAAGAAAGGTATAAGCCCAGTTCGGACGGACCGAGTTTGGTAGGAATTCTATTTAGGATCATTCTCGTCTTGGGAATCCTTTGCGGAGCGGCTTACTGGATCTTAAAGACCGCAGCAAGAACGAGAGAAGGAAGACTGCCGGTCCAAGGAGAGATGAATCTCTTGAGCAGTTTGGTCCTCGGAACGAATAAGCAATTGCAGATCGTGGAAGTTACCGGTCAGATTTTTGTCTTAGGCGTTGCGGATAACGGTATTAATCTCATTTCGGAGATCAAGGATCCTGAGACCAAGGCCAGATTGCAAAGAATGAAGGACGAGTTCCAGCCTCCCGAAGGAGGATTCCTCGTGACGGTTCTGGAACAACTCAAGGATCTGAATATTCGTATCACAGGAAAATCGGAAGAGGAAGATCCTCAGCTTACTTCTTCTCCGTCCGCCAGAAAAGAAAGGCAAAAGAAGCTGAAGCAGAAATTGGACGAGATCAAGAAGGAAAGGAACGACCTGGAAAACGGGTTATTCGATTTGAACTAGGGGGGAATGTGGGAGTAGATCTCGGTTTAGAGGCAGAGAAAAGCGATTCTCAAAAGATGAGACATAAATCGATTATGTGGAAGATTCCCTCGCTTCTATTGCTTGTATTCGTTTTATTTAGCTTCGTTCCGGAGGAGGTATACGCGCAAGCGAACGCTCCTCGTATCCCCATTCCGAATTTGAATATCAATGTGAACGAGGCCAAAGGACCCAGAGAGACGAGTCTCTCCCTGATGGTTCTTTTCTTAGTCACCATCCTTTCCTTGGCTCCTGCGATCGTGATGTCTCTCACTTCGTTTACCAAAATCGTAATCGTTTTGGATTTTGTGAGAAGGGCTTTGTCCATCCAGAACCTTCCCCCGAACCAGGTCATGGTGGGGCTCGCTCTATTTCTTACATTCTTCATCATGGCTCCTACCTTGAATGTGGTTTATGATAAGGCGTTGAATCCTTATATGGACGGAAAGATAGACACGAACGAATTCTTCGATAAGTCCATGGTGCCTTTGCGGGAATTCATGATCCGACAGATCGGACCTTCCGGCGCCAAGGACGTGGCCCTATTCTTAAAAATCGGAAGAGTGGAGAAGGTGGAATCCTTCGACGACGTTCCTAGCTATGTTCTCATTCCCGCATTCATGCTTTCGGAGATCAAGAAAGCGTTTTGGATCGGAATCATCATCTTCATTCCTTTCATCGTAGTGGATTTGGTGGTGGCCTCGGCACTTCTCTCCATGGGTCTGAATATGTTGCCGCCGGTGATGGTGAGTCTTCCGTTTAAGCTGATCTTATTCTTACTGGCGGATGGTTGGAATTTAATCGTCTACGAGCTCGTAAGGAGTTATAAATGACGGAGGTCGACGTAATCACTTTGATTCGCGACGCCTTGTTCGTGACTCTCAAACTCTCGTCTCCGATTCTTTTCACGGCGATGGTGGTGGGACTCGTGATCGGGATTCTGCAAACCACCACGTCCATACAGGAGCCTACGATCGCTTTCGTTCCGAAATTATTGGCGATCTTCGTAGTGATCGTGGTGTTCGCGGGCTGGATGTTGCAGACGGCTACCGATTATACTCGGGATTTATTCCTGATGATAGAGAGATTTTGAGGATAAAGGAGAATGGAATACTTCGTGGGTCATTTCCAAGTATTTCTTTTGATCCTGGCTAGGATCGTGGGACTCCTATCGGTTGCTCCCGTATTCTCTTTTGCCTCCATCACTTTCGCCCAAAGGATGAGCCTTGGATTTCTTTTGGCCGTGATCATATTTCCGGTCAGCTCCGGATTCGTTCCTCCGATTCCGGGGCATATGGCGGACTACGGGCTCGTGGCCGTGGGAGAGGTATTGATCGGAATTCTTCTCGGCTTTTTGGTGAGCATGGTCTTTGCCGCCTTCCAGATGGCGGGAGAATTTTTTAACGTGCAATTGGGTTTCGGGTATGCGGAAGTTTTGGATCCGATCTCCCAAACGAGTCTTCCCGTTATCAGTACTCTTAAGAATATGTTAGGCATGCTACTCTTTCTCTCTTTAGGCGCATATAGATTCCTTTTCGAGAGCTTAGTGTATTCCTTCGAAAAGGTGCAAATCCTGAAACTGATCCCGGAAATTCAGGATGGACTCTACCGTGCCATGGAAGGTGCCGTGGGAGCCATGTTCCTTGTGGCCTTCAAGATTTCTTTGCCGATTTTGGGAGTGCTTCTACTAGTTACCGTATCCGAGGCGCTTATGGGAAAAGCGGCTCCCCAATTGAATATTCTACAATTGAGTTTTCCGATCAAGATCGCAATCGGTCTCATCGTGATGATTTTGGCGGTGCCCTTTCTGATCTCTCAGATGGATGCAGCCTTTCAGCTTTCTTTCGAGAAATTGAATCTGATGTTAAAGGAATGGCCCCAATGATCGCGTCGTTTCTTACTTGGATTCGTTTTTTATTCTCCGGTTCCTCTAAAGAAGAGGTTCTTGCTCCCGTATTCTCCGCACCTATGCCTCTGCCGTTTCGCATCGATCTGCAATTATTCGCAGCCGAGGACGAAGGTCGAACCCAACCGGGAAGTGAAAGGCGTAGAAGGGAAGAAAGAGAGAAGGGGAATGTGCCCAAGAGTCCGGAGGTGGCCTCGGCAATCGTTCTTCTCGCGGGTATCGTGCTACTCTATCTCATGGGAGAATATTTCTTCATGAGATCGTATTATCTTTTGCGAAAATACTTTCACGGGATCCGGACCGCCGGTGTCGCCTCTCCCGAAAGCGTTACCGAACTCATGGGGAACGCTCTTTGGGATGTGACCCAATTGCTTCTGCCTCTTTTGGGAATTACCGTGGTCGCCGCGATCGTGGGAAACGTAGTGCAGACCGGATTTTTATTCGCGCCTAGGGCGCTCGCTTTCAATTTCGGAAGGATCCGTCCCAATTTCAAGAAGATCCTTCCGAACCGTCAGACTATGTTCAGTCTGGGCAAGTCCTTGTTGAAGGTGGTCATCATCGGTTGGGTTTCCTATTTCGTGATCGAGAAGGACTTCTTTAAGATTCTTATGTTGGGGAATATGGGCCTGGAGGAATCCGTGGGCCTAATCACTTATACCGCATTTAAGATTTTTGTGGTGGTCGGTATCCTTCTTTTGGTGATCAGCGTAGGGGATTATTTCTTCCAACGTTACGAATACGAAGAAGCCTTAAAAATGACTCCTTCCGAATCCAAAAGAGAAATGAAGGAACAGGACGGGGACCCTTCTCTCCAAGCTAGACGCAGACAGATGGCGAGAGATACCATCAAGAAAAGTAAAATGCTCGCGGAAGTTCCCAAGGCGGACGTGGTGATTACGAACCCTACCCACTTCGCCGTGGCGTTGGAATACAAGCCTTCTCGGCACAAGGCTCCCGTGGTTATCGCCAAGGGAGTGGACGATTTCGCTCTTAGAATCATCCGCGTGGCAAAGGCCAACGGAGTTGCCACGGTGGAGGACAGGCCCATGGCAAGAACGCTCTACGACGAGGTCGAGATCGGCCAGGAAGTTCCCGCCAAATTCTATACTGCGCTCAGCGTTATATTTACGAAACTCGAATCTTTCCGGAGAGCGTTCCGAAACGCTTCCTAAGCCTAGGAGAAATTTATGGATAAGAAATGGTACATGCAATCCGACTTCATCCTGGGCGCGGGAGCCGTGGCAATCGTGGCTATGCTCGTGGTTCCTCTTCCGGGATTCATGTTGGACTTACTCATTTTATTGAGTTTGGCCATAAGCCTTCTCATCGTTTTGACTTCTTTGTCCATCAAAGAACCGTCGGAGTTTTCCATATTTCCCAGTTTATTACTCATCACCACGATTTATAGGCTGGCATTGAACGTATCCACTACGCGTCAGATTCTTTCCAAAGGACCCGGGGTAAATAGCGCGATCATAGACGCGTTCGGTTCCTTTATCGTAGGAAGCGAATCGGGACTGAGTAAATACGTGGTGGGATTCATTATCTTCCTGATTTTAGTGATCGTGCAGGTGCTCGTGATCACTAAAGGTGCGACGCGGATCTCGGAAGTTGCCGCAAGATTCACGTTGGATGCATTGCCTGGTAAGCAGATGGCCATCGATATGGAACTTTCCACCGGGAATATCAACGAGGCGGAAGCGAGAAAGCGCCGTAAAAAGATAGAAGCGGAAGTGGATTTTTACGGTTCCATGGATGGAGCGAGTAAATTCGTGCAGGGAGACGTGAGAGCGGGCCTTATCATCACCGCGATCAATCTGATCGGAGGAGTGATCATAGGCGCGAGCATCCGGGGAGAATCCTTCATTTCCGCGGTGGAAACTTACGGTAAATTCACCATTGGGGACGGACTGGTTTCCCAGATCCCGGCGCTTCTCACCACCGTGGCGACAGGTATCATAGTGACCCGTTCCGGATCCGAGTCGGACCTGGCGAAACAGTTCAAGACCCAATTGTTCGCGAACTCTAAAGTATTGTATGTGGTCGCGGCTTCCATGGGACTCGGTGCTTTTATCCCGGGACTTCCTTTTCTACCGATGGTTCTTCTTTCCGGAGGGCTCGCTTATCTCGCCTACTCCATGGAAAAGACTGTCCAGGAGCAACTCGAGGTATTGGAGAAGAAGGAAAAAGAATCCGTGGGCGATCGCAAGCCTCGGGATTATTACGACGAGCTTCGAATCGAGCCCATCGAGATCGAATTCGGTTATCATTTGGTTCCCTTGGTGGACGCCTCTCAAGGCGGGACTCTCATGGATCAGATCTCCAACCTCCGGGGAAAATTCGCTCGGGAAAGCGGGATCGTCATTCCTCCTATTCGTATATTAGATAATTTAGAAATTCCGCCGGACCAATTCACGATCAAGATCAACGGGGTGGAAGTGGGTTCCAGCACCATTCGTCCCGAAAAACTCATGGCCATGCCTTCCGCGGAAAGCCAGGAATTATCTTCCATCGAAGGGGAATCTTTTATGGAGCCGGCTTACGGGAGAACCGCAAAATGGATCGCCGCCGACTCCAAGGGAGATGCGGAATCCAAGGGCTTCATCGTCGTGGATTCTTCCACGGTCATCATCACTTATTTGCGGGAACTTCTGGCGACTCATGCTTCCAGCCTACTCGGAAGAGAGGAGGTCAAGAAGCTACTCGATCATTACAGATCCCAGTATCCGACTCTCATCCAGGAATTGGAAGCGGACAAACCCGGAAATTTGGGGATGTTGCAACAGGTACTACAAAATCTTCTACGGGAAGGTCTTGGAATCCGCAATCTGGTTCCGATTCTCGAGACTGTGGCCAACAAAATGTCCAAGTATCCCAATCCTTACGTTCTTACGGAGTTCGTAAGACAGAGTATCTCGAATACGATAGTAAAGGATTATATGGTGGACGGAAAATTACAGGTGGTTGTGGTCGAAGGTCGACTCTTGGATCGTCTGAACAAATCCTTGGCTCAGGATCGCTTGGAAGGAAGGGATATTTTGGTCCTACCTCCCGATTTCCAGAGAAGGCTTTTGGAATCCGTGGCGGATATGAACCGCAGGATCCAGGAAGGACGGGGATTCCCGATATATGTGGTCAACAGGGAAGTGAGAATGCCTTTCGCGTATTTCCTGGCCAAGGAATTCCCGCCTCGAAACTTCGCGGTACTCGCTTTGGAAGAAGTTCATTCTTCCGTTCCTACGGTAATCGCGGGAGAATTGAGAATCGCACAAGCCCAAGCCGCGGAACCGGCGGAAACGGTTTAAAAAAACGGTATATTCTTAGAAGTGGAAAATAGGAGGATAGTATGGATTTCGCAAAGATAAGAGGCAAGGATCTGCAGGATTGCCTGATGCAGATGAAGATGAAATACGGCCCCGAGGCTCATGTCATCGAACATCGTATCCTCACCGAGGGAGGAGTCTTCGGAACCGGCCTCATGGCCAAGAAGGTGGTGGAGATCCAAGTAGGAATTCCCGAGAAAGCCAGCTCCCGGGAGAAAGTGGAGAAAAAACTCCAAGACTTGAAGGAACTCTTAAAGCAAAAATCCGTACAAGGTACGGAGAGACGTCGCAGTCTGGACGAATTGCCCAGTTGGGAAGAACGCTCCGTAAGACCCAGGGCCGCTTCCTCTCTACCTAAAGAATTGACCGAGCCGGAAGAATTCGAAACCGTTCCGGAAAAAGTAGGAATCTCATTCTCTAGGGAATTCGAGCCTAAGACTAATATCCGTAAGCCGGAACAGGATTCTCTTATCCTGCGTTTGAGGGATCGACTCGTGAAAGAAGGAATGACGGAATCTTACGCGGAAGAAATCGTCTCGGCGGTAGAGTTGAGACTTTCTCCCTTGGATCGATCTCGCGCGGCTTCCATCCAGGAAAAAACCGTAGAGGTACTCTCGGAAAGAGTCCAAGCGGAACCGGATCTTTTCCAAGGAACGCGTAGAGGCCAGAGGAAAGTGGTATTCTTTGTCGGTCCTACGGGTAGCGGTAAAACCACGAGCATCGCGAAACTCGCGGCAAAGTACCACCTGCATATGGGAAAAGGAGTCTCCCTGTATACCACCGATAACTATAGGATCGCCGCTATCGAGCAATTGAAGAGATATGCGGATACCATGGAAATGCCATTCTATGCGGTAAAGGATTTGAAACGTTTCCAGGAGACCCTGGCCAGGGACGGATCCGAACTCATCCTGATAGATACTGCGGGTTATAGCCATCGCAACGTGGAGCAATTGGGGAAAATGCACGGATATCTCTCCGCATTCGGAGAAAAGGACAATGTGGAAAATATTCTTGTATTATCCGCGACTTCTTCCTATCATCATTCCCACTCAGTGATGAAGGCCTACGAACCCCTTGGATTTCGCAGAATTTTATTAACTAAACTGGATGAGGCGGAATTTTTAGGTGGATTTCTGGAACTAGCCGATACACTTAATAAGGGTTTCACTCATTTAAGCGTCGGTCAGGAAGTTCCGTTCGACATGATACCTGCTGAAAAACATTTACTCGCCGAATGCGCTGTAAACCCGGAAAAAATCATCGAAATTCGGGGAGAGGTCTTCTCTGCCTAAGGGTTTCGGTGCAAGAAACCCAAGTTCGAGAAAGAGGTTAGGATGGACCAAGCGACTCAGTTGCGGAAACTTACCGAGGGTAATACGAGTTTGAAGCTCGTGTCTTCAACCAAACCTATGACTAAGATCATCGCGATTGCATCCGGAAAAGGAGGAGTAGGTAAGAGCACTATCTCCGTAAACTTGGCCATTTCCATGGCCAAGGCCGGACAAAAAGTTTTGGTCTTCGACGGAGACTTGGGTCTCGCCAATGTGAACGTCATTCTAGGCATCATTCCTAAATACAATCTCTACCATGTGGTCAAGGGACATAAAAGTCTAAAGGATATCATCATCCAAGCCCCTGAGGGAGTGGATATCATTGCGGGAGCGAGCGGTTATTCCCAGCTTGCTAACTTAAACGATACCCAAAGAAATAATCTCATCAAGGGATTCGCCGATCTGGATTCCTACGATTATATGATCATAGACACGGGCGCGGGGATCAGTTCCAACGTGATCGGTCTCACTCTTCCTGCGGACGATGTGATCGTAGTTACCACTCCGGAGCCTACGGCGATTACGGACTCTTACGGTCTTATCAAAGCGATCGTCTCCCAAAGCAGAGACAAAAATCTGAAAATGGTAGTGAACCGAGTGCGTTCCGCCATCGAAGGAAAGAAGGTGGCGGATCGTGTCATCGATATTTCCGGCCAATTCTTAGAGGTTCGGGTGGAGAATCTGGGATTCATTTTCCAAGACGACGAGGTCGAAAAGAGTATCCGGGAGCAAAAGCCCTATATCATCCATTCTCCGAAAAGCAAGGCGTCGGCCTGTTTGAACAGAATCACTTATTCTCTCCTGAACCAGGAGATGGACAACGCGGATGATTCCGGAATCACTGGATTCTTCCGTAAATTCTTCCATTTCGTGGATGTTCGGGAGAAACAACAAAGCGAGGAAGATTGAACCTTCAGATCGGTTTTCTCGCCCTTTTTGCTCTTATCGGTCTGGCCGTAAGCTTGGTCTGCGGTTTTATGGTCGGTAACTATTTCAGCCATATTCTATTCATTACTTTCCTGTCTACGGTGGGAATGGCCGGTTTCGGCTTCGGAGTATATTCCATTTTGGAGATGAAGGTGCCCGAGTTTCTGGATTTCTTGCGAAATGTCAGCGGTGCCTATGTTCCGGAAGGAGAAGAGGGGGCAGAAGGCGGTCGGGGCTCTTATTCCGAACACACGGATGTGGATACTTCCACAGTAAACTTCGATTCTCCGACTAGTGCGGATGAAATTCGGGCCGCCGCCTCGGGAATTCCTCGCAAAAAAGCGGATAAATTCGGCGATCACATTATCGTGGAAAATATCGCGATCAAAAACGAACCCAAACTCATGGCGGAAGCGATCCGAACCATGCTTGCTAAAGACGACGGGGCCGGAGAGAAGTAGAAATTTTTTTCCAACCCGATCTCATCCTACTAAAAACCCCGAATTCCCGATCCAAAACCGGCTTCCGAGCCAATGAGACAAAAAACGCTTGATTTCCCTTTTTTTGCGTCAAAAAATGCTATTGCAAATCGGTTCGGTCCACGACACTCTTAAGCGAGGGGCTTTCGTACTCCGATATTATGTCCAAACTTTTTGATAAATACAATAATACGGATGAAACGGAACTCTGGAAGTCCTATCGGGATAGTAAAGACCAGAATATACGCAGTTATCTTGTAGAAAAATATTCTCCTCTAGTCAAACACGTGGCTGGTCGCATCGCGATCGGTATGCCTCAGAATGTGGAGTTCGATGATCTGGTCTCTTACGGAGTCTTCGGGCTTTTGGATGCGATCGAGAAATTCGATCCGGAAAGACAGATCAAATTTAAGACCTATGCAATGACTCGGATCCGGGGGTCCATCTTCGACGAGTTACGCTCCATTGACTGGATCCCTCGTTCCATTCGTCAAAAAGCCAAGCAACTCGAACAAATCATCGGGATGCTCGAAAACAAAGAAGGCTCCCATGTGGAAGACGAGGCAATCGCCAAGGAAATGGGGATTTCCGTGGAGGAGTTCAACAGTCTTCTTACAAAGATCAGCGGCACATCTCTAGTATCTCTCAACGATATCTGGTTTCTCGGAGATGAGAACGACGAGGTTTCCTTCATGGAGACTCTCGAATCTCCGATGAATATGAATCCGGATACCATCATCGAAAAAGAAGAGATCAAAAACGTAATCGTCGAAGCCATCAAAACTCTTCCGGACAAGGAAAAGAAAGTCATCGTCCTATATTATTACGAGGATCTTACGCTTAAGGAAATCGGAGAAGTCTTGGAAGTTACCGAATCCAGGATTTCCCAATTGCATACTAGGGCTGTAGCCAGACTTCGTAGTAAATTAGGAAAGGTGAAGTCGGTAATCAGTAAAAAGTAATATTCTTTCTCGGAATTTACGTCGCTTCCCTAAGGGGCGCGATGGATCGAATCTCGGAAGGCACATTGCTTCCTAAGGGGCGCGATGGATCGAATCTCGGAAGGCACATCGCTTCCTATGGGGCGCGATGTGGGGGAAAGGTTTCCCCCTGTGCCAAGCCTAAGGTCTTGGCACACCCCCTTCTCCGGGGAACTGGAAGTTCCCAAAAACCCCGGACCCGATGCTCGGAGTAACCGAATGAAGAATATATTCAGAAAACCGAATTTACGGTCCTAATGCAATGAGCCTTACTTCTTTTCTCAAAGACCAATCCAAGGAACTGGACAAGCTCCAGAACGAACAGGTGGAAGTAATCGCTCCCACCCTGGAGATTTGTCTTAGGCTGGCCGCTTCTCACTTAAAGAAAAAACCTCACGAAATCGATTATATAGTCATCAAAAGAGGAAAGAAAAAACTCTTCGGTTCGGACCCTTGGCATATACGTGCTTCGGTCATTCCGGAAGATACCTTCCTGGACGAATTATCCGATTTGGACAAAAAGTTGACCGGAGGAACGGGAAAGCTCGTATCGAAAGATCTGAAGGAGTTCCTACAACCCAAGGACAGGGACGGAAGGGCCCTGGTCCAGATCTTCCGAAACGGCACTTATCTTACCGTATTCCCGCCTTCGGGAGAAGGCAAGGCGATCGAACTCTCCGAGGTTTCTCGAAGGCTTTCCGTGAGAGGAGTCTCTCCCGTTGACGATGCTCAGATCCGTAAGATCGTAAAAGAGGTCAAAGGGGAGCCAATCTTTATCTCCAATATGAAACCTCGCCCAGGTGCAGAGGGCAAGATGATGATCGATATCGCTCCGGATAAGATGAGGGCCAAGGTGACTCTCGTTCCTCCCAAGCCCGCGGGAAGAGATCTGGAAGTCCGGGACGTTGTCAATCATCTCAAGAATGCCGGAATCAAATACGGAATTAAGGAAGAGGAAATCCAGAGAAGGTTGGAAGACGAGTTCTTCAACCAGCCTTTCACTGCTGCGGAAGGAGATCCTCCTGTTAACGGAAAGAACGCCACCGTTGTCTACCATGTGCGTACCCAAAAGAACGTCGTGTTCCGAGAGGACGAATCGGGTCGCGTAGACTGCAAGGATATGGATCTCATCGAGAACGTCGTGGTGGGCCAGTTGCTTGCCGAAAAGATTCCTGCGGAAAGAGGGAAATACGGACGAACTCTATTCAACGAATTGCTTCCCGCCAAAGACGGTCTGGATACGGAACTAAAACAGGGAAAAGGTACTATTCTTTCCGAAGACAGAACCAAACTCACCGCGGAGGTGAACGGACAGGTGGTCTATGCTACGGGACGTCTCTCCGTCGAGACTGTTTATAGGGTGAACGGAGATGTGGGAATCAAAACGGGGAATGTCACCTTCCTAGGTTCCGTGATTATTACCGGAAACGTGGAAGACAATTATTCGGTGAAAGCGGCGGGGAATATAGAAATCTATGGAACCGTGCAAAAGGCGAATATAGAGGCCGACGGAGATATCATCATACGCCAAGGGGTTTCGGGTAGGGACGAGGCTCGCATCGAATCTACGGGCGGAAACGTAGTCGCTAAATTCATCCAGAACGCAACCGTCATCACCGAAAAGGACGTGGTCGTCCAGGAAGGGATTCTACATTGCTTTATTAGTGCCGGGGGTAAGGTTATCTCCAATGGTAAGAGAGGGCAGATCGTGGGCGGGACCGTAAGGGCCTCCGAGCTCATCGCAGCCAAGGTCATCGGTTCTTCCGCTAACCCGGCTACCGAACTCATAGTGGGAACCGATCCCAAGGTTCTAAAACAGATCTCAGAATACGAAGAGAAGTTGGCCGAAAACCAGGAAAAATTCGAGCAGGTTTCCAAAAGCCTCAAAACTCTGAGAGCCAGGAAGGAAAACGACCCTGCCTCCTTTACCCAGGACCATGAGCAACAATTGGCCAAGACGGCCAAGGCCGCCGAAAAATTGGAGATCCGCGTCCATGAATACGAAACCGAGATCCAAAACCTTCGGAATTACATGGAAGAAAGGGCGGCCAACGGTAAGATCAGTATCGAGAAAACCCTATACGGCGGGGTCACCCTTAAGATCCGTAATTCCGACTTCAAGACTAGGAACGAAATCAAACATAAGACCTTTGTGGAAGAAAACGGCATGATCCGACAATTGCCGTACCAGGATCCGGAACCGGACAAAAAAGACTGGAGAAAAAACAGATCTAGAGGAAAATAACCGGTTATGAGGCTGAACGAACCTCTTTCCGGATACGGGGCGGCAACGGATATACTCCGTCGTACGATGGTGGAGAATCCCCATACTCTCACCAACGTAATCGCCCAAAACGAGAAAGCCGTTCGGGAATATTCCATAGATAAAAAGTACGCGGTACAGATGTATACCGAGACTTTTTCCCTATCGCCGGAATATAGAGAGAGATTACGAAATTCTTATACCCAAAGAATCGGAGAAATAGAAAAGGAAATCCGATCCTTTAAGGGGCCTAAGCCCGAAGGTAGCAAGGAAAGAATGTTCGCCTACGATAAGGCGGGCAGAAAGACGGAATATCGTACTCCTACTCGAGCCACAGTGGACTATATAGCATAATTAGAAAAACCGTAGCCGATCTTCCCGGGGTGTTGTTGGAAATACTCTAAAGAGAGGACGGATAGCTATGGAACTATTTACGGTCCTATTCTTAAATATACTCATCGCGGCGGGTCTCTATGTGGGGATTTCCGCCCAGGTGACGAAACGAATCCGTTCCCATATGATCCGTAGGATCAATGAGGAAATCCGCAGCATAGTCGACGACGTACAGACGGAGACGGAAAGTCATATCGAATTACTGAATTCCAAGATCCAGGCATATAAGATCCTAGTCCAGCGCTCGGATAGCTTGGAAGAAAAATACAAGAGCATTCTATCCAAACTCCAGGAATTACCGGAAAGGATTCTTTCCGAAAAATCGGAACCTTCTATTTCCTCTTTTCCCGATTTTGAAACGTTAGTCGATTCTGAACTTCCCGAGGAGGCAAGCTTCGTCGAGGAGATACGTTCCACGGAAGAGGACGAATTCAAGAACGAATACTTAACTCTGATCAGGGAAAAGCAGAAAGAAATGCAGGCGCCCAGAACGGACTCTTTGGAGAATCGTCGCCAGGACTTGGCGGCAAAGGCGGGCGAGGGCGTAGGAAGATCCTACAAACAGAATATTAACGAATCGCAAAAGAAGGAAAAGCCTTTCATAGATCCGGAGAATAGAACTTCCGCAAAACGAAGCCTCAATACAGATGAGGAAATTACCGAGCCGAATTCGGGAACTTTAGGGATCTTAAAAATATTCGGAAAGAAAATCAAGGAGACCATGGGCTGGATGGATCCCCAGGAAGTTTTGGGACAACCTTCTCCCACTCGACCACCTCAGCCGATGTACAATCCTAGTTCGACTTTCGACATTTCCTTGGACGGGGATCCTTTCGAAGAAAATAGGATTTCTATTCCTCAGGACGAAAGAGGAGGTACTCTGAAGGCGGATTATTCTTACCAATCGGAAATCCAATCTGCTCCGGATGCGAAGAAACCCAAGGTTCGGGATCATAAGATTCCTCTAGAAGAGAATTTCGAAAAAATATTGGAGAAAAAAATCTCAGGTTACACTCCTCAAAAACAGGATAGCGTGAAAATTTCCTCCGAAACCGCTCTCAAGGATTTGGGAGAAGGAGCGAGTAAGATAGAGAAGGTAGTTTTCCTCTTGAAAAAAGGATATTCTCATGAGGAAATTTCCGAAGCGCTGGATCTTGCCACCGGGGAAGTGGATATTATCGAGAGGTTCCGGCTGGAGAGAAATAGGAGGGTCTGATGTCTCAGTTCAGCGTCTTGAA
Organism: Leptospira wolffii serovar Khorat str. Khorat-H2; assembly: GCF_000306115.2. Lineage (NCBI taxonomy): Bacteria > Pseudomonadati > Spirochaetota > Leptospiria > Leptospirales > Leptospiraceae > Leptospira > Leptospira wolffii. The sequence goes on from NZ_AKWX02000004.1 coordinate 271,449, forward strand.
TGTAGGCTTCGGTAATATCGTGATGGTTTCCAAAATCGTGGGAATTATCCATTCGGATTCGGCTTCCGCAAAAAGAATCCGAAACGAAGCGAAGAGCAATAATAGTCTGATAGACGCCACTCAGGGAAAAAAGACCCGATCCATCATCATCACCGACTCCAACCATCTAGTGCTTTCCAATTTAAGAGTCGAGGCACTTACTCGTCGTATAGAAAGTAGGGACAACTCCATCGCCGAAGACGAGGAAGAAAAGGACTGAAAGAGCCCAAACTGATCGTGCTATCCTCCGTGGCCGGAGGAGGAAAATCCACACTCATACATATGATCCGGGAAAAGCACCCGGAATTGGCTTTTTCCGTCTCTTGTACTACCAGACCTCCTCGTCCGGGAGACAAGGAGGGCGTAACGTATTTTTTTCTAACGAAAGAAAGATTCGAGGAAGGGATTCGAAACTCTGAATTTTTGGAATGGGCCCGGGTTCACGATAATTATTACGGAACTCCGGATCGATTCGTCAGAGATTGCCTGGCCTCAGGAAGATCCGTTATCATGGATCTGGACGTTCAGGGAGCCAAGCAGGTTAAAAATAGGCTCGGAGACGGAGTCATCACCGTATTTATCCTTCCTCCGAACGAAGAAGAATGGATCAAGCGCTTACGGGGCAGAGGGACTGATTCCGAAGAGAGTATCCTAAAGAGGATCCGAAACGGCAAAGAAGAATTGTCTAAAAAAGACGAATTCGATCATATTCTAGTCAACGACGACCTACAGAACGCTCTCCGCGACCTCGAAAAGATAGTATTCTAATCCAATTTAACCGATCTCAATCTGAGAGAATTCGCGATCACAGATACGGAACTCAGACTCATGGCCAGAGCGGCGATCATGGGAGAGAGTAGGATTCCGAAAGAGGGATAGAGTAATCCCGCTGCAACCGGAATACCTAACACGTTATACGCCAATGCAAAGAATAGGTTTCCTTTGATATTCTGCATTACCTTCCGGCTGAGTCTTCTCGCTTTCACGATTCCGCCCAAATCGCCTTGGACCAAGGTGATATCCGCGCTTTCTATCGCAACGTCCGTTCCGGTTCCCATGGCGATTCCTAGATCTGCTTGAGCCAGAGCCGGTGCGTCGTTAATCCCGTCTCCCGCCATGGCTACTTTTCTTCCTTGGGACTGAAATCGTTTGACCTCCTCCAGTTTGTCTCCTGGAAGAGTCTGTGCCTTAAAACCATCCAGGCCTAAGGTCTCGCTAACTGACTTTGCCGTATCCTCGTTGTCTCCTGTGAGCATGAAGACTTGGAGGCCTTCTTCTTTCAACGCGGCGATGGCAGCCTGACTCGTTTTCTTGATCTTATCGGAAATCACGATAAAACCTAGGATGTCCTTTCCGCCGGAAAGAAAGGATACTGTCTTTCCGGCCTGTTGTTCCTTCTTGGCAAGCTCCGATAACCCAGGGAAAATCGAGGCTCCCACCTGTTCCATTAATTTACGGTTTCCTAATGCGTGCGGAATGCCGTCGATTTTACCGATCACTCCTTTTCCGGAGACCGCCTCGAAATCGGTTACGTTTTTACCTAAAATGCCTTTTTCCTTTCCCAGACGCAGAGTCGCCTGGGCCAACGGGTGCTCGCTACTGGAGTTCAACGAAACAACCTTTTCCAGAAGGTAATTCTCGGAAAACTCGGGACCGGAAGAAATTATCTTTTCGACCGAAGGTTTTCCCTCCGTTACCGTTCCTGTTTTATCGATGAGAAGCAAATCCACCACATTCAGTATTTCTAATGCTTCCGCGTTCTTGATCAGGACTCCCGACTGGGCCCCTTTTCCTACTCCTACCATCACGGACATGGGAGTGGCTAAACCTAAAGCGCAGGGGCAGGCGATGATTAATACTGCGAGTGCGTTCACCGAAGCGTATACGTATTTAGGATCGGGCCCCAGATAAGCCCAAATGAAACCGGTAGCGAGAGCAATTCCTAAAACCACCGGAACGAAATAACCGGAAATTCGATCCGCGATTTTTTGTATATTGGCCTGGGATCTACTTGCTTGGTTCACCATTTCGATGATTTGGGAAAGGAGAGTCTCGGATCCGACCCTTTCCGCCCGCATGAGAAAAGTTCTGTTTCCGTTTACGGTGCCGGAGCTTACCTTATCCTCCGGCTTCTTACTCACCGGTACAGGCTCTCCGGTGATCATGGACTCGTCTATGGAGGTTTCTCCTTCGGTAACGATTCCGTCCACGGGTATCTTTTCTCCAGGTTTGACCCGAAGCAGATCTCCTTTTTGAATCGCATCTATACTTGCGATCTCTTCTTTTCCGTCTACGATTCTAGTCGCGACGTTAGGAGCCAATTTCAGTAATTCCTTGATTGCTGCGTTCGTTCTGCTATGCGCCCTGGCTTCGAGTACCTGGCCTAGTAAAACAAGCGTCAGAATTACGGTTGCAGCCTCGAAATACACATGCACCGCTCCGTGCATTTGGAAATCTTCCGGAAATATACCCGGAAAGAATACGGCGACTACGCTGAAACCCCAAGCGCTTCCCGCTCCTACTCCAATCAAAGTAAACATATTCAAATTTCTGGATAGAACTGACTTCCAGGCTCGTACGAAGAAGCTTCCGGTGGAGTAAAAAACCACAGGCAAGGAAAGGATCAATTGAATGACATTCCATTTGCCTATATCCAGGATCTCATGCAATGGATTACCGGGAATGATATCCGACATAGCGATTCCGAAGATCGGTAGGGTGAATACCGAAGCAATTTTGAATTTAAAGAGAAGATTCTCGTAGGTCTTATCCTCTTCTTCCGGATTCGCATCCATTGGAACTAGGTTCATCCCGCAGATTGGGCAGGCCCCGGGCGCATCCCTTATGATTTCCGGATGCATAGGACATGTATAACGCAAGGCCTTTATCGGTTTAGGCGATTTGATCAAATTCATGCCGCAGACGGGACAATTTCCCGGTTGGGAATATGTTTTATCCCCTTCGCAGTGCATCGGACAATAATAGACGTCTTCTTGTTTCGAAATAGGGTCTTTTGACGGAATCGTTTCGTGGTGATGGTGTTCGTGAGTATGATGATCCATGGATGTACCGACCGAGGGCGAAAAGATAGGAACGGATCCTTAAGAATCTTTTTGCCGGAATTTTACGAAGATGATGCTAAAGGCTAAGATTCGGATTTCGGATGGCAAACGTATTTTAGTTTGCAATTCCCTAAGATTTTGGTTTATAGGGAACCGATGAAACGGATTCCGATCGCATTTTTTCTCATTCTATCTTTTTCCGATTGTAGGAGCTTTTTGAAACCGAATCGGGATATTTCCGAAAGCAAAACCCTCACTCCTCCTAAATACGAGGATCTGAAATTCTGGGCCTCTCATCCCGAAAAAAAGGACCCGGCAGATTCGGTTCCGGAAGCGTCCGTCTTGAAAGACAGGCAAAATCTGGCGGAGGCCGACGTGTTCTTCGTGCATCCCACGACCTATCTTGTGGCGAAACATTGGAACGGAGACTTAGATGACGAGAGTTTAAACGAGAGAACGGACCAAATGCCGATCCGGACTCAGGCCAGCGTATTCAACGATTGCTGTAAGATTTACGCTCCTCGTTACAGGCAAGCGGCACTCTTCGCATTTATGGAAGATACTACGGAGGGTAAACAAGCATTGGATCTTGCCTACGAGGACGTAAAGACCGCATTTCTATACTATATGAAAAATTGGAATCGTGGTAGACCCTGGATTTTGGCCTCGCATAGCCAAGGAACCCGTCATTCCGTGAAATTACTGAAGGAACTCATCGCAAATTCGGAATATTCTAAAAATCTAGTGGCGGCTTATACGATCGGATTTCCCTACAAGGCAAGCGATACGGGATTGCAACCTTGCGCAAACGAATTCCAAACAGGATGCGTGATCAATTGGAATTCCTACGAATGGGGGAGTCGTCCGATCCGATTGGGAGAAAGATACGATTCCGAAACTCTCTGCATCAATCCTCTTTCCTGGAAAAAGGACGAAGAATACGCTGCCAGGTCCGAAAATTCAGGAAGCATTGCGAGAAATTTCCGATCTTTGGTTCCGGGAATTGCAGACGCACAATGCAACAAGGGAGCTCTATGGGTCCATGAACCGGAGATTCGGGGTTTTCCTAGTTTAGGAAAAGACGATAGTCTACATTTGGTGGATTACCATTTATTCTACGCAAGCATCCGAAAGAATGCCAGAGATAGGGTGGAAAAGTTTCTATCGAATAGGAGATAGTGTAGATTAAGAAAAATCGGTATATTCTTCTTAGCGGCTTTCGTGAGAAAAAGCCGCTTGATCTGGATTCTAATTCGAGCAGTAGGTTTGCTCTATTACTATCGAAGGCATATCGGTGCGTTTTCCATCCAACTCCAATTTTTTGTTTTTCAGATAGAAACCGCAGACTTCGACATAAGATCCAACGGAAACTCTTCCTATCAGACCGGAATCGTCAGAATCCAATACCACCGGTTTGCCGGAGAATGGAACGACAAAGCGGATGGAATTTCCTTTGTAGAGAACATGTGAGACGTAGCCCGCCACTCTTACCGTTTCTCCTACTGCCTTACTCGGATTGTTTACGAGTTCCTCTCCGGTGACGTACTTCGGTTTGGCCGGTGCCGCCGCTTTTTTACCCTTAGCAAAAAGAGTCGTCGCGTTGGAGAATAAAATTAAAAGAAGAAAGCCGTTTAGAATCCTTAGTTTCATAATAAAAACCTTATAGTTCTTCCGATTCCGGACTGGATTCCGGTGCCTTAATTACGTCTGAGCGGGAAAGCCATTTATTGGTAATCGTGGCTCTCCTATCCGCAGGAAAAAGAGTGAGAAGGTAAGTTGTGATGGTCTGTCTTCCGTCCTGCTCCGCATCCTTGTCCATCTGGATGAAAACGTCTATTATATCCTTGTCCGGCCAATTGATGAGCATTTGCACGGCATTGTCCGGAGGCATATTCGCCACCTTTTCCGCCATGACTTTTACGAGTTTGCCTCTGCTATTTTTTTCCGATTCGGAGGATTTGAGTTCGTTTTCCTTGGAGACCAGTCCTCGTTTCAATTCCTCGATCTTTTCCAGCTCCGCTTCCAGGCGCTCCTTTTCCTTTTTCAGTTCCTCTTCTTTTTGGGTGATCTCGTCTCTGTCCTTCGCCAGGCGTTCCATTTCCTTGCGGAACTCTAGTTTTTCCAGTTCGGAGGGAGATTCCGAGTCGGGGTTTACTAACCCTGGTTCCTTACTTAAGAAGGGAAAAATCTCGGAGGCGTTGATGATCTGAAAATAGTCGAATGCGAAGAATCCGATAAGAACTAGGAAGAAAATAAGAAGAACTAAATATACCGCTCTCGCTTTGTCGGTTAAACTTGCCATGATTCCTTAAACCCGAATGTCCAATCTGGATCCGCTGATCTTCTTCTCCAACTCTCCGGCTTTGGCTTCCAAATGGGAAATCTTTTCCTGGAGGTCGGACATGCTTCCTAAGATAGGATCGGAAGAAGATCCGGTTTTACGTACCTCCAAAAAGGGGAGGTCACTTTTTATAACGCTCGTAAAGTTTTCTGAGCTCAGAAAGTCCCGCATCTTCCGTACCTGTGCGTTCGACGCTTCCCGTATCGTAGGTAAATATTTTCGGATCCCGCTTAGATCTATCATCCCCATGAATTTCCTCCCTTTGTTCCCTGTAGAGTTCCGCTAAGAATTGCTCCTCTGCCTGGATTCTCTCCGTTTTACGATATGAATGCATGTATTCCCGGAACCGGTTCTCCTTTAGGAGTTCTATCACCTTCTTCTCTTTGCGGGCTTCCGATACTTCCGCCCTTTTCTTTTCCACGGGCTCGTCGAAGGAACGGATCTCCGTTTGGAGTTCTCCGTTTCGGGTGAGAAGTTGCCTAACGTATGTTTGAAGGTAAGAATATTCTCTGAGGTCCGCAGTTCCCGTCAAAGAGGTGGCGGAAAGATTCTGGATCTTGGACTCGTTTCCGTCTATCTCGGATTGTCTGCGATTCACCTCGGCGACTAGTTCCGAGAGTTCCTTCAATTTTTTATCTTCCTGTATCTTCTTCAATCGAAGAATAGGCTCTAGTCTGAATCGGAACTTCTTCACGGATTAAAATTCCTCTTCTTCTCTTTCTTCCTTCAGAATATCCCTGAGTCCAGAGATAGTCTGGGGAAAGGTGCTTCTTTCTTGGAGCCTTTGCCTTAAAAAGGAGTCTATCTTGTCTTTTTTTCGGATGGCGAGATCGACCTTGGGATCGGATCCTCTCACATACGCATTCAAGAGAATCAACTCCTCTACGGAATTATATGTGGATAAAAGTTCCCGGATCATCCCGGCTCTCATAAATTGGTCCTCGTCCACTATGGATTGCATGACCCTGGAGAGGGAGGCGGGGATATCGATTGCGGGATAATGATTTCTTTCGGCTATCTTCCTGGAAAGAATGATATGGCCGTCTATATAACCTCTGACCGCATCCGCGATCGGATCTTCCATTTCGTCCGTGTCGGTAAGAATAGTATAAAATCCTGTTATACTTCCGCCCGATTTGGAAGTCCCGGATCTTTCCACGAGTCTGGCCAATTTGGTGAATACGGAAGAGCTGAATCCTCGGGTAATCGGAGGCTCATGATTGGAGACGGAGATTTCCCGGTTTGCATGAGCGAACCTAGTCAAGGAATCCATCATTAGATTTACATGAAGTCCTTGCTCTCTAAAATATTCCGCGACGGAAGTGGCGAGTAGGGCGCAGTTTACTTGTTCCATTTTAGGAGCGTCCGAGGTGGCGGCGAATACTACGGACCGGGCTAACCCTTCTTTTCCTAAGTCTCTTTCGATGAATTCGTTTACCTCGCGTCCACGTTCTCCCACGAGAGCGATAACGTTTACATCCGCATTTGTGAATCGGGAAATCATACCAAGTAAGCTGGATTTACCGACTCCGGATCCGGAGAAGATACCTAATCTTTGGCCCCGGCCTACGGTTAGAATTCCGTCTATGGCTCTGACTCCCGTGAGTAGTACGTCCCGTATGATAGGGCGATCCAAGGGGTTGATGATTTCTCCGTCCGGGGATTTTTCCTCGGAGGTGATGATGAGTCCTTTCTTATCGATGGGTCTCCCCACGCCGTTTAATACCCGGCCGAGGAGTTCCTTCCCGACGGGAACATTCAAACTTCTTCCCGAGGAGAATACGAACGCATCCGGATATACCCCTTCGACGGGGCCCAGAGGCATGAGGGTGTATACGTGATTTTCGAAACCTACGATCTCACATTGCAGGTAGCCTTCCGTGCCCGCTTTTTGGACCTCCATGATCTCGCCGATTTTGGAGTCCGGAGGTCCTTCCGAATAGATTACGTTTCCGGAAACCCGAACGACACGCCCGGACTTACGGATGGTTTCTGTCCGATCCAGAATCAGAAAATACTTGGATATGACGTCGACTTTCTCGTGGAATTTCTTTTCGATCATACCGAGCTTAAGACCTGATTCCACATACTCTTCTTGGGAATTTCCCCCGAGTCAAGTGATAATGGGAAAGTAATGGAATTATGTCACATACGGAAGAATAGGCACTAGGGTAGAAGGTACTACAAACTCCGGACCCGGAACCATATCTTTCGGTTCTGTTTTCGTTTTTGGAGAAGAAGGTTTCATAAAGAAATACCCCCTGACCCGGCCGCCCCTTTTGGGAGCGGTCGGGTAGGAGACTAGGGATGGACGTAAATGGTGGATTAAATCGGCTCCGCATTTCGAATCGCTTCTTCGATTTCTTTGAGCTGGGTGGATATTCTCGCGTCGATGGCGCCCACATCGGTTTCGATGATGACGCCGCCTCTGTCGACTCGGGAGTCTTCGTAGATATTGACCTTCCGAAGGGACTCCATAAGCTTGATGAGTTCGTCTTTGTGGGCCGTAGTGATTTCCAAGTCCGCAAAGTTGACTCGGATATCGACTCTGTCCCTGTCCTTAATACGTTTCAAGGCTTCTCTGATATTATTCAGAACGATTTCCTTTCTTTCGATGATCTCGTCCTTGATGATCTTACGTGCGATGATTAGGATCATCTCCACCATCTGTTTCTCGGAAGCCTGGATGAGTTCCGCACGGATATCGATCGCTTTACCTACGATGGTCCCCAAACGGTCTATGAGGCGTCTCACCTCTCCCTGTCCTTTTCGGAAACCTACTTCTCGGCCGGCCTCGAATCCTTTTAAATAAGCCTCGTGCTCTATCTCGGCCTCTTTAATCATCCTCTCGGCTTCCATCTTGGCTCTTTCCAAGATTTGCTCTGCCTTAGCCTTGCCGGTGTCCTCTTCGAGTTTGATCTTTTCCTTGGAATCCTGGATCATCTGGAAGGCTTTCTTTCTGCCTTCCTCTTCGATCTCTTCCGCCTTGCGACGGGAGTCTTCGAGCATGGTCTTGATATTCTCTTCCGTTTCTTCCTTATAACGGTTGAGTTCGGCCTCTATCTCCTCGATGGAGGGGCCCTGGTATTGCTCGATGATATTTCCTTCCTGGTCTACTTCGAATTCTTCGGCGTCTTCGTCCCTATGGAACTTCTTGTACTTATCCGGAATCTGCAGCTCGACCTGATCCTGCATGTCGGCGATTTGGATGGGTTTGAAGACGAGTTTAGCCATGGTTTAGTTCTTTCTCCGGAACTTGATTCTTCCCGATTCTACGGATTCCTTAAAGATTTCAAGGATTCCGTTTTGGGCGGTTTCTATCTCGGCAAGAGAGACAGGGCCCATGGAATCCTCCTCCAATCGGATCGAGGAGGCCAGGGACGGATCCAGTCTTTCTAATAAGACCTGCTTTGTCTCCGGTTCGGTGCCCTTAAAGGCGGTAGCCGTGACAATGGGATGAATTTCTCCCAGGAACCTGTTTAGCGATTCCCTTCCTAAATCCATTAGGTCTTCCATCCGGAAGAAATGCTTATTAATATTTTCGGCAAACGAATGGCTCTTTTCGCGTATCCGGGAGAATAATTTCTGGGAATCTTGAGGGTCCAATTTGCCCAAAAGTTCCGCGGCTCTCTTGCCGGTTCTGTCCTGTGTGGGAGAAGAGGAGGTCCCCGGCGACTTTAAGACTTCTCTTTTGAATCTTAAGAAACGTTCCAAGGAGTCCGTAAGACCTGCAGATGCCAGGTCCAGGTTCTTAATGGAAAGTAGGATCTCCTCTTGGGTCTCTTCGGGGAATTCCTCCAAAACACGGGCCGAAGTCTCGGGATCCGCGTAGCAGAAAACCAGTGCGATTCTGTCCGAATTCTCTCCGGCCACGATCCGGGAGAGTTCCGTCTTCTTGTAATTTTTTAGCTCTCCCAGCCAATCCGGTTCGGAGACCATATCTTCTTTTAGGATGCTCTCTAATTCTTGGATGAGAGCTAAGGTGTCTCCGTCGATCCCTTCTTTGGGAAGGGAGGAGAGTCCTTGCAGGAAAGATCCGAGAAGTTCTCTTTCCTGTTTGGCTTCGAGTTTTCCGGTCCTGTGAAAACTCTCCAGTAGTTTGCTCGTGTCCTTGGGACCGAGATGGCGAAACACTTCCGGGGGAAGATGCTCCCCCAGAATTCGGAGGAGCTGTCCCGCCCGGTTTTTCTTTCCGGACAGGATTTCCATTAGGTTGCTTCCTCTTCAGAGAGCCAGGTGCGAAGAAGTTGTGCCACTTCTTCCGGTTTTTCCCTGGCAAGATTGATCGCGTTTTCGAGAAGTTCTCTTCTGAGTTTTTCGTCGAGAGAGAGTTCCACTTCCGCGCTTCCGTCGTCCATGACTCGGAGGGCGGCTTCTCTCATCATCTGCTGCATCGCTGCGAGTTCTTCTTCGCGGAGTCTGCGGCGTCTTGCGATCTCTTTCTTGATCGCTCTGTAGATGAGTATGGTCAGAATTAGGAATAGCACGATAACGAGGGATGCGATAACCATTTGGCGAATCGCTTTTTGTTTTCTTAATTCTTCGTCTTCAGCGGCGAATTGGGCCGTGCGATCTTTAGCCATACTGATTACGGAGATCTGGTCTCCTCTGGCCTTATCGATTCCTACGGCGGCTTCCAAGTTTTTACGAATGGTTCTTAGGTCGTCGTCGGAAACAGGGCTATAGGTTCTATCGTACCCGGTTCCTTCCGCGTTTTCTTTTTTTGTCCATTGCCCGTCCACGACTACCGAGAGATTTACTTTCTCGATTTTCCAGGGTTGTTTTTGGACTTCGCTGACTCTTCTGTTGAATTCGTAGTTATTGATATTCTCTTTTTTGTTGTACTCTGCTTTTTGGTAATCGGTATCTTTATACCCGGGAGGAAGGTTCGGTTCGGTTCCCGCAGGTCCGTCAGGAGTGAATCCTCTCCCTTTGAATTCTTCGCTGGTTTCTTTGGAGGAAACTTTCAGGCTGTATCCGTCCACGATTTTTAATTCGGAGTAAGGAGTGTTCGGATCGTCCGGTCTTTCTATAACAGGAGATACTTGGTTGTCCTTATAGGATTCCTTGTCCCAATTTAACATATATTCGAAGCGGGTGATGTCCACTCTGTCTTCTCCGCCCAGATACCAGCGAAGGGTGTTGCGAACGTCGATGAGTCTTTGGATCCTTTGTTCTTCTTGGATCCGCAATTTTTCTTGGACGACACGAAGTTCCAATCTTTCCTTTTCGAGATCTTCTTCGAAATCGGAGATGATTTTACCGTCAGCGTCGGCGACCGCAACATTCTCCGGCTTTAATTTAGGAACGGCTCTGGAAACCAAGTTTACGATACCTTTGACTTCCTTCTTAGAGATTCCTTCCACGCCCGGAATGAAATGTAAGATGACCGAAGCCTTGACCGGGGAGGCGTTGGAACTGAAGAGTTCCTCTTCGGGAATGGCGATGTTTACGTAGGCCTTTTCCACCGAGCGGAGAGTCATCAAGGATTGCTCGATGGCTCCCTTTAGGGCTCGGTATTTCTTGATGTCCTTATCGAACTGGGTCTCGGTGAATTTCTCCACGTTGAAGAGTTCCCAGCCCTGGACTCCCGCGGGGATCAGGTTCTCCTGGGCAAGTTTCGTGATGATTTCCTGCCTTTGTTCCGGATCCACGCTGATCACACTGGTGTCTCCCGAGCTATAAGAATAGCCCATGGAGTCCAGTTTCTTTGTGACCTCCGCAAAATCCTTAGCGGTTAGATCTTGGAAGAGAACGATTCGGTTTTTTTGGGAGGAAACCGTGGCGAGTAATCCTATGGCGATTGCTACCGTAAGAGCGACTCCTCCTAGAATCAGTTTCTTTGTAGTATCCAAGGAACCGAAGAATTCCTTGATATTGTTCAGAATCTTTTGCAACTGCTCGGGCATTTTCCTTCACCACCGGACAAGAATGGGGACATAATAGATTTTCGGAAACAAAGTACAATCCCTTTTTAAAAAAACTTTAGAATTTTTTTATTTTAGCCCGATTTTTTCTATTAGAGTCCGCTTTCTCGTCCGCAAAAATGAGAATGGTATATTTGCGAAACGAATGTGTAGTGGCATTCTACCTACTCTTCGGGAAAAGGTACTCGATCCGAATGGAAAGCCGACGAGAACATGCAGATTTCATAAAGCTAGAGGAGGCTTTAGAGATCGGAGAATCTCTAAAGAGCATGTTATCCCCTAGTAAGGCCGCGAAAATCGAGGAAGTGGTCTCCTTTCGCACGAAGTACTTAACAATTGTGTTGGAGGATATATTCCAACCTTATAATGCTAGTGCTCCGGTGCGTACTTCGGAATGCTTAGGTCTTACGGAACTTCACGTAGTGGAGAATAAAAGCCTCTATCGACCCAACGAAGGTATCGCAATGGGAGCCCAAAAATGGATCCAAATTCATAAATACCAAAGTCCGGGATCGGACAATACTAGACATTGTATAAGCGGTCTGAAGGAAAGGGGCTATAGAATCGTGGCGACTTCTCCTCACGCGGGAGAAAATTCCTACGAGTTGGACGCTCTTCCTTTGGACAAGCCCGCCGCAATCTTATTCGGATCCGAAGAGTTCGGACTTTCAGCTAACGCTATGAAAGAAGCCGATCTACTCCTAAAACTTCCTATGTACGGTTTCACGGAGAGTTATAATATTTCCGTCACGGTCGCAATCGTACTTTCACATTTACTTCTTCGAGTCCGAAAGGAAAGAACGGACTGGCCTCTCAGCGAGGAGGAAAAGGTATTTTTGAAGAATTCTTATTATAAACGATCTTTGCATAACGGGCATCTTGTGGAATCGGATCTGCTTCTGAGAATCCGATCGGAACGATAGTTCCGTTTACCGATCTCCCAAGTTGCTCTAACGCGTAAATTTAAGAAGCATTCCGATATTATAAAATATAACAAATATTATGCGGAAAACTTATGAATTTCGCTTGCCAAATACTAAGATCCATTTATAAGCTTCGCATCTCGTAAAGCCTATCTGCCGTCAAGCTTCGGCCCCCCACCCATTAGGGTGGGGAAATTTTTCGAAATTGATAATGCAGCTAACGCGTATTTATCGAGAAGATTTACGGAATCTTTATTCCGAGTTTTAGTTTAGGTTCGATTTGGAAAAGAAATATTGGAGGAGTTTTCTCATCTGGTTCGTGGGAATCCCGGCACCCAGATATTCTCCGTCCACCCAGATCTCATAGTGTAGATGTATATTTTCGTCGGTCCCTTTTGCTTCTCCTACGAGTCCGGAATTTCCCGCTTTGCCGATTTCTTCTCCTGCCTTGACCTTGGATCCGACTCGGATTCCTTTCTGGATAGAAGAAAGATGGTTAAAGGACGACATGATTCCGTTTCCATGGTCGATCCAAACCTGTCTCCCTCCGAAATCCTTTTCCACGTAAGTGACTCCGTTCTTTTGGGCGAGCGCCGAATACTTTTGGAAATCGGCCAGAGTCATAGGAGAATAGTCCAGGTCAGCCCGGATCACGATTCCGTCTGCGGGAGAAACGAGTCCGTCCTGGAAAGTTAATCTTCTGGGAGGGCCGAACTTTTCTTTTTTGTAATAGATATCCAGCCCTTTGTGGATTCCGTTCCTGTATTCTCTGGGTGCCCCCGGTAATTGGTAATCCTTATCAGGCAAAAGTCCGTCTGGGACGGGATAGAGATAACCGGTAAAACGATCTGGAATGGAGTTTAAGGAGATCCCGTTCAAAAGAATCTTAAATCCTCCTAGGACCAGGCTTTTATCCTCCGTTTTAGGAAAATACAATCTGAGAATGGAGGCATCCAGAGGGGGAAGATTATGGAAATTGATATGATCTACCCGATCGTTTCTAAAGATCGTTTTCCAATTTTCCTGTTGTAGTACTTGTATTTCATATTCGCTTACGGCTCTTTTACCCCGGAAGATAGGCACGATGATCTCCACGGCGTTCATCAGACGTTTGGATCCGAAATCCACTATGATCCACTCGGGCTTTGGTTCCGCGGAGGAATACCAATATGTCTTAGGATCCCCGTCGAAGAGATTATAGGCTCCGTATTCTTCATGGTAGGAAGAAGATGCGGAATAGGAAAACGGAGCCACGGTAACTCTCCCGAAATCCAGAAAATCCAGTTCGGATCCTAGGGCTCCGTGACTTTTAGGTCCCGCATGCAATGCGCAGGAAAATATGGATAGGATGGATGCGTAACGTAGAATCTTCATTCTTAGGAACGGAACGCCTCGCCCGGTTTGGGAGCCGAATCGCCTTTTTTCAAAATGGCCTCCGCTTCCGGGATTTTCCAGGAGTCTAGATACATAGGATCTTCTTGGCTTAAATCCGGTCTAAGAGCGATCGGTTCCTTCTTCTCGCTTAAGTAAAGCGCTCTTCTGCCGAAATACCGTCCGGAGGCTTCTTGTGGTTGGACGATCTTTCTTCTTTCTCCCCGCATTTCGAAGGCGAGCCTAGCGTTCTTGGCATATTCTTCGAATTCTTTAGGATCCACGGAGATCCCATGATCGGGCCCGGGAAGGGACTTATCCAGAGTAAAATGTTTTTCTAATGCACTTGCACCCAGACTTATAGCAAGAGCCCCCGCCAGGGCTCCCGAAGTATGATCGGAAAATCCTACCGGCCCCTCGAAGATGGATCGATAGTAGGGGATCGTTTGCAGATTCGCTTTTTCGGGAGGAGTCGGATATAAGGAGACGCAATGAAAAAGCAATAGGTCCTTTACCGATAAGGCTTCCAAGAATTCCAACGCTCGAACGACTTCGAATCCTTCCGCAGCTCCGCTGGAAAGAAGGAGTGGGAGACCTGTGGACGCGCATTTGGAAAGTAATTGTCGATTCACGACATCTCCGCTCGCGATCTTCAGGGCCTTGACTCCCAGAGAGACGAGCAGATCCACGCTTCCGCTATCCAAAGGAGTGGAAAAGAAAAAGAGACCTTCTTCTTCCGCAGCTTTCTGGAAGGTTTTGTGCAAGCTTTCGGAGAGTTCGTATTGTTGGAAGATATCCACCAGGACCTTGGCCTTAGGGTTCTTCGTGTCCAGGAAATCGGAAGTTTTGTAGGATTGGAATTTAACCGCGTCTGCTCCGGCTTTTTTGGCTGCCTGTATGGTTCTTTTTCCGATCTCGGCATCCGCGTTATGATTCAATCCGATTTCGGCGATAAGGAAGGGTCGGGACTCGGGACCGATTTCCCAGCGATTCCCGATACGAAAACTTTTTGAAAAAGACATTTTACCCCGTAAGTAATCGTCGGATTAGGGTTCCTCCGACTTAGATAGTACAAGGATCGGAATATGGGGGAAAGAAGGGAAGGATTTCTCGGGAAATTCTTCTCCCTTCCTTTTCGAGTATTCGGATTCTTAAGTTCTGAGATTCTACTTATCCGGAAAGATCCGATTCGAATTCAGAAGATCGTAGCTTAGATTCAAGAATGCCTTGGCCTTATATTCGTAAAGATCGCAGGTCTTTTGGAGGGAGGCACATTTTTCTCCGGCTCGGTTCCAAGGCATGGGATAGGCTTCCCTCAATTCTCCTTCCGTTGACCTATAAAGAGCGTAATCGTTTTCAATCCATCCTATCACGCTGGAAAAAGCGAAATAGGCCGAGGAGTTCGTAGTAGGGGTAGAAAGCAGATCCTTTCCGAAAGAAGAGAATCGGACTTTTTTTCCCACAAGGCCGAGTATCGTAGGGATGATATCGAGCTGGGAGGAGATTCTGGGATCCGTTCCGGGACGGATGTATTTGGGAGAATATAATAAAAAAGGAATGTTTCTGTCTTCGAACGGATTCAGGTCCCTGTGATGGGTATGATCCGCTACGAATACGAAGACCGTATTCTCGAAATACTTGGATTTTCTCGCTTTTTTCAGAAATCTTCCCAGCGAATCGTCGGAATATTTATAGGTATTGAAATAATCCGAATCCTTTAGGCTTTCGGGAAAAGGGTCTCGCATCCCCTCAGGTACCTGATAGGGATAGTGTGTGGTTAGAGTGAGCGTGACCGCTGCAAAGGGCTGTTTGGCCGATTCCAGAGTCGTATTCAATTCTTCTAATACGTCTCCGTCGTAGAATCCCCAAGCGCCCGACTTATATTTTCCTTCCTTTTCCATCTCGGTTTTTCCTACGATCGTATCGAAACCCCAATGAGGAAAAAGAAAGCTCATATTATCGAAGCCCACATCTCCTCCGTGGACGAAATAGGTGGAGTATCCCTGGGATTTAAGTATGGAGCCTAGTCCCCCGAAGCTTCCCAAGGCTTGGTGCGTGCGGACGACCGTAATGCCCGGGCGGTCCGGAATTCCGGTCAAAACAGAGAGTAACCCGTTGACAGTCCTTCCTCCGGTGGCGAAAAATCGGGGATAATATCTTCCCTGGGGAACGAGCGCATTGAAATTAGGGGCGAGTTCCTTGCCGCCTACGATTCCGTCTCCATTGGGCTTTAGAAATTTACCGGTCCAGCTTTCGAGAAGAACGATCACTATATTCGGAGGCGTTCCTTTTCTGGTTTCTCGCGTTTCCCTCAAAATCGGATATTCTTCCGATACGAATTCTGCTCCAGGATATTCGATTTCCTTTCTGACGATCCGGATCGCTTCTTCTCTTTGCATCTGCAATTCGGGAAGAATGGACTTGGACTTTAGATCCATAATCGTCGTAAAGACTCCGTTCAATGGAAGATTGTTCAAGAATCCGTTTTCGGAATGGATGGCTTCGGTCGAGCGCAAAGGTCTAGACTGGAAGCCTCCTCGAAATAGAAGCAAGGCGACGAGGATGGAGATGGGAATTTGCAGGAGTTCCGATCTTTTCTTGTCGGGTGAAAACTCGTAACCGTTGTATTTTATGAAAAGATAAATTAACGACGGTAGGCCGATCATAATTCCGAAGAGCCCTAAGACCACTTTTAGGGTATCGTTTTTGATTCCAGCCTCTATCAATATGAGAAGATCCTTTCCCAGGAATACGAATCCTTCGTAACCTAAATGCTTATCGGCTTCTCCATAATATATGGTGTCTCCTATGAGATGTCCAGTCATCCAGAGAAAGAGTAGAATGGGGAGAATTCCCCAAATATATCGGAAAGTCTTCCAACGATTGGCGAAATGTAGGGAAGAGAGAAACCAGGAGGGGCCGAGGACGATCGCGATTACCGAAAGATCGAAACGGATTCCGATCAAAAAAGAAAGAGCGACCTCCGACCAGGGAGAATCCCCTACCTTGGGGAAATAGATCGCTAAAAGCGCGAATCTAAAAATCGTAAGTAAGCTTAAAAAGCATAAGGCGTAGAACCCGAGTATACGTAGATTTGCCGGAATTTTTTTCATTCTTTCCCCTTGGAGTTTTAGCTCCACCCGAGAAATATCGCAGAGTGGTAGACCAAGAACGAGGAAACGTATGCAAGAATCGTCATGTAAGTAAACATAAAAAACGGCCAGACCAGTGAATTCGTTTCTCTTCCCACCACCGCCAGCGTGGACATACATTGGCAGGCAAAGGCGAAAAATACGAGCAAACTAAGCGCGCTCGCGACAGTCCATACGGGTCTTCCCGTTTCCGGATCCTTATCTTTTCTAAGCGCGGATCTCAGATTTTCGTCTTCGGAATCTTCTCCTTGGATTCCGTATACGATGGAAAGAGTGGATACCATGACTTCTCTCGCAGCAAAAGAAGTGATGATTCCTAAGCCCATTTTCCAACCGAAGCCTATGGGAGAGAGCACCGGTTCCATCGATTTTCCCATTCTTCCCGCGTAGGACTCCGAAATCTGCAGGGATTTTGCCTGAGCCGGGCTTAGATTCACGGTCCTGGACGATTCTACCCTGGGATAATTCGCCAAGAACCAGAGTAAGATGGAGACGAATAGAATGACCTGGCCCGCGTTCATTAGGAAAGTCTTAATCTTCTTGTACACCGTAAAGAAAAGACTACGAACCGAAGGCAATTGGTAACGTGGGAGTTCCAACAGAAAATAGGAAGGCTCGGATTTAAAGAATGTCTTCTTGAATAGGAACGCCATGGTCATGGAACCGAGCATACCGAGTAGAAAGAGTCCGAAAAGAGCCGTAGCCTTGGGAGAAAACACACCTAGGATCGGATTCGAAGAGAATACGGTACCTATGACAAGGATATAGACCGGGTATCTGGCCGAGCAGGTGATCAGAGGAGAGACAAGAATTGTAGTCAGTCTGTCCGCCTTATTTTCTATCGTTCTAGTTCCCATAATCGCGGGAACGGCACAGGCGGCGCTGGACAAAAGAGGGATAAAGGATTTCCCGGAGAGCCCGAATTTGCCCATGAATCGGTCCATGAGGAAGGATGCCCTGGCGATATATCCGCTTTCCTCCATGATTCCTATGAATAGAAAAAGAAAACTGATCTGGGGAATGAAAACGAGTACGGCTCCGACTCCTCCTATCACTCCTTCTTGGATCAGGGATCGGATCGGGCCGTCCGGTAAGAAGGTTCCGGTCCATTCCGCCAAATCGGCGATTCTGGATTCGATCCAGTCCATGGGGACCTCGGACCATGCGAATAGAGTCTGGAAGACCAGGGCCATAAGTCCTAGAAAGACCAGAACTCCCCAAACGGGATGGAGTAGAATTTTATCAGCAAATCCTAATATTCCGCTTTCTGAAACCGCAATTCCGGAAAGAGATTTGGAGAGTACCTTTTTGATCCAGATAGAACGTTGTACCAGTTCTTCTCCGTAGGAAAACTCGAGCTTGGATTTCTCCCATTCCTTTCGTACCAGTTCCGATGCGTCCGGAGGAAGAAAAGAGGAGGCGGGCAGATCCTTTTGTAAGGTTTCTCCGCTTAATTCTTTTAAGGTGTTTTCGACCACGAAACGCAGAGAAATAGGATCGAAGGAGGAGAGCTTATCCATGATCGAATCGATGAGCGCGGTTCTCTTTTTATCCCAGCGAAAATCCGGGTTCGGAATTTTGTAGGAGGATTCTTCCGAGATCGCCTTGCGGATCGCATCCACACCTTCCCCCGACTTCGGGTTCACGAAATAAAAAGGAACTCCGAATGTTTTGGAGAGAACACCCAAATCCAGACTCACTCCCTTCTTCCCTAATGCGTCTTTCATCGTGACGGCTACGAACATGGGAATCTTGAGCGAGGCAATTTGCAAAAGGAACTGCAACCCTCTTTCGATTGCGACCGCGTCCAACACGAATAATAGACGGTCTTCCGGATTTCTGGATAATAGTATTTTAGTCGTAACTCTTTTGTCTTCCGACTCTCCGCCTAAGCTATATGTACCCGGCAGGTCGATGAGGGATAAGGAGCCGTGCTCCGAATGAATTTCACCCTCGGCTCTTTCTACGGTGACTCCGGGAAAGTTTCCGGTCTTTTGTCTTAAGCCTGTAAGTTGATTGAATAGAGTGGACTTTCCGCAATTCGGATTTCCTGTCAGAAGAATTCGAGCTGATCGGGATGCGTTTGCTGGATCTTTTACGGGAGGCGAGAGAGTTTTCATTCTTTATTCCAGTTCTAACAGTTCCGCTTCCGACTTACGAAGCGCTAATTTCACCAAGCCGACTTCCACGATCAGCTTTTCTTGTTTCGGATATTTTTCCAGGACGGTGATTTTCGTTCCGGGGAGAAAGCCCATATCCAACAGGTTTCGTAAGAGTCCTTTCTTGCCGGATACTTGCTTGAGTCGGGAAAGGATTCCGGATTGCCCGGGCTCCAAGCCGAAGAGTGAAGAATCTTTCATCGTATGAATTTTTCCCTATCCCGAATCAAATCCAATTCGGGAGCGAATGTTTTTATGTATCGATCGAAGTACAGAATTTGTTTGATCAGAAGCCCAAATTCTTTAGGAATCTTTAAACCGTTTCGGTCTGCGATCTCCCTAAATTCGAATAGAAGCGCGTTTAATTTTTGTTCGTCGAAGGCTTCCAATTCTCCCATTTGGATATTTGCCACCATTCGATTCATCTGCTGGAATACGTTTTCGAGGTCGGCAGCAAGTTTTCTTTCATCGACTCCCTGGGCCGTTCCGTCCATTTGAACAAGCCCACTTGCGATTCTGTCCGTACGATTCAAGGCCAAGCCTTCCAGAAAAATCATGAGGCCTTCCCATACTTTGGAAGAGATCCTTCCTACAATTCCGAAATCGATGAATCCTACGGTTCCGTCCCTAAGGATCATTAAGTTTCCTGCATGCACGTCCGCGTGGAAAAAGCCGGATCGAGAAAGAGTGGAAAACCAGATTTCCAACGCGTCGGATAGAGTTCTGGAGGGATTATTTGAGAATTTTCTAAGAGAGACTTCGTCCGTAATCGGAGCCCCGTAGAATCTTTCCATGACTAAGACTCTTTTTGTGCTTAGATTCTTGTATACTTTCGGAACTCTGGCTCTGCTTTCGCCGACCGATAAAAGATGGGATTCGAATTCCTCTATATTCTTGGCTTCCTTGTGGAAATCTATCTCTTCTAAAATGGAGGATTGAAACATACCGATCATATCGGATAGGCCGGATCGGTTCAGTCCCGGCACGAAAATTTCGAATAATTTGGAAGCTAGATACAGTAGATTTAAATCCGCTCCTAGGGCCGCTTCTATATCCGGTCTTTGGACTTTTAGAACTACGTCTAGGCCGTCCTTGGTCACCGCAGAATGCACCTGGGCGATGGAGGCAGAGGCCATGGGAACAGGATCTATGCTTTGGAATAGATCCTTGTATTTCGGGCCTAATTCTTTTTTTAAAACGCCTTGCACATCTTTGAAGGGAAGTGGTCGTACGGAATCCAAACATTTTTGCATTTCGGAA
Source organism: Leptospira wolffii serovar Khorat str. Khorat-H2 (assembly GCF_000306115.2). Classification (NCBI taxonomy): domain Bacteria; kingdom Pseudomonadati; phylum Spirochaetota; class Leptospiria; order Leptospirales; family Leptospiraceae; genus Leptospira; species Leptospira wolffii. The sequence goes on from NZ_AKWX02000004.1 coordinate 291,683, forward strand.
ACGATTTCTTCCGGAAAGAGAGAAGGGGCCGAAGCGATAAATTGGCCTAATTTAATGTACGTTGCGCCTAACTCCTCAAAGGCTTCTCTCAAACGGATGGGTAGATTCTCGGAACTCTTGCCTCCCACCGCCAAGTCTTTGAGTAGAAGTAGGGTCTTGGTAGAGAATACAACGCTACTAGTGACGACTCGAGTCACCCCGTTGATTCCTTGCTTGAGTTGTTCTAGAAATCCGGACATCCGAACTCCAGATTAACAGGGCAAGAAAGGAGGACAATCCAAATCGGGATCGTATTGGAACCTATTTTTCCCCGGGAACCGACCGACAGACTGCTTGGGTCTATTTAGAAGCCTCGGCCCCGGAAACCGTATTTTGGTTTACGGGAGCGGTGAGAATTACAGGATGGCTTTCGAACGATATATTCGGTCAGTGTGGTATGAGCGGCGAATCAGTTTTATTGCAAGAATTAGAAAAACTCGAACTGAACGACCTAAAGAAGACCGCCGCTCTATGGAATATTTCCAAGCTCCCGTTCAAGGAAAAGAATAAGAACGTTAAGTTCCTTTACGATAGTTTCCTGGACGAGTTCTACCTCAAGTGGGTTCTCGAAAAACTTACAGTCCTTCAAGTCAATATCTATACTTCCATTCTAAAGAACAAAAATGTTCTTACTTTAGGAGAGATTTCCCGTAAGGTGAACATTCCTCCTATCAACGTGGAGATGGAACTTAATCTTTTACGTAAGTATCATCTCGTTTACCAGAGAAAGAATCGGGAACGATTAACCAATAACCTTGATAAATATCATGCATACGAGGAATTGGCCTCCCTGGTTTCTCTGGACCAGAACATAAAAGGAGACAAATACAAAGTCTCCGTCGAAAAACTCTTAGATCGTAAGAAGCTTACCGATATTTCCGCAGAATGGAAAAAAGCGGTCAAGGCTCCCGCTAAGATCGACAGTATCCGCAAATTCATCACTCACGCGACCTCCGCGGAGGCGTACGAGGCTTCCATCCTGGCGTTATCCGAATTGGAAAGGGATACCATCGTTCGCATTTATCTGAGCGGTGGAGCCGCGGATGCGGATGATATCAGAAGTTTCATCGTGATGAGTCGGGGAAAATACGAGACCATCATTCCAGCGCTAGTGGAAAAAGGGCTCATTGCGGACGTTTGTTTCGTAGAGGAAAAATTCGTTCGTATCTTCGCATTGCCCGAAGAGTTACTGAAATACATCCAACATAATCCGATTCTACCTTCCGTTAAGAAGGGGACCCGCCAGAGACAGGAAAAACTCGCGACTAACGAGTTGGATTTCTTCCTAAACACCAAAAAGCTTCTTTCTTATATCAGTAGAAAGGGGCTGGTGCTCGCCAAATCGGGAAAGGTCAAACAGGCGGACCATAAGAGAACCGAGCAGGAACTTTTAAATCCGGATATCAGCATCTTCCCGGAAAAAAGCCAGATCTATCAGATGGAGTTGATTCTTCCCATTCTGAAACTTTTGAATCTGGTGGATATCAAAGGGGAGAATATCATCCTACGCGGGGATCTGGACGGATTCCTGAGCAAGGATATCTTCGAGATCATGAAGATCGTGATCCATGAAGTCAACGAGGCAAGGATGAAACGGGTGAATCCTCCCGAAGTGTTCCAGCCTACGGAAATGCCTTTTTACGATAAGATGATCCTGGACAAATGCGTGAATCTAATCATCAAGTCCAAGAGAATCCATCTTTCCGTCATATTCTCCAATATCATCCGGGATCATTTGATCTTTAGCCCGGGCTTTCGGACAAAAAATCTGCAAACGGATCTCGCAGATCTTCGCAAGGAGATCATGAGTGCCATCTTCTATCTGCATCTTTTCGGACTACTAGAAGTGGAGTATCCGAATCGTTTTCTCACTCTTTCCAAATTGGGAGAATATTTCTTCCAAACCGGAGAATTATCCAATGCAACCGAGAAGGGCGGAATCACGATCAACCCTGACTTCTCGGTGATTGCCTTCCCTGAGAAAGTTTCCATCTACGGAATCCATCTCCTAAAGGCTTTTACGGAATTAAAGGATTACGATCGGGTCTATACGTTTGTCCTCACCAAGGAAGCCTACCAGTTAGGAATTCTATTGGGATACAAGACCGCCGAATTCGTGGACTTCCTCAAGGCTTCCAGTCGTGCGGAGCTCGCTCAAAACCTTCTATTCCTCTTGGAGGATTGGGGCGGTAATCTTCCGGTCGTGGAGATCGCCGAGGATTGCGTTCTTGTCCGTACCAAGGATCAGAATGTGATGGAGCTCCTACTGGGACAGATCAAGGGCAAGAAAATCGTTCTGGATGAAATCGGACCCACGGCGGTGCTCGTGGATAAGACTAGAGTTCAGGATGTGATTACCGTTGCCGAAAAACTCAACCTGATCATCAACCTAACCCGCTAAGACCGGTTTTCCTCTAGAGGAAGTTCATATCACGCATGGGATGTCGCGTCATCGGGTCTCGATGCAAGAACTAGGCTTTGCTTTTAAGTTTCAATTAAAAGACTCGTTTTTTGAGCCGGGTTTGGAAGAGGAAATTGAGGAGGATGGTCCCCGAGTGATTTTCGAGGACCGAAATTGCATCGCGGAACGAGGCCGCGCGTCGTCTTAACGCTACTCGGGAGTGACTTTGATTTTGGCTTTGAACTCCCATTTGCGGAATGGGGCTAAGGCCTGTAGCCTCTCTTCGCTAACGAAAAATAGACCTTCTCCGAATTTGACCAAGCCGCCTTTATAATGTGCGTATTTGGTTTTATGATCAATGAGACCGATTTCCTTTACCTTATTCCAATCGTCACAAGTTTTCAGGGTCGGGACTCTCCTGAGATACAGTTCCTTGATCGAACCGTCTTTTACCGAGTCCCGTAAAATCTTTTCCCATTCCATATAAGCGCAAATTAGAATAAATTCTCTAAAAAGCAACTAGTTTCCGATTCTTTTGTTTTCCCTAGATTTTCCGGATCTGGGGAAAACTTAGGGAATCAAAAATGGAAATACTCGGCTTGTCTTTTCAAGTCCTCCGATAAATGAGCAAGGCCGACGGAGCCGGAACTCAACTCTTCCGTGGAGGAAGCGTTGGACTGAGTGAGATCGTTGATACCGGAGATCGTCTTGGAGATTTCTTCGATGGCGATTTTCTGTTCTTGGATCGCCGCCTGGATGCTTTCGGATCTCTCTTTGACCTCGCGGCCTTTTAGATTCACCGCTTGGTTTCTTCTCAATTGTTCGCTCGTAAAGGAAGCCACTTCGGACATGCTGGTATTGATCGTCTCGATTCTCTGGATAATCCCTCCTATGACGAGAACGGTGTCGCGAATATTCCCCACACCGGCCCCTATCTCGGATTCGTTCGCCTGGATGATCGCGTCGATTTCCTTGATGCTCTCGGAGGTTTTGTCCGCAAGTTTGGAAATCTCGTCCGCAACCACGGCAAATCCTTTTCCGGCGGCACCCGCTCTCGCGGCTTCTATGGCGGCGTTCAAAGCCAAAAGGTGGATCTGCTCGGAGATCGTAGTGATGATTTCTATCACACCCGAGATCTGCTCGGAACTCTGGGAAATCTTGCGGATACTTTGGTCCGTGAGTTCCAAGGATTTTCCACCCTTCCGGGCCTCTACGGTGATTTCCTTTACTTGAGACAAAGTTTGGTTCAGATTGGAGGATGTATTTTCCACGGAAGCGGAAAGTTCAGACATCTCCGTATCCAAAAGATTCAAGAGAAGGACCTGTTCCTTGGTTCTATGAGAGACGGAATCCATTCCCGCGGATATTTCCTCGATAGAGGCGGAAATTTCCTCAGAGGCCGCCGCTTGGCTTTGCGCGTTATCCGAAATAGTACGTAAAGTATTAGACATTTCCTCCGACGAACTCGCCAGGCTATGCGAAGCGTCGGAGATCTTTTGGAGGACTCCTTTGACTCTTTGATTGAACAGATTGATACTGATCGCCATCTCTCCGATTTCGTCCCGGGCGAGTACGACCAGTCTGCTTGTAAGATCTCCCTCCGACATTCTCTCGATCAAGTCCTGGCTTTCTTTCAAAGGACGAAGGCTCTTGGTAAGAATGAGATAAATTACGAAACCTATCAAGAATAGTCCGAAGAAGGAGAAGATCACCATGATCACTGCCGTATTCATCGCTTCTTCCGCGATTTCCTCGTTGATGATCGCCGCGAAAGATCGGAATCCGTATTTTTGGTTCGTATGCATTATGAGATACTTATAGGAATCGTCCATAATGTAACGGATCGGAACGTTGTCCTGAGCGTTTTCAAAGGCGGACGCGAAAGGCAGATCCTTCATTTTCTTTAGCTTTAGTTCCGGACTGACATGGTTAATGAAAGTCATTTTGCCGCTCATTAACCCCGGATAACCCGTTTGTCCGATCTTTATGGATGCGAGAATATTGTCGGTTAGCGCCCCGATTCTTAACGCAAAAACTAAAAACGCAGGTTCCCGGTTCTGGACATCGAATTTACGGATATATAATATCACGGGAGACTTATCTTCAACGGAGGGAACCGGCTCGCTAAAGAAGGATTTTTCCGAAGAAGGCAGTGCCATGATTTCCGAAACGGAAGGCATTTGGAAATTGGTGATCCATTCTTCCATTTTATTTCCGGAGAGGCTTCCGGTTCCGATCAGGTAACGAAATTTTCCTTCCGATTCCGTCCAGATTCCGATCCCGTCGAATTTATCCTGGGTCTGTGCGAATCCTAAAAGTTGGATCTCCAAATCCCGGACCTTATTTTGGGCCACGAGTTCGGGCAAGGATTTGCTTCTGACCAAAAATCCGGCCTCTACTTCCGTCTCCTCGTAGATTCCTTGGGTAAGCAGATCCAAGGTTCTGGCCGCGTTCTTCATTTGGCCTATATACGCCTTCTTTAAGGATTCGTAATTTAGTTTATAAACGATTGCGGAGACCCCGATCGCCAAGACGAAAACGATGGTGAAGAAGATCAAAGCAAGAGCCTTGTTCAGGCTGATTTTAACGAGAGAATCCACCGAAATGGATCCGAACAGATCTGTACGGCTTAGGTTATCTTTAAGCCAATCCGTGATGAGGTAGAAATAAGTTCCGCTCGCGAAAGAAGCGAATATGATCACTCCGAAGAAATTATAATAATCCGTCTTACTGACGGGGACTAAGAATTCGATAACTGCGACTAGAATTCCCCCTCCGATGAAAATCCTGATCAGGATATCCACACCGTGAAGAATCGGAAGCCGGAACAAAGACTTTTGGGCCTTCATTACGGTTTCCCTGTCCACGGCACCAACCTTGAATTGACGGGCATATTCTTGAAGGGGTTTTAATTTGAATTTTGCCGCGAGTAGGCTTGTGAAGATTCCGGCAAGGATCACGAACCCGATCGCCATGGGCAGTCCCGGGACCGCCATAAAATCCAATTCTAGGAAGTAATCCAGAAACACGAAGGCGACCGGGATTCCGACGAGATAGGCGAGAGCTTCGGTGAGTATCAGGAAGTTACGAATGAATGTGCCGATTTCTTGATTTATGTTTCTCATAGGCGATTCCTAGTTCCGATTCGGAGAATTTCCCGATCGAATTTTTGTCTTTAGTACGGGTTTTTCTTCCCTGAAGAAGATTCGCTTCCGCCGCGGACTGGCAAGGCGGATTTTATAGTTGAATTCTCTTTTGACCTGATACAGATAAAAGAAGTTTCTATAGTATCGGAAGCCGAAAGTAGTTTTTTTAGGATGAACCAATGACAAATGATTCCACCGAAATTCGAATCGCATTGGTAGGTGATATCCACGGGTTCTGGACGATGGTCGATACGGAATATTTCGGTAGGAGTTCCTACGGGAGCATTTTCTTTACGGGGGATTTGGGGAACAACCGTCCCGGAAATGCCAATCGAATCGCAAAAGAAATCGCAAAGATTCCTAAGCCTAAATACCTAATTCCCGGAAACCACGACAGCACATCGTTTTTTCAATTAGCGGTAGAGCTTTTCGGATTCTCCCCTAAACTGGGAAATCTTTCCTTTCCGCTGCATCTTTTGAGATGGAAAAAGTTCCTACACGACTTAGGGGATATAAGAGTCTGCCGCTATAATCTATTTTCGGAAAGTTCCGACTATTCACTATTAGGTGCAAGGCCCCTTTCCATGGGAGGAAGATTGAATTTTATTCCTTTCTTAAAATATTTCCACGGAATCGGTACGATGGAAGAATCCTCGCAACGGCTTTTATCCTTACTCGCAGACACCGATTCGCAAAAAGACCTTTTGGTACTTGCTCATAACGGACCATCGGGACTCGGTGCGAGGGCCAAGGACATATGGGGCTGCGATTTTAGAAAAGAAGAGGGGGATTTTGGGGACGGCGACCTGGGCGATTTCATTCTAGAATCCGTCCTAAGGAACCGGGCTCCCAAAGTTGTGGTTGCGGGTCATATGCACCATTCTTCTCGAAAGGGGAAACAGAAGACACGCGTATGGAAAAAAAGAAAGGATGGAATTCTATACGTAAATCCGGCTCGAGTTCCCAGAATCTTCACTGATCCGAACGGAAACATCTGGCATCATCACGTCGCTTTGGTCAGACGGAACGGAATTTGGGACGCAGATGCGATTTTTCTAAAGAATGGGAGGGAGGAAGTTTTCCCTCTCCCGGAATTCCTGGAGAGGGAAAAGGCAAGCATACAAGAGGAGTAAGAATTACTCGGAAAAGGCTTCCAGCTTCTGTTTTACTTCCTCGTTCAAAGGCTGCTTTCTGTGAAATTCGTTCAATAGCTTGAGCGCGTCGTCTTTCTTGCCCATATCGTAATATAGTTCCGACAGTTCCACAACCGGACGAGGGTCCATAGGGAATTTTCTGTACAGATCCAAATAAATCTCTTCGGCCTTGTCTCTCGCACCTTTCATCTTAAGGGAAGAGGCTTTTCCTAACAGAGCGAAGTAGTCCTCTCCTTCGGATAGAATACGGTTGAAGCATTCCAACGCCTTGTCGAATTCTCCCATACCTCGCAAGCTATCCGCGTACCTATTGATGATGAGTTTATTATCCGGATCGAACTCCAGGATTCTTTCCCAAAACTCGTTGGCCTTGCGGAAATCCTTTTTGCCTCGATAGGATTCGGCTAGTCCGTATAACGCGAAGAAATTGCGCGGATCTAGATCGGCGGCTCTTCTATAATAACGAATCGCCTCGTCGAAGTCTTTAATCTTACGATAACTGTTTCCTATTTCGGTCAGGATCTTGATGTTATCCGGCTGGATGACTAAAAGTTTCTCCCACCAGCTGATCGCGTCCTTGTATCTTTGGCACGCGAAGAATAAATGCCCTAATCCGACGATCACATACTGATCCTTAGGATTGATCTGCAAGGCTTGCATGTAATACACTTCGGACTCTTTGAAATTCTTCAGTTTGCGATGTGCATCCGCCACTCGACTTAGAATGGAAGCGTCCGTAATCGTGATATGTCTGTATTCTTCCGCGACCTCGATGACCCGATTGAGTAGGTTCATTTCTCGGTAGCAGTTCATGAGTCCCATCAGGGAAAATTTATTGGATGAATCCTCTTTGATGCATCGATTATAAAAGTCCAGTGCCTGTCGGAATTCCTTGCGCTTGAAGTGGAGATCCCCCATGCCGACTAACCCGTAAGTATTAGTGGGTTCCTTGGCCAAAAGCTCCTTCAGTTTGGATTCCGCCTTATCCCATTGTCTGCTATCGAGATAACGGTAGGCTTCTTTCGCTAAACTCTTGATTTGCGCGAAGTGGGAATCTTCCTCTTCCTTTCCGGTTTGTGTTTTTTCAATGGGTTCGCTCATGGGACCGAGGGTTCCTTTTAAATTTATGGGAAAGAATCTTAGAGACTCTTACTCAATTTTTTATTTAATACTATTTTGACGGATGAGTAAAGGTTTTCCTTGTTACTAATTCCGTAAAGAAAATTTGAAATCGTAAAAAAAGAGCTCTTATATTATGGTAACCCTTCCCCTAACCAGAAGGTTGTATCTTAAGATCCTAGACCAAGGTGTAGGAGAGGAAGTTTCGAGGCAGAGCACTATGATATTTTTAGGGACGAACCGCATCTTTGGTTGGAGTTCCTACACGGGGAACCTCCTTGACAGGTCGTTTAGGCCGCATGGAATGGATTCTGAACGAGGGAAAGATGTCGAAAAGCGAAGGAAAAATAACCGGTGCTAGGTTGATGGTCGAACTCCTGGAAGAATACGGGGTCGACATCGTATTCGGGTATCCGGGCGGCGCCATTCTGCCATTTTACGACGAATTATACAAAAGTA